>NZ_JAQYWT010000363.1:0-485702 GCF_036322545.1 Streptomyces sp. SP18BB07
CACCCCACCCACCCAGGCCTCAGGACCCCAGCGGTTCCCTCGCACGGTCGGCCCGGCCCGGCAGCGGTTCCGGCACCCCCCGCACCACCGTGTCCCGCCACAGCTCCAACCCCCCGAGAAGCGTCGCCACGACGAGCAGGCCGTTGCGGACGAAGAGGAGCGTGATGCCCAGCCAGTCGCTGGCCACGACATGGCCGAACCAGATCGGGAACTCCAGGACGGTCACGAAGGACGCCACCAGCACCATGACGACCGGCAGCCCCATACGGCTCGCCCGGAAGCAGAGACAGACGGCGGCCAGCCCCACCAGCCACACCATGTACTGGGGGCTGATCACCCGACTCGTGGCCGTGAACATCAGCACCCCCACGAACGCCGCGTCCGCGAGGGTGTACGGCGCGAACCGCCGCGCCCGCACCCGCCACAGCAGCAGCCACGCGAAGGCCACCCCGCTGAGCACGAGCGCCGCGTCGCTGACGACGCCGACGTACGGGCCGAGGAACTCCACCGAGCCGTAGTTGAGCAGCACCAGCCCGTCCCAGCCGAACTGCCGGGCGACATGGAACACGAGCGCCCCCAGCGACTCCACCTCGGTGCCCCGGTCGCGCTGGAAGGTCAGGAAGGCGAAGGCGCCCGGCCTGGCCAGAGCGAAACCCACCGCCAGCACCAGGCCGGTGCCCGCCGCCCAGGCCCAGGCGGCGCGCCGGCGCGCGCCCAGGAGCAGCAGGGCCGGCCACACCTTCAGCAGGGCCGCGAAGGCCGTCAGCGCCCCCATGGCGCGCGGATGGCGGCTGCCCGCCAGGAGGGCCGCGACCGCCACGGCCGTCACCATCACGTCGTACCGGGCGTAGACGGTCGGACCGAGCAGCGGAAGTCCCACCACCCACACCCGGGCGCCGCGCCAGGTCCGGCCGGGACGCGTGCCCGCGTGGAGGAGCAGCGCGAGGACGACCAGGTCGGCGAGGAGGGCGAGGACGAAGAACGCCGACGCGTAGTCCAGGAAGGGCAGCAGCGCGGGGGAGAGGATCGCGAGGGCCGCGGCGGGCGGGTACTGCCAGGTGACGTCGTCCAGGGGATACGTTCCCGCGCGCAGCGTCCCGTACCAGCCGTGGTAGATCACCGAGACGTCGCCGGTGACGTCCGGTCCCGGGAACACGAACACCTTGAAGACGAACAGCAGCAGGAGCAGCCGGGTCGCGCCCCAGAGGGCGAGCAGCCCGGACGGGAGCCGTCGAGAGCCCGTCATGTCGGTCTGAGCCACGTGAATCCCTGTCCGTCCGCGCACTGGTCGTGTTGGTGAGGGACATGATCCCCCGTCGGGCTGTGAGGCCGCCGTGAAGCGTGGCCGGGCTCGTGGCGCCGTGCCCGGGGAAGCCGGTCGACCGCCCGGGACCGGGTGGATGTGCCTGGCGGCGGTGGCCCGGCACCCGTTCGGTAGGGTCGGCGGCGATGCACAAGACCCTGATCGTGACCAACGACTTCCCGCCCCGGCCCGGCGGCATCCAGGCGTTCCTGCACAACATGGCGCTGCGGCTGGACCCCGAGCGCCTCGTCGTCTACGCGTCGACGTGGAAGCGGAGCCGGGAGGGCGTGGAGGCGACCGCCGCCTTCGACGCCGAGCAGCCCTTCACCGTCGTCCGCGACCGGACGACCATGCTGCTGCCGACGCCCGCCGTCACCCGTCGCGCGGTCTCGCTGCTGCGCGAGCACGGCTGCACGTCGGTCTGGTTCGGCGCGGCGGCCCCCCTCGGCCTGATGGCCCCCGCGCTGCGCCGGGCGGGCGCGGAGCGGCTGGTGGCCACCACGCACGGCCACGAGGCGGGCTGGGCGCAGCTGCCGGCCGCCCGGCAGCTGCTGCGGCGGATCGGTGAGGGCACGGACACGATCACCTACCTGGGGGAGTACACCCGCTCCCGGATCGCCACGGCCCTCACCCCGGACGCGGCCGGGCGGATGGTCCAACTGCCGCCCGGCGTCGACGAGAAGACCTTCCACCCGGGCTCCGGCGGCGCCGAGGTCCGCGCCCGGCTGGGGCTCACCGACCGGCCGGTCGTCGTCTGTGTCTCCCGGCTCGTGCCGCGCAAGGGGCAGGACACGCTGATCCGGGCGATGCCCGGGATCCTCGCGGCGGAGCCCGAGGCGGTGCTCCTGATCGTCGGCGGCGGCCCGTACGAGAAGGAGCTGCGCCGGCTCGCCCACGAGAGCGGGGTCGCCGGGTCCGTCCGTTTCACCGGCGCCGTCCCCTGGTCCGAGCTGCCCGCCCACTACGGCGCCGGTGACGTCTTCGCCATGCCGTGCCGCACCCGCCGGGGAGGTCTGGACGTCGAGGGCCTCGGGATCGTCTACCTGGAGGCCTCCGCCACCGGCCTGCCCGTGGTCGCGGGCGACTCCGGCGGCGCCCCCGACGCCGTCCTCGACGGCGAGACCGGCTGGGTCGTCCGGGGCGGCTCCCCCACGGAGGCCGCGGAACGCATCGTCACCCTCCTCGGCGACCCGGAGCTACGGGAACGCATGGGACAGCGGGGCCGGGAGTGGGTGGAGGAGAAATGGCGCTGGGACCTGTTGGCAGAAACTTTGAAGACGTTGCTGTAGCCCCGTGAGGGGCGCGGGGACCTGCGCGACCAGCCACAAGACGACCGGAACTCGCCTTCCGGGAGCACCCGGCACCCCGGTAGGCGCCACCCGGCACGGTGGAGCCCCTAGCCGGAGCCGAATAATCCGCACATGCTGCGCACATGACAGCAAAACTGATGCAGCGTCAGCTGACGAGACGTCACATCCTTGGTATGGCCGCCCTTCAGACGGCGGCCGGCCTCGGCCTCACCCGCATCGGCCTCCAGTCCGCCCACGCGGCTGAGCCCGACGCCGTCGACAACGCCCCGGCGATCGTCATCGGCTCCGGCTACGGCGCCGCCGTAGCCGCCCTCCGCCTCGGCCAGGCCGGCATCCGCACCCTCGTCCTGGAGATGGGCAAGGCGTGGACCACCCCCGGCGCCGACGGCAAGATCTTCTGCTCGACCCGGGAGCCGGACGAGCGCTCCATGTGGTTCAAGACCCGGACCGAGGCCCCGCTCGCCACGTTCCTCTGGCTGGACGTCGTCAACAAGGACATCAGCGCCTACCCCGGCGTGCTGGACCGGGTCCGTTACGCCAACATGTCGGTCTTCCTCGGCCGGGGCGTCGGCGGCGGCTCCCTGGTCAACGGCAGCATGGCCGTCACCCCGCTCCGGTCGTACTTCGCCGAGCAGTTCCCGACCGTCGACACCGCCGAGATGTACGCCACGTACTTCCCGCGCGCCCGCGCCATGCTCGGCGTCAACACCATCGACCCCGCGTGGTTCGAGTCCACCGAGTGGTACCGCTTCAGCCGGATCTCCCGGGCCCACGCCGAGAAGACCGGCCTGCGGACCACCTTCGTGCCCAGCGTCTACGACTTCGACCACATGCGGCGCGAGGCCGCCGGCACGGCGACGAAGTCGGCCCTCGCCGGCGAGGTCATCTATGGCAACAACCACGGCAAGAAGAGCCTCGACAAGACGTACCTGGCCGCCGCCCTCGGCACCGGCAACGTCACCATCCACACCCTGGAACGGGCCAGGGGCATCCGCAGGCTGAGCGACGGCACGTACGTCGTCACCGTCGACCGCGTCGACGGCACGGGCACCGTCGTCGAGACCAAGGAGTACGGCTGCACCTACCTGTTCCTCGGCGCCGGCAGCGTCGGCACCACCGAACTCCTCGTCCGCGCGCGGGCGAAGGGCACCCTCGCCGCCCTGGACGCCAGTGTCGGCGCCGGCTGGGGCCCCAACGGCAATGTGATGCTCGGACGGGCCAACCACCTGTGGGACACGGTCGGGGAGAACCAGTCGACCATGCCGGTCATGGGCATCGACGACTGGGCCAACACCGCCAACCCGGTCTTCGCCGAGATCGCCCCCCTGCCCACCGGCCTCGAACACTGGGTCAGCCTCTACCTGGCGATCACCAAGAACACCGAGCGCGCCTCCTTCACCTACGACGCCGCCGGCGACTCGGCGAAGCTCGGCTGGAGCGCCGCCCAGAGCGCGGTCTCGTCCTCCATGGCCAAGAAGCTCTTCGACCGGATCAACTCCGCCAACTCCACGATGTACCGCTACGACCTGTTCGGCTCGTCCAACAGGGTGTTCGCCGACGACTTCACGTACCACCCGCTGGGCGGCTGTGTGCTGGGCAGGGCGACCGACGGCTACGGGCGGGTGAAGGGCTACTCGAAGCTGTACGTCACCGACGGCTCGCTGGTGCCCGGCTCGATCGGGGTGAACCCGTTCGTCACGATCACCGCGCTCGCGGAACGCACGATGGCGCGGGTCCTGGTGGAGGACACCGCGCCATGAGCCGACCGGCCCGTGCGGCCGGTATGGGTTGCTACTTCTGGTAGATCGCCTCGATCTCGTCCGCGTAGTCCTTCGCCACCACGTTGCGTTTGAGCTTCAGGGACGGCGTCAGGTGGCCCGACTCCTCCGTGAACTGGGAGGACAGAATGCGGAACTTCCGCACCGATTCCGCCTTCGACACCGCGGCGTTGCCGTCGTCGATCGCGGCCTGAACGGCCGCGTTCAGATCGGCGTCCGCGCTCAGCGACGCCGCGGTGGAACCCGTCGGCTTGCCGTGCTCGGCGGCCCAACGGCCCAGGAACTCCTCGTCGATGGTGACCAGCGCGCCGACGAACGGCCGCCCGTCACCCACCACCATGCACTCCGCGACCAGCGCGTGGGCGCGGATACGGTCCTCGATCACGGCCGGGGCGACGTTCTTGCCGCCCGCGGTGACGATGATCTCCTTCTTACGGCCGGTGATCCGGAGGTAGCCATCCTCGTCGAGGGTGCCGATGTCACCGGTGTGGAACCAGCCATCGGCCAGCGCCTCCTCGGTCGCGCCCGGGTTGTTCCAGTACTCCTTGAACAGGTGCTCGCCGTGCAGCAGCACCTCCCCGTCGTCCGCGATCCGGATGACGGACCCCGGCAGCGGCTGCCCGACCGTACCGATCTTCTGCCGGTCCCAGGGGTTGAACGCGGTCGCCGCGCAGGACTCGGTGAGGCCGTAGCCCTCCAGGACCGTGAACCCGATGCCCCGGAAGAAGTGGCCGAGGCGCTCGCCCAGCGGGGCGCCGCCCGAGATCGCGTACTCGCCCTTGCCGCCGAGCACCGCGCGCAGCTTGCTGTAGACGAGCTTGTCGAACACCTTGTGCTTGATCTTCAGACCGAGGGCCGGGCCCGACGGGGTGTCCAGCGCCTTGCTGTACGCGATCGCCGTGTCCGCGGCCTTGTCGAAGATCTTGCCCTTGCCGTCCGCCTGCGCCTTGGCCCGCGCCGAGTTGTAGACCTTCTCGAACACCCGCGGCACACCGAGGATCAGCGTCGGCCGGAAGGAGGCCAGCTCGTCGGTGAGGTTCTTGATGTCCGGAACGGTGCCCAGCTTGATCGGCGCCATCATCGGCGCGACCTGCACGAGCCGCCCGAAGACGTGCGCGAGCGGGAGGAAGAGCAGGACCGAGCACTCGCCCGTACGGAACAGGGGCCGCAGCCGCTCCACCACGTTCCCGCACTCGGCGAAGAAGCTGCGGTGGGTGAGCACGCACCCCTTCGGGCGGCCGGTGGTGCCCGAGGTGTAGACGATGGTCGCCGGGTCGTCGGCCTTGGCCAGCGAGCTGCGCTCGTCGACGGCCGCGTCGGTGACGTCCTGGCCGAGGCGGCCCAGCTCCTCCACCCCGCCGCCCTCGATCTGCCAGACGTGCTTGAGCGCCGGCAGCCGGTCGCGCACCGACTCGACGGCCGCCGTGTGCCCGTCCAGCTCCACGATCATGGCGGTCGCGCCCGAGTCGGCGAGGATCCACTGCACCTGCTCCGGCGAGCTGGTCTCGTACACCGGCACGGTGACCCCGCCGGCCGTCCAGATCGCGAAGTCCAGCAGGGTCCACTCGTACCGCGTACGCGACATCAGCCCGACCCGGTCACCGGGCTGGACCCCGGCGGCGATCAGCCCCTTCGCGGCGGTGCGCACCTCGGCGAGGAACTGGACGGCGTTCACGTCCTGCCAGGCGCCGCCCACCTTGCGGGCGATGACGGCGACATCGGGATGCTGCGCGGCGTTTCTGCGGACGATGTCGGTCAGATTGCCGTCCGTCGGGACCTCGTACAAAGCCGGAAGGCTGAACTCGCGCAAGACTGCTGCTCCTCATAGGGCGCCGGCGCCACGACTCTGTGTTGCTGCGACGGTGCGGTCCAAGGCTGGGGCGAGCGCTCAGGTCCCCTGTGGATCCTTGGGCCTTACTGGTTGAAAACCTGAGCACAACTGGACTGCCCGGACGTTACCCGTCGGTATGGCCTCTCCGCGAGGGGGGTCCGGCGAGATGTTCTCCGCGTCACACATGGGGGCTCTCCCCGGGAAGAATAATCCCCTCACTTGCTGACTGGCCAGTAACCGCACGTGCGACCGGCTCTGTTCACGTATGCCGCACACGCCTACGCTTGATCGTCATGGCACGCACACGGGACGGTAACGGCAGAACGCGCATTCACGTGGTCAGCGACGTGCACGGCAACGCGCGCGACCTGGCCAGAGCGGGTGAGGACGCCGACGCCCTGGTGTGCCTGGGCGACCTGGTCCTCTTCCTCGACTACGCCGACCACTCCCGCGGCATCTTCCCCGACCTCTTCGGCGCCGAGAACGCCAGCCGGCTCGTCGAACTGCGCACCGCCCGGCGGTTCGAGGAGGCCCGCGAACTCGGGGCCCGCCTCTGGGCGGGCGTGGGCGAGGACCGCTCCACCGTGATCGAGAAGGCCGTCCGCAAGCAGTACGCCGAGCTGTTCGCGGCCTTTCCCACACCGACGTACGCCACCTACGGCAATGTCGATATGCCGCGACTGTGGCCGGAGTACGCGGGACCGGGGACGACCGTCCTCGACGGCGAACGGGTGGAGATCGGCGGCCGGGTCTTCGGCTTCGTGGGCGGCGGACTCCGCACGCCCATGCGGACGCCCTACGAGATCAGCGACGAGGAGTACGCGGCCAAGATCGAGGCGGTGGGGGAGGTCGACGTGCTCTGCACGCACATCCCCCCGGAAGTGCCCGAACTGGTCTACGACACGGTGGCGCGCCGATTCGAGCGCGGGAGCCGGGCGTTGCTGGAGGCGATCCGGAAGACCCGGCCCCGGTACTCGCTGTTCGGCCATGTCCACCAGCCGTTGGCGCGGCGGATGCGGATCGGGGCCACGGAGTGTGTGAATGTGGGGCACTTCGCGGGGAGCGGGAAGCCGTGGGCGCTGGAGTGGTGAACGCCGGATGGGGTGGCGAGGCTTCGGCGGGCGCGCGGTAGCCTTCACGCTGCACATACGTGCGCACCCACCTCCCTCACCGGAACGTCTCTGGAGGAGCCACGGCGATGGCGGAATTCACCAGTTCGAGCATCACGATCGAGGCTGCGGCGGCCGACGTCATGGGAGTGATCGCCGACTTCGCCCGCTACCCGGACTGGACGGGAGAGGTGAAGGAGGCGGAAGTCCTCCGGACGGACGAGCAGGGGCGGGCCGAGCAGGTCCGGCTGGTCATGGACGCGGGCGCGATCAAGGACGACCAGACGCTGGGGTACACCTGGACCGGGGCGAACGAGGTCTCGTGGACGCTGGTCAAGTCCCAGATGCTCCGTTCCCTCGACGGGTCGTACATCCTCAAGCCGGTGAGCGACTCGGTGACGGAGGTGACCTACCAGCTGACCGTCGACGTCAAGATCCCCATGCTCGGGATGATCAAGCGCAAGGCGGAGAAGGTCATCATCGACCGGGCGTTGGCGGGGTTGAAGAAGCGGGTGGAGTCGGGGGCGTAGGTTTTTGCCCCCCGCCCACCCGCCCGGCTTGCCTTGGTGGTGGAGGGTGCCGTCGGGCGCGGCATGACTGGGTGGGCTGGGACGGGGCGCGGCTGCGGGTCGTTCGTGGCTGATCGCGCAGTTCCCCGCGCCCCTGGAAATCGGGCTTCGCCCTTTTCCCTCTTCCTCCGTTCCCGTTCCACCTGCGGGCAGTCGTGCCGCTGGGGCGGCACGGTGGGCGCAGGCGGCACCCTGTCAGCGCCGGTAAGCGCCTCCCACCCCCGGCCGAGCCCCGCGCCGGGTGCCGCCCGGCGCGGGGGCGCCCGCCGCTGGGTTACCGTTCACCCCCATGCGCACCATCCTGATCACCGGGCAAGGCGGCAGCGGCCGTACGACGGTCGCCGCGGCCACGGCGCTGGACGCGGCCCGCGCGGGCACGCGGACGCTGGTCCTCAGTGCCGACCGCACGGACGGGCTGGGCGCGGCCCTCGCCACGGCCACCGGCCCGGAACCCGTGCGGGTGGCGCCGAACCTCACCGCCTGGCGCCCCGACGCCGCGGCCGGCTTCCGCGAGGACCTCGTCGCGTTCCAGGAGCGGGCCGCCTCCGTCCTCGACCTGCTGGGCGCGGGACGGCTGGACGCCGAGGAACTCACGCCCCTGCCCGGCGCCGAGGAACTCGCCCTGCTGCGGGCGCTGCGCGACGCCGCGCTGTCGGAGGCGTACGACCTGCTCGTCGTCGATCTGCCCCCCGCGCCGCAGGCCCTCGCCCTGCTCGGCCTCCCGGAGGAACTGCGGCGCTACCTGCGCCGACTCCTCCCGCCGGAGCGGCAGGCGGCCCGCGCGCTGCGCCCGGTGCTCGGACGGCTCGCCGGGGTGCCGATGCCCGCCGAGTGGCTCTACGAGACGGCCGCCCGCTGGGACGTCGAACTGGCCGCCGTCGCCGCGATCGTCGAGGACCCGGGGACCAGCGTGCGCCTGGTCGCCGAGCCCGGCCCGGCCGGCGCCGACCACATCCGCCTCGCGAGCGTCGGACTCGCCCTGCGGGCCCTCCCCGTCGACCTGCTGATCGCCAACCGCGTCCTGCCCCAGGGCACCCACGACACCTGGCTCGCCGGCCTCGTCGCCCAGCAGCGCAAGGCCTTGGAGGAGTGGCAGGAACAGGGCGAGGCCCGCCCCGTACGGGGAGTGGGCCACCTGGGACGCGACCCCCGCGGCCTCGACGACCTCGCCGCTCTCGGCGTACCCGGTACGGGTGACGCTCCCGCACGCGTCGTCTGGCCCGTCACCGACAACCTCGCGGACGAGGGCGTGCTCGTGTGGCACATCCCGCTGCCCGGCGCGATACGGGACGAGCTGGATCTCATCCGGCGCGGCGACGAGTTGGTCGTCACGGCCGGCCAGTTCCGCCGTATCGTTCCGCTGCCGTCGGCACTGCGCCGGTGCACGGTGGACGGCGCGGCCCTGCGCGAGGGCTCCCTGAGGATCCGATTCGCGCCGGACCCGCAGTTGTGGCCCCGGACCCGGTGAACCGCATACGCCCGTTCGGGTAACGTCGAAGGTACGAACCGTAGGCAGGAGCCCGCCATGAGCGAAGAGCGCCCCCCGTCCGACGCCGCTCGCGAGGACGCGGCCGCGCGTAGGGACGCTGCCGCGCGCAGGGACGCGGCCGAGGAGGCGCGGACGGCCGAGCAGGGACGCGAGAGCGACCGTGCGCGCGCCACCGACGCCGACGCCTGGGCGACGGCGTGCGAGGAGGACCTGATCGCGGAGAAGGCCCGCCGCCGCGCCCGGTACGGGCCGCCCCCGGGCTCGGCCGCCGAGGAACTGCGCAAGCTGGTCGACACCGTCGCGGACAAGCTGTCCGGGCTCCAGTCGCCGCTGCTCGGCGCGGTCGCCGGCGGCGCGGCCCAGCAGATGGTCAACCAGGTCGTCCGCCAGGCCAAGGCCGCCGTCGAACCGGTCATCGAACGCAACCCGGACGTCTTCGACCATCTCGCCGCCGCCGGCGGTGAACTCCTCGCCGCCTACCGCTCCGCCGTCGAGGCGCAGGAGCGCCGCTGGACGAACCGGGACACCGGCCACCAGGCACGCCGTGACCAGGGGGACGATCCGGGCCCCGGGGAGCGCATCGACCTGGACTGACGGCGGCCCGTCCGCCGGGCGGACGCCGGGAGTCCCGGTGCAGGGCCTCGGGTACGGTTGGCCGTAGCGGGGCTCGACCGAAACTGAGGGATTCATGGGACTCACCATCGGCGTCGACATCGGCGGTACCAAGATCGCGGCCGGTGTGGTCGACGAGGAAGGCAACATCCTCTCGACGCACAAGGTGCCGACCCCGGGCACGCCCGAGGGGATCGTGGACGCCATCGCCGCCGCCGTCGAGGGCGCGCGAGCCGGACACGAGATCGTCGGTGTCGGCATCGGCGCGGCCGGCTATGTCAACCGTCAGCGGTCGACGGTCTACTTCGCCCCCAACATCGACTGGCGCAACGAGCCGCTCAAGGAGAAGGTCGAGGCCCGCGTGGGCCTGCCGGTCGTCGTGGAGAACGACGCCAACGCCGCCGCCTGGGGCGAGTACAAGTTCGGCGCGGGCAAGGGCCACCGCAACGTCATCTGCATCACCCTCGGCACCGGTCTCGGCGGCGGCATCATCATCGGCAACAAGCTGCGCCGCGGGCACTACGGCGTGGCCGCCGAGTTCGGCCACATCCGTATGGTCCCCGACGGCCTGCTCTGCGGCTGCGGCAGCCAGGGCTGCTGGGAGCAGTACGCCTCCGGCCGCGCCCTCGTCCGGTACGCCAAGCAGCGCGCCAACGCCACCCCGGAGAACGCGGAACTGCTGCTCGGCCTCGGCGACGGCACCCCCGACGGCATCGAGGGCAAGCACATCTCCATGGCCGCCCGCCAGGGCGACCCGGTCGCCGTCGACTCCTACCGCGAACTCGCCCGCTGGGCCGGAGCGGGCCTCGCCGACCTCGCCTCCCTCTTCGACCCCTCCGCCTTCATCGTCGGCGGCGGCCTGTCGGACGAGGGCGAACTGGTCCTCGACCCCATCCGCAAGTCCTACAAGCGCTGGCTCGTGGGTGGCAACTGGCGCCCGGTCGCCGACGTGATCGCCGCCCAGCTGGGTAACGAGGCGGGCCTGGTGGGCGCGGCGGACCTGGCGAGAGAACCCGACCCGATCATGTAGACACCGGCCGGCACCCCGCGCCCCGTTTTCAGGGGCGCGGGGAACTGCGCGAACAACCACGACGCACCTGCAGTCGCAAACGGACAAATGCCCCGAGCTCTTAGGCGTATCTTGATCCGCATGGCGACCACCCCGCTGCCCAACTCCCGTACGCACCCCGACGGTTCGGCAACCATCCGCGTCCTCAGCTACAACATCCGCTCCATGCGCGACGACACGGACGCCCTCGCCCGAGTGATCACCGCCTGCGCCCCCGACCTGGTCCTGATCCAGGAAGCCCCTCGCTTCTTCCGCTGGCGCAAGAAGCTCGCGCGGCTCGCCGCGGCCTCCGGCCTGGTCACCCTCTCCGGCGGCGCCACCGCCTCCGGCCCCGCGCTGCTGTGCGGCCTCCGGGCCACGGTCGAACACACCGAGGACGTCCTGCTGCCCCTCACCCCCGGCCTGCACCGGCGCGGCTTCGCCACGGCGGTGGTCCGCTTCGGGCGCGCCCGCCTCGGCGTCCTGTCCTGCCACCTCTCCCTCCACAAGGACGAGCGGTACGAGCAGGGCGGCATGCTCCTGGACCACCTCGCCGGCCTGGGCGTGCCGCACGCCGTCGCGGGCGGCGACCTCAACGAGCGCCCGCAGGGCCGCACGTTCCGCCGCCTCGCCGGCGAGCTCCAGGACTGCTGGAGCACCACCCCCTGGGGCGGCGAGTACACCTCCACCCCCACCGACCCCCACCAGCGCATCGACGCGATCCTGGCCACCGGCGGCATCGAGGTCCTCGGCTGCGGCGTCCCCCTCGACCACCCCGGCATCACCGGCGACGACCTGAGGGCGGCCACGGACCACCTGCCGGTCCTGGCCGCCCTCAGGGTCCCCGCCGACGCCTAGGGGGTGTTTCGTACGCCGCTACCCGGCGGCCGACGGGTACTCCTTGGCCCGGTCGACGATCGCCCAACTGTCCAGGTAGGAGAGTTGGGTGTACACCTTCATGTTCTTGCCGTCGCCCGAGGAACGCTCGTCACGGAAGCCGAGGAAGGCGTACGTCACCGGGTCGAAGATGAAGTAGCCGCCGTAGTCGAAGCTTCCCCCGGGGAGGTCCGGGGCCTTGTAGGTGATGGCCACGCCGACCCGTCCCTTGGCGTCCTTCTGGTTCGGCACCGCCTTGACCCCCGGGACCATCCCGAGCGCCTCGTAGGCCGCCGGCCGCAGCCCCTCGGGCATCACCGGGACCAGCTTGAGCAGCCCGGCGAGGCTGAAGTGGATGTGCATCCACTCCTCGTCGGTGATGTCGTCGAGGGAGGCGTTCTTCCCCTGGCGTCCGAAGGACTCCCTCTGGACCGCAAGGATCAGCTGCTCCGGGTCGGTCGGCAGCTTCCGCAGCCTGCTCCAGTCCTGCGGCGGCCACACGCTCTCGTTCGCGGCCAGCGGTGTGGCCCACCACCCCTTGCCCAGCTCCATGACCCACGAACGCTTGGAGCCGTCCACCGAGCGCCAGTTCTCGGCGACGTGGGTCTTCGTTCTCCCGGTCTTCTGGTCGGTCTCCTTGATGATCTCCTTGGTGTACATGAACTGGTCGTCCCGCGGGCTGACCTGCTTCTCGTGCTGTCGCGCGTACGCGGCCGCCCCGTTGAGCACCGTCCGCGCGCTCACGTTCCGCATCGGCGGCAGGCTGGTCACCGGCGGCTTCGCGGTCCCGCCCCGGCCGTCGTCGCCGTCCTGCTGCACGGCGACCAGGACACCGGCGGTGACGGCCGCGGCGACCAGCCCGCTCAGCGCGATCCGCGGGACCGGACGGCGGTGTACCGGCGGGGCGAGCCGGAAGGCCGGCTTCCGTGTCCGGTCCGCGTCCGGCGCGGTGATCGTGGCCAGCAGCCGGGCCCGCCCCCGCCGCCGGGTCTCCTCGTCCAACGGGGGCACCCCCGCGTCGTAGTCGGCGAGGCCCCGCAGCTCCCCCAGGGTCCTCGGGTCGTCGATGTCACGCATGGGCGTCTGCCTCTCGGAAAGCGGTCGGATCGGATCCGCCCAGTGCCTCGCGCAGTCTGCCGCGAGCCCGGTTCAGCCGGGATCTGATCGTGCCGACGGGCACGCCGAGGGCCTGGGCCGCCTCCTCGTAGTCGAGGCCGGCCCAGGCCACCAGCAGCACCACGTCGCGGTGCCGGGCGGACAGCCCGGCCAGCGCAGCCGCCAGCTCCCGGCGCACCCCCGTGGCACCGGCCCTGGCGACCGCCCGGTCCGCGACCGGCTCCTCGTGCTCCACCGGCTCCGGCAGCCGGGCCAGCGCCCGGAAGCGGCGCGCCTCGGCCCGCCGGTGCCTGCCGAGCAGGTTGGTGGCGACACCGAACAGCCAGGGGCGGGCGTCGAGCCGCTCCAGGTCGTAGGTGTGCCGCCGCTGGAAGGCGATGGCGAAGGTCTCCGCCATCAGGTCCTCCGCCGCCTCGGGACCGAGCCGCCGGGCCGCGTAACGGTGGACGGCGTCGGCATGGCGGTCGTAGAGGACGGCGAACAGCTCGGGTTCGTCCCGGGACCGCTCGATCACACGGGCGTCACTCTCCTCGCGCTCTCGCTCGCGGGTGCCGAGTCCCGGTGGTCCGACGGGCATCGGGGCTCCTCTCGTTCGTCCGAACGCCTCGAAGACTTGGGCTCGTTCGGGTCGTGCACCCGTACTTCGCCGTTCACCGGAATCGAGTTCCATTCCGCCGCTGGGACCGCTGGGACCGCTGGGACCGCTGGGACCGCTGGGACCGCTGGGACCGCTGGGACCGCCGGGGACCGCCGGGGACCGTGTCGTGGCGCCGGGCGACGGCGAGGGCCCGCCCGGAACGATCCCGGGCGGGCCCTCGTACACGACGCGACGTCGGTGGCGGTGAGGTCAGACGACCGCGCCCCGGCCCGGATCGTCGTCGTCCTCGTCGTCGCTCTTCATCCGCATCACCAGCGTGGCGAAGCCGCCGAGGAAGCCGCCGATGCCCAGGGTGGTGAGCCACCAGGTCATCTCCCAGCCCAGCAGCACGGCGAGCAGCAGCAGGACCGGACCGCCGGCCACGCCCAGCCAGGCGAACTTGGCGGTCGCGTCGGCCTCGGGCAGCGGGGGCGGCTCGGGCGGCACGAAGTGACCCTCGCCGTCCTCGTCGTCCTCGCCGTCGGCCTCGTCTCCCGTGTCCTCGCCGACCGGGTCCGGCACGCTGTAGTCGCGCGGGCCCGCTCCTACACCGGGTGCGAACGCGACCGAACTGCCGAGCGGCCTGGGGGCCGCGGGGCCGGCGGCGCCGTCCGGGGCCTTGTCGGCGGACTCCTCCGGCTCGGGCTCCAGGAGGGCCAGGTCCTCCACCGACTTGAACGGCTTGGCACCCGGTGGGTCCGGGGGCTCCGCACCGAACCCGGCGACGATGGCCCGCCAGGCGGCGTCCTCGTCGAACGGCACGTGCTGCTCCTCGCCCGCGTGCTGCTCCTCGTCCGGCGACTCGCCGGACGAGGCACCCCCGGCGCCCTTGGCGGGGCCGCCCGCGGAGCTACCCGAGGAGTCACCCCGTGAGTCACCGGGTGAGGCGCCGAGAGGCGCTCCCTGCTCCTCCGGCTCACGCTCGGAGTCGTGCTCAGCCACCAGTGGCCGTCCCTTCCCTCTGCTCCAAGGATCCCGGACCGTTCCGCTCCGCGGACCCCGAATCAGACTGCTGTACGGATTCCGCGTCGGACTTCTTCACCAGCCGGGTGACGAACGCGTGGCTCTCCTCGAAGATGCGGTCCGCGTCGTGGTCCAACGTCGCGACGTGGTGGCTCTGTTCCAGCAGGATCTCCGTGACGTCCGTCGACGACACCCGGCCGAGGACGCGCTCGGAGTCGACGGGCGGCACCACATGGTCCCGTGGGCTGTGCAACAGCAGCAACGGCTGGGTGACCTGGGGCAGTTCCCCGTCGACGAGGCGCAGGAAATTACGCAGGGAGTGCGCCGCGTGCAGCGGCACATGGCTGTACCCCAGCTCCTCGACGCCCTCCTTGGCGATGTCGCTGGTGATCCCCTTCGTGGTGGGGACGAAGTGCCGGAGCAGGGGGAGGGCGTGCGCGGCCGGGCCGTGCACCTTGTTCGCCGGGTTGACGACCATCACGCCGGCGACCGCGTCCCCGTGCTTCGCGGCCAGCCGCAGCGCCAGGGCGCCGCCCATGGACAGCCCCGCGACGAAGACCCGCGTACAGCGCTCACGCAGGGTCCGCAGCTCGCGGTCCACCTCCGCGTACCAGTCCTGCCAGCCCGTGGGGCGGAGGTCCTCCCAGCGGGTGCCGTGGCCCGGCAGCAGGGGCAGCGCGACGGTCAGCCCGCGCTCGGCGAGATACTCCGCCCAGGGACGCATGGACTGCGGTGACCCGGTGAAACCGTGGCAGAGGAGGACTCCGACCTCCCCGCCCTCGTGGTGGTACGGCTCGGCTCCAGGAAGGACCGGCACGGTTCGGTCTCCTGTTCATGAGAAGGGTGTGAAAGTCCGGATGTGGTTCACCGTACGCGACCGCACTGACACCGACCAGGGGCTTCGGTCGACACCGGCCGGACCTGTCGGACTCTTCGTCGGGCGTCCGGGTTAAGGTCTCATCCACGGATCACAGAGAGGCACTCGGTTGTTGTACGGCGCGATGAAGGTCGCTATCGGGGGACCGCTCAAGGTCACCTTCAGGCCCTGGGTGGAGGGCCTGGAGAACATTCCGGCCGAGGGCGCCGCGATCCTCGCGAGCAACCACCTCTCCTTCTCGGACTCGTTCTTCCTCCCCGCGGTCCTGGACCGCAAGGTCACGTTCATCGCGAAGGCCGAGTACTTCACCACCCCCGGCATCAAGGGCAAGCTGACGGCCGCCTTCTTCAAGGGCGTCGGCCAGCTCCCGGTGGACCGGTCCGGCGCGCGCGGCGCGGGTGAGGCCGCGATCAGGAGCGGCATACAGGTCATCGAGAGCGGCGAACTGTTCGGCATCTACCCCGAGGGCACCCGCTCGCCCGACGGCCGCCTCTACCGGGGCAAGCCCGGCGGCCTGGCCCGCGTGGCCCTCGCCACCGGTGCGCCCGTCATCCCCGTCGCCATGATCGACACGGAGAAGATCCAGCCCCCGGGCAAGGTCCTGCCGAAGGTGATGCGCCCCGGCATCCGCATCGGCAAGCCCCTCGACTTCAGCCGCTACCAGGGCATGGAGCACGACCGCTTCGTCCTGCGGGCGCTGACCGACGAGGTCATGTACGAGATCATGAAGCTCTCCGGCCAGGAGTACGTCGACATCTACGCGACCGCCGCCAAGCGGCAGATCGCGGACGCCGCCAAGGCCGAGAAGGAGGCCGACAAGGCCGCCAGGGCCGCCCTCGCCAAGGCCGAGAAGGAACAGGCCGCCAAGGAGCTCAGGGAACAGGCCGAGAAGGCCCGCGCGGGCAAGGGCGACGCGGACGAGGACCGCCCGGCTTCGTGACCGCCGGGTTCCCGGGTACGGTCGCCTTCCGGACGCGTGCGCCGGGGGTGCCCGGTGGCGGGTCAGCAGGGGGTGGGGGACGTGCCGAAGCTTGAGCGGGTCATGGCGATGTCGGTGGAGCAGCCGCTGTGGCGCGCGCTCACCGGCTACCGCGTCCTGACGATGATCTACGCCGTCGGGCTGTTCATCAGCGCGTACGACAAGTTCGAGCGGCCTTGGCTCGCGATCGCCTACTTCGTGGTGCTGGCCGGCTGGACGCTGGTGACCCTGCCCAAGGTCGCGGGCGCCGCCAGCTGCACCAAGCGGTTCCTCGCGGCCGACCTCACCATCGCGATCGTCGGCATCCTGCTCACCCGGCTCGCCGACTCGACCGCGCGGATCGAGGCCGGCGGCCCCACGCTGCCGTCGATATGGACCGCCGGCGCCGTCCTGGCCTTCGCCATCAAGGGTGGCTGGCGCTGGGCCGCCTTCGCCTCCACGCTCGTCGCCGTCGCCAACCTGATCCACCGGGGCGCCCCCACCCGCGACACCATCCACAACGTCCTGCTGGTCTGGGTCGCCTCCATCGCCATCGGCTACGTCGTCGAGGTCGCCCGCGCCTCCGAGCGCACCCTCGCCCGCGCCCTGGAGATCGAGGCCGCCACCCGCGAACGGGAACGCCTCGCCCGGGACATCCACGACAGCGTGCTGCAGGTCCTCGCCATGGTCCAGCGGCGCGGCACCGCTCTCGGCGGCGAGGCCGCCGAACTGGGCCGGATGGCGGGCGAGCAGGAGGTCGCGCTGCGCACCCTGGTCTCCGGCGGCCTGGTCCCCGTCTCCCGGATCTCGGAGGACGCCGCCCAGGGTGCCCTCGTCCGCGTGGTGGACGAACCGGACGCGTCCGACGACGGCGCCGGGGACCCCGTGGACCTGCGGGCGCTGCTCGCCCCGTACGCCGGCGCGATGGTCACCTTCTCCGAGCCGGGCGGCCCGGTGACGCTCGCCCCGGGGCGGGCGCGGGAGCTGGCGGCGGCGGTCGGTGCCGCCCTGGACAATGTGCGCGAGCACGCGGGCGACGGGGCCCGCGCCTGGATCCTGGTCGAGGACTGGCCGGACGAGATCATCGTGACGGTACGGGACGACGGGCCCGGCATCCCCGAGGGACGGCTCGCGCAGGCAGAGGGTGAGGGCCGACTCGGGGTGGCCCTCTCAATCCGGGGGCGGCTGCGCGACATCGGCGGCACGGCCGAGCTGATCTCGGTGCCCGGCCAGGGCACGGAAGTCGAACTGAAGGTGCCCAAGGCCGCAGAGGGGCCGAAGGGCGTACGGGGGAAGGCGGAGAAGCGGTGACGAACAGCGTGGAGAGCGTGGGCGACAACGGGTCGGCGGACGCGGTGGCGCGGCCCGGCGGGGGCGGCGGCCCGATCAGGGTCATGGTGGTCGACGACCACCCCATGTGGCGCGACGCCGTCGCGCGCGACCTGTCCGAGTCCGGCTTCGACGTGGTCGCCACGGCGGGCGACGGCGAGCAGGCGGTGCGGCGTGCCCGCGCCACCGGGCCGGACGTGCTCGTCCTGGACCTGAATCTGCCCGCGAAGCCGGGCGTGCAGGTCTGCAAGGAGCTGGTGGGGGCCAACCCCGCCCTGCGCGTCCTCGTGCTGTCGGCGAGCGGGGAGCACGCGGACGTCCTGGAGGCGGTGAAGTCCGGCGCGACCGGCTACCTGCTGAAGTCGGCGTCGACGGAGGAGCTCATCGACGCCGTACGCCGCACCGCCGTCGGCGACCCCGTCTTCACGCCCGGTCTCGCGGGCCTGGTCCTCGGCGAGTACCGCCGCCTCGCCTCCGAGCCCGCGCCCGCGGCGGGCGCCGACGAGCCGAAGGCGCCGCAGCTCACCGACCGCGAGACCGAGGTGCTGCGGCTCGTCGCCAAGGGCCTGAGCTACAAGCAGATCGCCGAACGCCTCGTCATCTCGCACCGCACGGTCCAGAACCACGTCCAGAACACCCTCGGCAAGCTCCAGCTCCACAACCGGGTGGAGCTGGTCCGCTATGCCATAGAGCGTGGTCTCGACGATGAGTAAACGCCTTGAATCACCCCATAGAGTGATGGCGATTTGATCAACTCCGGCCAACTCCCCCTCAATCGGCCGTAATTCGCCGGAATTGGCTTCCCGTGCATGCCGAAGTGACCTGGATCACTATTAGCGTGACCCTCACCAGGCAACCGCGGCGAAGGGACATTTCCATGCGCGTCGGAGTACTGACCGGAGGCGGCGACTGCCCCGGGCTCAACGCCGTCATCCGGGGCGTCGTCCGCAAGGGCGTACAGGAGTACGGCTACGACTTCGTCGGCTTCCGGGACGGCTGGCGAGGACCGCTGGAGAACGACACCGTCCGCCTCGACATCCCCGCCGTGCGCGGCATCCTGCCCCGCGGCGGCACGATCCTCGGCTCCTCCCGCACCAATCCGCTCAAGCAGGAGAACGGCATCCGCCGGATCAAGGAGAACCTCGCCAAGCAGGAGGTCGAGGCACTCATCGCCATCGGCGGCGAGGACACCCTCGGGGTGGCCGCGCGCCTGTCGGACGAGTACGGCGTGCCGTGCGTGGGCGTCCCCAAGACCATCGACAACGACCTCTCCGCCACGGACTACACCTTCGGCTTCGACACCGCGGTCGGCATCGCCACCGAGGCGATCGACCGCCTCCACACCACCGCCGAGTCCCATATGCGGGTCCTGGTGGTGGAGGTGATGGGCCGTCACGCCGGCTGGATCGCCATCCACTCCGGTCTCGCCGGCGGCGCCAACGTCATCCTCATCCCCGAACAGCGCTTCGACGTCGACAAGGTGTGCGCCTGGGTGACGTCCCGCTTCAAGGCCTCGTACGCGCCCATCGTGGTCGTCGCGGAGGGGGCCATGCCGAAGGACGGCGAGATGGTCCTCAAGGACGGTTCGCTCGACTCCTTCGGCCACGTCCGTCTCTCCGGCGTCGGCGAATGGCTGTCCAAGGAGATCGAGAGGCGGACCGGCAAGGAGGCCCGGACGACCGTCCTCGGTCACGTCCAGCGCGGCGGCACGCCCTCGGCGTTCGACCGCTGGCTCGCCACGCGCTTCGGCCTCCACGCGATCGACGCGGTGCGCGACCGGGACTTCGGCAAGATGGTGGCCCTTCGTGGCACCGACATCGTCCGCGTCCCGATCGCCGACGCGACGGCCCGTCTGAAGACGGTGGATCCGAGCCTGTACGAGGAGGTCGGCGTCTTCTTCGGCTGAGGGTGCGCTTGATGGGGTGGGGGGCGGCTGCGTCGGCGGGTGCGGCTCCGGTGGGGCTTCTCGCGCAGTTCCCCGCGCCCCTGAAAAGCAGGGGCTGCGCCCCGTGCTTTTCAGGCCCGCAGGGCCTGGTCTTTTAGGGGCGCGGGGAACTGCGCGACCAGCCCCCACGCACCCGCACCCGACGACGCCCCCCGAGCCCCCCCAACCCCCCCCCCCCCCAAAACACCCCCCCCCCGCGGACCCCCCCCCCCCCCCCCCCCCCCCCCCACCCCGAGCCCCACCTACCCCCCCGGCCCCTAAACCGCCCGCAGAGACTGAACCCCCGCCACCAGCTCACCCACCACACTCACCCCGTCCAGCGTCAGCACCGACTCCGGATGGAACTGCACCCCCGCGAACCCGGGGCCGCGCAGCGCGTGCACCTCACCGCTCCCAGTGCGGCTGACCTCGACCCCCCGCGCAGCCAACTCCCCGGCCGTCCCGTCGTCGCACCGGGCCACGAAGCTGTTGTAGAACCCCACGGTCTCGGGCCGCCCGAACAGATCGATCTCCGTCTGCGCCCCCTGGTACGGCACCTCCTTCCGCACGATCTCCAACCCCAGCTCCAGCGCGATCAGTTCGTGCCCGAGACACACCCCGAGCACCCCGTACCGGTGCCCCCGCAGCACCTCGGCGGTCAGCGACCGCAGGAACCTCATCTTGGGGTCGTCCCCGTCCGACGGATCCCCGGGCCCGGGCCCCAGCACCAGCACGCCCTCGTGCGCGAGCACGGCCTCCCGCAGCCCCGGCTCGTCGTACCGCCGTACCGTCACCTCCAGCCCCGACGACCGCAGCAGATGCGCGAGCATCGCCGTGAAGGTGTCCTCGGCGTCGACGACGAGCGCGTGACCGGTCAGCTCACCCGTGCGCTCCCGCATCCGCAGCCAGAACGGCGCCAGGGAGGCCCGCCGCCCGTCCAGCGCGGCCCGCACCCGGGAGTCCTCGGCCAGCCCCGGCCGCACCCGCTCCTGCTCCGGCCGTCCGGGCCGTACCCCCAGCGCCGCCAGCACCCCCGCCGCCTTCGCATGGGTCTCGGCGACCTCGCTCGCGGGGTCCGAGCCCCGCACCAGCGTGGCCCCCACCGGCACCTTCAGCCGCCCGTCCGCCGCGATGTCGGCCGTACGGATCAGGATCGGCGAGTCCAGGGTCTGCGCACCGCCCGCGTCCCGCCCCAGCAGCGCCAACGCCCCGGCGTAGTACCCGCGCGCGACACCGTCCCGCCCGAGGGGCTCGTACCGCTCGATCACCCGGCACGCGTTCTGCACCGGCGAGCCGGTGACCGTCGCGGCGAACATCGTCTCCCGCAGCACCTCCCGCACGTCCAGCGAGGACCGGCCGCGCAGCTCGTACTCGGTGTGCGCCAGGTGCGCCATCTCCTTCAGCCGGGGCCCGACCACGACCCCGCCCATGTCGCCGACCGTGCACATCATCTTGAGCTCCTCGTCGACGACCATCGACAGCTCCTCGATCTCCTTGCCGTCGCCGAGGAAGGCCAGCAGATCCTCCGGGGTGGGGCCCTCGGCCGGATAGCGGTACGTCCCGCTGATCGGGTTCATCACGACCGTCCCGCCGGACATCCGCACGTGCACCTCGGGGGAGGCGCCGACCAGTGTGCGCTCCCCGGTGTGCACCACGAAGGTCCAGTACGCCCCCCGCTCGCCCTCCAGCAGCCGCCGGAACAGCGCGAGCGCGTCGGCGCGACCGAAGCCCGGGACCGTGCCCTCGTACGTCCGCCGGATCACGAAGTTGGCGCCCTCGCCCCGCCCGATCTCGTCGCGCAGCACCCGGCCGACGATCTCCGCGTACTCCTCGTCGCCCACGTCGAAGCCACCGCCCTCGACCCGGACGTCGTGCGCCGGCAACTGTGAGAGGGCCCGCTCCAGCGGCAGTGCGTACGACTCCTCGGGCATCAGCACCGACAGGGGCGTCCCGTCGTCGCGGACGTCGAAGCCGCGTTCACGGATCTGCCGGAACGGGACGAGCGCCAGCCCCTCGTCGGGCAGGTCGGCGAGCCGCTCGTACGTCGTCACCGGGCCGATCAGCAGCTCCACCGTGTCGTGGTCGTACAGGCCGGGGGTGCGCCGTCGCAGCAGCGCGAACGGGCGGTCGTCGGACAGCAGCCGGGTCAGATCCATGGGTTCCTCTTCCCTGGGGGATCACGGTCGTCGCGGTGATCAGAGAGGAACGGCCCGGCCCTGGAAACACCGAAGGCCGCCCCTCGGGCGGCCTTCGCGAAGTCTTGCGTACGCGCAGTCAGTGGGCCGCCGGATGAGCGGTCCACCACCAGTTCTGGGTCGAGTGCGCGAACATGCGCGGCACCTTACCGGAGATTTCCGCGGAACTCAGGTGATCCGCGCCGAGGGTTCAATTTATGATCACCTACTGTTCAGACTTGACATGTTCGAGTCGATTTGTGGATACGGAAGGGCGAGTGTGTCACTCATAGGGAGAACGAGGCCCCTGGCCTTCGTCGTCGCGGCGGCAGCCCTGTTCGCCGGGCTCACCGGGCAACCGGCGGCGGCCGCGGACGAGCCGGTGGTGACGAAGCTGACGCTGAGCGGCGACAGGTTCAAGATGACCGACACCAGCACCGTGTCGGCGGCCACCACCCTCGACGGCAAGCTGGCGGACGCCGACCTCGCCGACGTCGTCACCACCAACTACACGACGAACTCCTCCGGGGCGAGCGACCCCTGGATGAACCTGCGCACCATGCGCGCCTGCGCCGGCGACGAGACGAAGGCCCTGCCGCCGGTGACCCGGAAGGTCGCCTGGTGCTGGTCCTCGGCGCACGGCGACGACACCACCCCGCGCTGGTGGCCGCAGGGCATGAGCAGCACCGGCACCGCCGACGGGGCCGACGGCGCCATCCAGGACAAGCGCGTCACGGCGGTCGCCTGGCACTACGAGACCTTCAAGACCAACGCGGCCGGTGACTACGAGGCCAACGACAAGTGCAAGACGAACAACCTGCTCAAGCTCACCCTCATCGACCGTGACACCCAGAAGTACCGCCACATCCTGCTCGCCGAGCCGACCGAGGGCGGCGCGGACTTCAAGTTCGTCACCGGCCACGGCGGCGGCATCGTCTGGTACGGCAACTACATCTACGTCACGGACACCTCCAACGGCATCCGTGTCTTCGACATCAACAAGCTGGGCAAGGTCGACACCTACGGCTCCGGCCTCAACTCCTACGGCATCGACAGCGCCGGGAAGTCCAGCGCCTGCGGCTACCCGTACGTGCTGCCGCAGGTGCACTACTACAAGCAGGCCTCCCCGCCGCCCTCCGGCGCCTGTGACGCGGACGCCGTGAACGGCACCCCCGACGCCGACTCCCTCTGCTACTCCTGGCTCTCCCTCGACAAGTCCGGCGGCAGCCCGTACAAGCTGGTCACCGGCGAGTGGTTCGGCAGCGCCGCGGGCGGCCGGGTGGTGCGCTACCAGCTCAATCCGACGAGCGCCTCGACCTACCCGGGGCTGCTCAACATGTCGGGCGGCAAGACCGTGATCCAGGACGCCTACGCCGCCTCCCGCTACGTGGGCCTCCAGGGCGGCATGACCTGGACCGACGGCGCCGGGCTGCTGAACTTCGCCTTCCACAAGGGCTGCGCCCTCCAGCCCGCCGTCTTCTCGCGCACCTGGGTGGGCGACACCCGCGCCACCACGGCCTGCAACCGCACGGTCGGCGAGACGGTGTACGCGAACGGCAACTGGGCGGTGGGCACGCCCCAGGCCCTGAGCTACTGGCCGAGGCTCGGCACGGACCAGGTGGAGGAGCTGTGGGGGCTCACGGAGCACATCTGCCCCGGTACGACGCTGCGCACGAGCTTCCCCCACGAGTTCAAGGCCGTGGAGGAGCCCGACGAGAAGAAGAACGCCTGTGACGGCTACAACAACGCCGCCAACCTGTCGCTGCGTACGGTCTTCGCCGTCGGCTTCGACGACAGCGCGGTCATGAACCTGCACTGACACCGGCGGCCCACACCACCGGCCCGACGAACCCCGCTCCCGATCGAGCGGGGTTCGTCTCACTTGATGAGCAGCGGGATGGACACCGGACATGACCCCGTAATGTGGACGTCGTGACCGTGAACGCTAAGTCCAGCGCGAGCGCTGGCAACACCTGGCGAGACCTGCCCGCGGCGCAGCAGCCCGAGTACCCCGACACCGAGGCTCTGCGCGCAGTCGTTGCGGAGCTCGAGTCGTATCCGCCGCTCGTCTTCGCGGGCGAGTGCGACCAGCTGCGCGCCCGGATGGCGTCCGTCGCCAAGGGAGAGGCGTTCCTCCTCCAGGGCGGCGACTGCGCCGAGGCCTTCGACGCCGTGTCGGCCGACCACATCCGCAACAAGCTGAAGACACTGCTCCAGATGGGCGCCGTCCTCACATACGCGGCCTCCGTGCCCGTCGTGAAGGTCGGCCGGATCGCCGGGCAGTACTCCAAGCCCCGCTCCAAGGGCACCGAGACCCGCGACGGCGTGACCCTGCCGACGTACCGCGGTGACTCGGTCAACGGCTTCGACTTCAACGAGGCCGCCCGCATCCCGGACCCCGAGCGCCTGAAGCGGATGTACAACGCCTCCGCCTCCACGCTCAACCTGGTGCGCGCCTTCACCACCGGCGGCTACGCCGACCTGCGCCAGGTGCACGCCTGGAACCAGGACTTCGTGAAGTCGTCCCCGTCCGGCCAGCGCTACGAGCAGCTCGCCCGCGAGATCGACAACGCGCTGCACTTCATGCACGCCTGCGGGGCCGACCCGGAGGAGTTCCGCACCGTCGAGTTCTTCTCCTCGCACGAGGCGCTGCTGCTCGATTACGAGTCGGCGCTCACCCGCGTGGACTCGCGCACGGGGCACCTGTACGACGTCTCCGCGCACATGGTGTGGATCGGCGAGCGCACCCGGCAGCTGGACCACGCGCACATCGAGTTCGCCTCGCAGATCCGCAACCCGATCGGGATCAAGCTCGGCCCGACGACCACGGCCGAGGAGGCGCTGCAGTACATCGAGCGCCTCGACCCGCACCGCGAGGCGGGCCGTCTCACCTTCATCGTGCGCATGGGCGCGGACAAGGTCCGCGACAAGCTGCCCGAGCTGGTCGAGAAGGTCACCGCCTCCGGCGCCACCGTGGCCTGGGTGACCGACCCGATGCACGGCAACACCTTCGAGGCGGCCTCCGGCCACAAGACCCGCCGCTTCGACGACGTGCTCGACGAGGTCAAGGGCTTCTTCGAGGTCCACAAGGGCCTCGGCACCCATCCGGGCGGCATCCACGTGGAGCTCACCGGTGACGATGTCACCGAGTGCGTGGGCGGCGGCGACGAGATCTTCGTCGACGACCTGCACCAGCGCTACGAGACCGCGTGCGACCCCCGGCTCAACCGCAGCCAGTCCCTGGACCTGGCGTTCCTGGTCGCGGAGCTGTACCGCGACTAGTAAAAGATCAACAGTGGGTGCGCCTGTTACAGGGGCATGACGTGGGGCGCGGATCACATACGATCCGCGCCCCACTCCACTTTTGCGGTCCTCGCCCGCCGGGTAAGGTTAGGTTAGCCTCACCGATCATCGGGATGGCGCCACCTATCGATCCCGGCGGGAGGTGAACCGCGTGTTCGTCTGCAGTTGCTTCGGCATCACCGAGCAGCAGGTCAAGAAGCATGCGGCGGACGGTGCCTGCACCCCTCGCCAGATCGCGTCCGCCTGCAAGGCGGGCACCGACTGCGGTTCGTGCGTCCGGCGGATCCAGGCGATCCTCGGCCGGGGCGCGTGCCCGCGCCGTGAGTCGGCCGACCAGGGCGAGTCGGTCTTCACCGAGCTCGAGGAAGCGGCCTGACCCAGGAAGCGGCCCGGCTCAGCTCTCGGGCTGCTCGATCAGCTGCGCGATGTAGAGCGCCTCACCGAGCTTCTCCAGCAGTTCC
Source organism: Streptomyces sp. SP18BB07 (assembly GCF_036322545.1). NCBI lineage: Bacteria > Bacillati > Actinomycetota > Actinomycetes > Kitasatosporales > Streptomycetaceae > Streptomyces > Streptomyces sp. SP18BB07. The sequence goes on from NZ_JAQYWT010000363.1 coordinate 25,668, forward strand.
AGCTGGGTGTCGAGGTAGTCGATGTGGTGCTCCTCGTCCGCGAGGATCGACTCGAAGATGTTCGCCGAGGTGACGTCACCCTTGTTGCGCATCACCTCGATACCGCGCTTGAGCCGGTCGATCGCCTCGACCTCGATCATCCGGTCGGCCTCGAACATCTCCTTGACCGTCTGGCCCACCCGGACGTGGAACAGCCGCTGGTAGTTCGGCAGGCCGTCCAGGAACAGGATCCGGTCGGTGAGCACCTCCGCGTGCTTCATCTCGTCGAACGACTCGTGACGCGTGTACTTCGCGAGCTTCGTCCAGCCGAAGTTCTCCTGCATCTTGGCGTGCAGGAAGTACTGGTTGATCGCGGTGAGCTCCGCGGTCAGCTGCTCGTTGAGGAATTCGATGACCTCGGGGTCGCCCTGCATCGCAGAAGCTCCTTACCAAGCGGGGAATGAGGAGGTTGCGCCGCGATGATTGCACCGCTGTCGAAGATCGTCCAGTAAGTGCAAGCTTAGTAAGTAAGTGCAGCCTTAGTTCGGAATGTCCGGGTCGGGTGGGCCCTGGTCATGTGCACCACCCGGGGTCTGTCAGGATGGAGTCATGGGTCAGCCGGTGGAACGCGCATCAGGAGATCGCGCCTCTGAGAACGCGGCGTCGTCGCAGCTTCCGCCGGGACAGCGGCTCCAGCGTGGCTGGCCCGTCACGCATTACGGGCCCGTCCCCAAGTTCCGTCCCGAGCGCTGGGACTTCCGGGTCTTCGGCGCCACCGCCGACGGCGAGAAGCACGCCTGGACCCATGACGAGTTCACCGCCCTGCCGTACGCCTCGGTCGTGGCCGATCTGCACTGTGTGACGAAGTTCAGCATGGTCGGCGCCGAATGGGGCGGCATCCCGGCCCGGACGATCCTGGACATCGCGCCACCCGCCCCCGAGGTCACCCATGTGATGGTGTGGGCGGAGTACGGCTTCAGCTCCAATCTCCGCCTCGCCGACTTCGCCGACGACCGCACGATCTTCGCCACCCACAAGGACGGCGAACTCCTCACCGCCGAGCACGGCTTCCCGGTCCGCCTCGTCGTCCCCCACCTCTACGCCTGGAAGGGCCCCAAATGGGTCCGCGGCATCGAGTACATGACCGCCGACCGCCGCGGCTTCTGGGAGGAACGCGGCTACCACAACATCGGCGACCCCTGGCAGGAACAGCGCTACTCCTACCAGGAGGAACCGGGGGACGGGCCCGACCTCTGACGGGCCTGTCCACGAGGGGGCGCGTCAGCCGTCCCTGAGTTTCTTCAGGCGTTCCACGTCCGCCGCGTGGCCCTCCTTGCCGCCCGGGGTCTCGATGATCAGTGGCACGCCCGCCGTGGCGGGGTGGGTCATCAGGGCGCGGAAGGGGTCCTCGCCGATGTGGCCGGAGCCGATGTTCTCGTGGCGGTCCTTGTGGGCGCCGACCACGTCCTTGGAGTCGTTGGCGTGGATCAGCTTCAGCCGGCCCTCGCCGACGGTGTCCACCAGCAGGTCGAGGGTCCGGTGCATACCGTCCGGGCCGGTCAGATCGTGGCCGGCCGCGAAGATGTGGCAGGTGTCCAGACAGACACCCAGCTTCGGATGGGCGTCCAGCGCCTCGAAGTACGGCCCGAAGTCCCAGGTGCGCGAGCACAGCGAGGCTCCCTGGCCCGCCGTCGACTCCAGCAGCAGAAACGGGTCGTCGTCGTGGGTCAACTCGTCCAGCACCGGCAGCAGATACTCCCGCACCTGCTTGAGCGCCACCGACCGGTCCCGCCCGCCGGTCGCGCTCCCCGTGTGCACGACCACCCCGAGCGCGCCGATCTCCCGCCCCCGGCGCAGCGAGTGCCGCATCGACTCCACGGACCGCTCCGCCGTCGCCTCGGTGTGCGAGCCGAAGTTGATCAGGTACGGCGCGTGCACGTACGCGGGGATCGACTCCTCGGCGCAGGCCGCGCGGAACTCCTCGTCCTGCCGGGGGTTGCCGACCGGGGTCGCCCAGCCGCGCGGGTTGGCGACGAAGACCTGGACGGTCTCGGCCCTCAGATCACGGGCGTACGTCAGCCCTACGGAGTTCAGGCCCCCGGCGACGGGCACATGGCCGCCGACGGGGTTGCGGGACGGGCCGGCGGGGGTGGGGACGGGGCCCGGGAGGGCGGGGGACTGCTGAGTGCTCACCGCACCAGGGTGTCATGGGGCCCGCGGTGCCCGGCCGCCGGTTCGAGGCGACGGCCGGGCCGCCCGTCAGCGGATCTCGATGGTGATGGTCGAGCCCTTGGGCGCCGTGTCCCCGCCGTCCACCGACTGGCTCTTGACCTCGTCGCCGAAGAGCCCGAGGATCCCTCGGTCCTCCTCGACCTCGAAACCGGCGTCCTTCAGCTGCCGGGTCGCGTCGTCGACGCTGTCGCCCACGACATCGGGGACCTCGACCATCACGGGCCCCTTGGAGAGCGTCAGGGTGACGGTGTCGCCCTGCCCGACCTGCTTGCCGACGCCCGGGGACTGCTCGGCCACCAGCCCCTTGTCGAACTCGGAGTTGACCCGGCCGGGGGCGATCTTCACCTTCAGGCCCGCCTCCTCCAGCTCCGCGGTGGCGTCCGCGACCGACGCACCCGACACCTCGGGCACCTCCACCGGGGCGCCCCGGCTGACCACGATCCGGACCGCCGCGCCGGACGAGATCTCGGTGCCCGCGCCCGGCCGGGTGCCGATCACCTGTCCCCGGAGGACCTCGTCGCTGAACTCCCGCGTCACCACACCCGGTTCGAGTCCGTCGTCCTTCAGCTGGGTCTTCGCCTCGGCCAGCGGGGTGCCCTTGAGATCCGGCACCTTCACGGTCTGCGGGCCCCTGGAGATCGTCACCGTCACGGTGTCGTTGTCCCGGATCCGTTCGCCGGGCGCCGGGTCGGTGCCGATCACCCTGCCGCGCTCGACGGTGTCGCTGAACGCCTGCTTGACGTCGACGTCCAGCCCGGCACCCTCCAGCCGCCTCGTGGCGTCCGCCTCGCTCTGCTGCAACACGGCCGGGACCTGCGTGAACTGACCCGAGTTGATGTACCAGACACCCCCGCCCACACCCAGCACGAGCACCACGGCGACGACGACCGCCCACAGCCCGCGCCGGGGCGCCGGGAAGGTGCGGGCGCCCCGGGGCGGCGGCGGAGGCGAATCGAACCGGCTCGTGCGGTTCAACCGCTCGTCGGGATCCAGTCCCACCGACCGCGACACGGACAGGGAACGCGGGATGACGCTCGTCCGGTCCTCCGCCGTGTCATGGCCGTCGGCTATCGCCTGCGGCGGCACCACGTCCAACTGCTCGGCACTCAGCCCCGCCCGTGCCTCCAGTGTCTGCGCGAGCAGAGCCACGGCGTCGTACGGCCGCAGCTCCGGATTGCGGGCGGTCGCCGAGGCGACCAGGTGGTCGAGCTCGTAGGGCAGCCCCGGCACCGCGGCCGACGGCGGCGGCACGTCGTCGTGGAGCGCGTGGTAGAGCACCTGCGCGGGGGAGTCGCCGGCGTGCGGCTTGCCACCGGTGAGCATCTCGTAGAGCATCACGCCGCACGCGTACACGTCGACACGGGTGTCGGTCGTGCCGTGCTCCAACTGCTCGGGGGCGAGGTAGGCGACGGTGCCGAGGACGCTGCCGGTGGTGCTGGTGACGGTGTCCACGGCCCGGACGAGCCCGAAGTCGGCGACCTTGACCCGGCCGTCGTCCCCTATCAGCACGTTCTCCGGCTTCATGTCCCGGTGCACGAACCCGGCGCGGTGCGCGGCGCCCAGCGCGGCGAGCACCGGCTCCAGGATGTCCAGCGCCGCGCGGGGCTGGAGCGCCCCGCGCTCACGCAGCACGTCACGCAGGGTGCAGCCGGCCACGTACTCCATCGCGAGGTAGACGTACGAGCCGTCGGTGCCCTGGTCGTAGACCCCCACCACGTTCGGGTGGGAGAGCCGGGCGACCGACTTAGCCTCCCGGATGAACCGCTCGACGAACGTCCGGTCCGCGGCCAGCGTCGGATGCATCACCTTGAGCGCGAGCACGCGGTCGAGGCGGGTGTCCACGGTCCTGTAGACCGTGGCCATCCCGCCGACCGCGATCCGCGCCTCGACTCGATACCGACCGTCGAGCACCTGGCCGACAAGCGGGTCCTGAAGGGTCGTGTCCACGCAGGTGAGTGTACGAGCCGCCGCCGACAGGCCCAGGGGCCCCGTGGCCCGCGAGACGTACTGCAGCAGACCTGTGACCGAGCCCGGAGCGCTGTGACGAGCGGGTCTCCGACCTGACTCGTTCGGCTGTTCGAGTGGCGGCCGGAGCGGCGTGAGCTCCGCCTCAGAACGCCGGGCGCTCCGGATCCAGCCGGGCCAGTCCCTCGCCGGGCGAGGAGGCCTCGGCGAAGTGACGGCGGGGGATGCGGCCCGCCCGGTACGCGAGCCGTCCGGCCTCCACCGCGTGCCGCATGCCCTCGGCCATCAGGACCGGCTCCTGCGCCCGGGTCACGGCGGAGGCGAGCATGACACCGGCGCACCCCAGCTCCATCGCGAGCGCCACGTCCGACGCCGTCCCGGCACCCGCGTCCAGGATCACCGGCACGCGCGCGTGCTCGACGATCAGCTGGAAGTTGTGCGGGTTGCGGATGCCGAGCCCCGAGCCGATGGGCGACCCCAGCGGCATGATCGCGGCACAGCCCACGTCCTGGAGCTTCCGCGCCAGCACGGGGTCGTCGTTCGTGTACGGCAGCACCGTGAAACCGTCGTCGACGAGCGTCTCGGCGGCGTCGAGCAGTTCGATCGGGTCGGGCAGCAGGGTGCGCTCGTCGGCGATGACCTCCAGCTTGACCAGCGACGTACCGAGCGCCTCGCGCGCGAGGCGGGCCGTCAGCACGGCCTCGCCCGCCGTGAAGCAGCCGGCCGTGTTGGGCAGCACCCGGATGCCGAGCCGGTCGAGCACGGACAGGACCGAGCCCTGCGTGCCGGCGTCGACCCGGCGCATCGCGACCGTGGTCAGCTCCGTGCCGGAGGCCACCAGCGCGCGCTCCAGGACGTCCAGGCCGCTCGCGCCGCCGGTGCCCATGATCAGGCGGGACGCGTAGGTCGTGCCGCCGAGGACGAAGGGGTCGTCTGCCATGGGATCAGCCTCCTTGGACGGCGGTGAGGACCTCGACACGGTCCCCCTCGGCGAGGGCGGTGGTCGTCCACCGCGCGCGTGGGACGACGGTCTCGTTGAGGGCGGCGGCGACACCGGAGACGGACGGCGTGAGCGTCCGCACGAGCGCGTCGAGCGCGGTGCCGGGGGCGATCTGCCGCGGCTCCCCGTTGACGGACACGGTCAGGGTCCCGGTGGTGCTCATACGGCTGGTGCTCATACGGGCTGCTCCAGGAGTTCGCGGGCCGCACCGGCGCGGAACCGCAGAGGGGTGAAGTCGCGTGCCTCCGCCGGTAGTTCACCGGTGGTCAGCACCTCGGCCAGGACGTCGCCGGTGACCGGTGTGAGAAGCACCCCGTTGCGGTAGTGGCCGGTCGCCAGGAGCAGGCCGTCCAGTCCGCTCGGGCCGAGGAGCGGAGCGTTGTCGGGGGAGGCGGGCCGCAGTCCCGCGCGGGTCTCGGTGAGCGGCAGTTCGGTGATCCCGGGGACGAGTTCATGGGCGTCCCGCAGCAGTTCGTACACCCCGCCCGCGGTGACCGTCGTGTCCCAGCCCTGCTCCTCGCTGGTCGCGCCGACGACGAGTTCGCCGTTCTCGCGCGGCACCAGATAGACCTGGCTGCCGCGCACCACGGCCCGCACCGTTCGGCTCAGGAAGGGCGCGTACTGCTTCGGCACGGTCAGCCGCAGCACCTGCCCCTTCACCGGCCGCACCGGCGGCCGCACGTCGGTCGGGACCCCCGCGAGCCGGCCGCTGAGACTGCCCGCGGCGAGGACGGTGTGCCCGGCGCTCAGCCGGTCACCCTCGCCGGTCCGGATCCCGGTGGCTCGCTCTCGGGTCACCGTCAGTTCCTCGGCCCAAGCCCGGTGGAACACCACCCCGGCGCGTTCGCAGGCCGCGACGAGGGCGCTGGAGAGCCGCCTCGGGTCGACCTGGTGGTCCCCGTCGACCCGCAGCCCGCCGCGCACGCCCGGCGCGAGCATCGGCTCCAGGCGCCGGCACTCCCGTCCGCTCAGCCACTCCGAGTCGAGCCCCGACCGACGCTGCAGGGCGTGCAGTTCGCGCAGATGGGCGCGGTCGTCGGCGTCGAGCGCGACGGCGAGCGTGCCGGAGCGGCGGTACCCGAGGTCGAGGCCGGTGGCCTCCGTCAACTCGGCCGCGAAGTCCGGGTAGCGGCGCGCGGACTCCAGGTTGAGCCCGAGCAGCGTCTCCTCGCCGTAGTGCAGTTCGGTCACGGCGGCGAGCATCCCGGCCGCCACCCGCGCGGCCCCGCCACCGGGTTCGGGATCGACCACGGTCGTGGTGAACCCGCGCTGCGCGGACCGCCACGCCGTGACGAGTCCGATGATTCCGCCCCCCACGACGAGGACGTCTGACGTGTGCGTACGCGACATGGGCGTCCAGCCCCTCCCTTCGCCGGCATGACCCGGATCAGGTTCGTACGGTCGGAGGCCGCCAGCCTCCCTCTCAGCCCGGTGCGTCCGGGCTCCCGCGAGTGCTCTACGGTGGCCCACCCTAGCCCCCGCCGATCGCCTCAGTAAGGGAGCCCGTGCCCATGGCCCGCTCGCTCGACGGTCTCGTCCTCGCCCCCGTCGCCGACCAAGCCCCAGGTCAGGTGGGCACCCGCACCCGGTTCACGTACCACGAGAAGGACGGCGAGATCTGGGCCGACTACACGGGCGGCGACGTCGTACGGGGCCGGCTCGTGGGCACGCGCGCGGGGGACCGGCTGGACTTCCGCTACGTGCAGTTGAAGACCGACGGGACCACCGCCTCCGGCCACTGCGTGTCCCTCGTGGCCGAACTGCCCGACGGGCGCGTCCGGCTGGAGGAGACCTGGGAGTGGGAGTCGCGGTCCGGAAGCGGGACGAGCGTGGTGGAGCAGGTCCACGAGACGTCGGACCGCGCCCGCTGAAGTCACCCTCGCCGGCCGTCCGCCGGACGACCGGGCCACCCACCCCCTGACTGACCGAATATCAGTTGTCTATGGTGATCGGGTGAGCGAGCTGACGCAGCAGAGGGGCGGATCACCGGCGCGGCGCGTGGTCGTCGTGGGCGCGGGCATGGCGGGCGTGCAGACGGCGGTCGCCCTGCGGGAACAGGGCTTCGCCGGCGACGTGATCCTGCTCGGCGCCGAGCCGCACCAGCCCTACGACCGACCTCCCCTCTCCAAGGCCGTTCTGCTCGGCAACGCCGAGGGCTCCGCCTTCGACGTCGACTTCGAGGCGCTCGGCATCGACCTCCGGCTGGGCCGCGAGGTGACCGGCCTGCGCCCCGCCGACCACGAACTCGACACGCCCGCCGGGCCCGTCCCGTACGACCTCCTCGTCGTCGCGACCGGCGCGGAACCGATCCGGCTGCCGGGCGCCGACGGCGTGCCCGGGGTGCATCTGCTGCGGACCCTGGACGACGCCGAGCGGCTGCGGCCCGTGCTGGCTCGGCAGCACGACATCGTGGTCGTGGGCGCGGGCTGGATCGGCGCCGAGTTCGCCACGGCCGCCCGCGAGGCGGGCTGCGCGGTGACGGTCGTCGAGGCCGCCGACCGCCCGCTCGCGGGCGCCCTCCCTGCGGAGGTGGCCGCCCCGATGACCGCCTGGTACGCCGACAGCGGCACCGCTCTGCGCACGCACGCGCGCGTGGAGCGCGTCGAGCCCGGGACCGTGGTCCTGGACGACGGCACCCGGATCCCGGCCGGCGCGGTCGTCGTCGGCATCGGCGCGCGCCCCGCCACGGCCTGGCTGGAGGGCTCCGGCATCGAGCTGGGCGCCCAGGGCGAGGTGGTGGCCGACGACCATCTGCGCACCTCCGCACCGGACGTCTACGCCGTCGGCGACTGCGCCTCCTTCCCCTCCGGCAGGTACGGCCGGCGTCTCCTCGTCCATCACTGGGACAACGCCCTCCAGGGCCCCCGCACGGTCGCCGCGAACATCGTCGGCGAGACTCCCGAGCCCTACGATCCCGTGCCCTACTTCTGGTCCGAGCAGTTCGGCCGGTTCGTCCAGTACGCCGGGGACCACGCCTCGGCCGACACCATGGTCCGGCGCGGCGACCCGACCGGCGCCGCCTGGTCGGTGTGCTGGCTGCGCGAGTCCCGGCTGGTCGCCCTGCTGGCGGTGGGCCGCCCCCGGGACCTGGCCCAGGGCCGCCGCCTGATCGAGGCCGGCACACCGATGGACCCGCTGCTGCTGGAGGACCCGGCGAGGCCGCTGAAGGCGGCGGCGGCGTAACCGGGCGGGTTCCCGGGATCCCACCGACGCGCTCCGCACCCCTCGGTCGGCTGCGCCGGAGGCGGCTCGGCTACCCACTGTCAGTCCCAGATGGCAGTCTTGGAGACGTGACCGAGATTGACGCAAAGATCGATGCTCTCGTCCCCGCGTGGCTGACCCTCCCCGACATCGCAGAGATGCTGGACGTCGAGGTGACCCGCGTGCGGCAGCTGGTGAAGGAAGGCCAGCTCATCGCCGTACGCCGTGGTGAGAACCGCGCGCTGCACGTCCCCGCCGCCTTCATCGACGGAGACAAGGTGGTCAAGGGCCTGACCGGCACCCTGACCCTGCTGCGGGACGACGGCTTCACCGACGAAGAGATGCTGGAGTGGCTCTTCACTCCGGACCCCAGCCTGCCCGGCACCCCGGCCCAGGCCCTGAGCGAGAATCGCGGCACGGAGGTGAAGCGCCGCGCCCAGGCGCTCGCCGTCTGACCCGAAACACCCGCTCGTACGGCGTACGGGGGCCGGGGCCCGCGAGGGCCACGTCCCCGTACGCCGCACCGATCACACATGCCAACGGGGGACCCACCCATGTCCGACGCCGCCGCCCGGCTCGCCGACGCCCGGCTCTACCTCTGCACGGACGCCCGCAAGCGCCAGGGCGACCTCCCGCGGTTCCTGGACGCCGTCCTCGGCGCCGGCGTGGACATCGTGCAGCTCCGCGACAAGGGCATGGAGGCGGCCGAGGAACTGGAGCACCTCCAGGTCGTCGCGGACGCCTGCCGGCGGCACGGCAAGCTGCTCGCCGTCAACGACCGCGCGGACGTCGCCCACGCCATCGGCGCGGACGTGCTGCACCTCGGCCAGGGCGACCTTCCCGTCCCCGCCGCCCGCGCGATCCTCGGCCCGGACGTGCTCATCGGCCGTTCCACCCACGCCGAGGAGGAGGCCGCCGCCGCGGCCGTCCAGGAGGGCGTGGACTACTTCTGCACGGGCCCCTGCTGGCCCACCCCCACCAAGCCCGGCCGCCACGCCCCTGGCCTGGACCTCGTCCGGTACACCGCCGCCCTCGCCACCGACCGCCCCTGGTTCGCCATCGGCGGCATCGACCTCGGCAACCTCGACGAGGTCGTCGAGGCGGGCGCCCGGCGCGTGGTGGTCGTCCGGGCGATCACGGAGGCCGACGACCCGGGAGCCGCCGCGGCGGAGTTCGCCGAGCGGCTGCGTGCCCTCTAGCGGCGGTGCCCGCGATCCACGGCCGTCCAAGGCGTGGACACCAGAGCGGCAAAGGGGACAAAAGCTCCAGGTGTGGTTGGGGGACGGCGCCGATCTGACTAACCTGCCGGTATGGCCCTAGGAACCGCTTCCACCAGGACGGATCGCGCACGGACCGTGCGTGACATGCTCGCCACGGGCAAAACCACCTACTCCTTCGAGTTCTGGGCACCCAAGACGGAGAAGGGCGAGCGGAACCTGTGGAACGCCCTCCGCAGGATCGAGGCCGTCGCCCCCAGCTTCGTCTCCGTGACGTACGGCGCGGGCGGCTCCACCCGGGCCGGCACCGTGAAGGCGACCGAGCAGATCGCCGCCGACACCACGCTCACGCCGGTCGCGCACCTCACCGCGGTCAGCCACTCCATCGCCGAGCTGCGCAACATCATCGGCCAGTACGCGGACGCCGGGATCCGCAACATCCTCGCGGTCCGCGGCGACCCGCCCGGCGACCCCATGGCCGAGTGGGTCGCGCACCCGCAGGGCCTGACCTACGCCGCCGAACTGGTCCACCTCATCAAGGAGTCGGGCGACTTCTGCGTGGGCGTCGCGGCCTTCCCGGAGATGCACCCGCGCTCCCCCGACTGGGACAGCGACGTGGCGCGCTTCGTCGACAAGTGCCGGGCCGGGGCCGACTACGCGATCACGCAGATGTTCTTCCACCCCGACTCGTACCTGCGTCTGAGGGACGCGGTCGCGACGGCCGGCTGCGAAACCCCCGTCATTCCCGAGGTCATGCCCGTCACCAGCGTGAAGATGCTGGAACGGTTGCCGCAACTCAGCAACGCCGCCATCCCGAACGCCCTGAAAGAGCGGATCGTCACAGCCAAAGACGATCCGGCCGCTGTACGCTCCATTGGCATCGAGTTCGCCACGGAGTTCTGCGCGAGGCTGTTGGACGAAGGAGTCCCCGGACTTCACTTCATCACCCTGAACAACTCCACCGCGACTCTGGAAATCTACGAGAACCTGGGCCTGCACCATCCATCACGGGCCTAGACCGGTCGCACTCGCGTACGACACACTGCGTAGCGGCTACAGGGAGAGGGGCGTACATGGGCTGGGCGGTCCTCTACATCGCGTTCGGCGTCGTCGCGTTGTGGCTGCTGGGTGAGGTGCTGCTGCAGTACAAGGCGCGGCTGCGCTGGCGGCTGCTCGCCTTCGCCGGTTTCCTCGGTGTCGTCCTCGGTGTCCTCATCCCCAACGTGATCGTCATCGCGCTGGGCGCGATCGGGTTCGCCATCGGTCAGACCTATGTGACGCTGTCGTTCCGGCGTGGCTTCGAGGCGGGCTGGGCCGTCCGCCCGCGCTCCGGCGAGGGCGAGGACGGCGGCCGGCTGCCCAAGGCGGGCAAGAAGCGGCGGCGCGGCGAACCGGACCGCCAGGACCCGACCCTGGAGGTCACGGACCTGGAGAACACCGCCGCCGGCACGTACCACCAAGGCGACGACCTGCTCGACGACCGCGACGACGACGTGTTCGTCCGACCGCAGTCCACGCCCTCCGCGGCCGGGCCGGCCCCCGTCTACTCCCCGGAACCCATGCCGGACGACACCAGCACCTACGGCGTCTACAGGGACGACAACGCCTACGCGGGCGCCGCCGGCCAGCAGCACGCGACCGCCGACCAGGCCGCGCAGGACGAGGCCTTCGCCTACTACGGCTACGACCAGCAGGGGTACGGCTACGACCCGTCCCAGCAGCAGTACGCCGCCTACTCCGACCCGTACATCGGCACCCAGACGTACGACGCCACGGCCGCGTACGACCAGGCCTACGGGCAGCAGGGCTACGGTCAACAGGGCTACGGCCAGGACCAGTACGGCAACGGCGGCTACGGCGAGACCCCGCCCGGCGGTGTCTGGGTCCCGCAGCAGCGCAACACCGACGACCCGCTCGGCTCGGACCTCCCGTCCGACCAGCAGTACCCGTACCAGGGCAACGGGAACGGCAATGGCCAGAACGGCTACGACGAGCAGCAGTACCGTTTCTGAAGCGCCCGCCCGGCCCCCGCTCCTGCCCCGGTGAGCCTCACTGGGAGCCGCGGAAGTCCGGCCCCTCCACGATCAGTCCCGCCACCAGCGCGCCCGACATCCCGGCGTGCGGAAGGCCGCCGCCCGGGTGGGACCAGCCGCCGACGGTGAACAGGCCCGGCAGAGCGGTGCTGTTGGACGGGTGCAGCCACCGCCCGTCCGCCGCCGCGAGCGCCGGGGCCGGGACCGCGCCGCCCTCCGCTCCGGTCGCCCGCGCGATGTCGGCCGGGGTGCGCACCTCGCTCCACAGCAGCCGCTCCCGCAGGTCGGGTACGGCCCGCTCGGCGGCGTCGATCAGCCGCTCGGCCCGCTGCTCGTAGGTCTCCGGCCCCGCTCCGGTCCGCTCGGGTTCGGCGGGGACCGCGCACGTGACCGTGACCGCCTCGTGGTCGGCGTCCGGCACCAGTCCCGGATCGTCGGGACGCAGCACTGTCGCCGTGGGCCGTGCGGCCACCCCGTGCGCGGCGCCGAACAGCAGCTCCAGCTCGGCGTCACGGTCCTCCGCGTGCACCACCGTCCGGTGCGCCGCGCCCTGCGGACGGCCCCCGCGCAGCGCCAGCAGCACGGTCAGCCGGCTCGTCGTCCCGCGCTGGGCCGGTACCTCGTCGGCACTCCGTACGACCGACCGCCCCGCCAGGCGGCCCAGCACCTCGGGCGCGACCCCGGCGACCACGAAGTCGGCCCCGGTCACCGTCCCGTCGGCCAGCTCCACCCCGGCCGTCCGACCGTCCTTCTCGACGATCCCCGTGACCTCGGCACCGAAGACGAACTCGACCCTGCGCGCCAGGCACCGCTCGTACAGCGCCCGCGCCAACTCCCGTACGCCGCCCCGGACGTACCAGGTCCCGAAGGCGTGGTCCAGGTAGGGCAGGACCGCCGCGCTCGCCGGGACGCTCCTCGGGTCCAGGCCGTACGCGAGGGCGTGGCTCTCCAGCAGCGCCGTCAGCCGGGGGTCGCGCAGCTCCCACGCGCCGACCTCGGCGAGGGTGGCGGCGCGGCGGGTGCGCAGCAGGCGCTTGTGGGGGACCGAGGGGTACGGCTCGCGCTCGGCGAGGAGCTTCCAGTCGGACCACAGCGGCTCCTCCAGGAGGGGCCGCCGGGTGCGGTCCCAGGCCTCGCGTGACCGCACCAGGAAATCGCCCCAGCGGTCGCCGGCGCCCGCGCCGAGCGCGGAGTTCAGCGCGGCGACCACGCCCGCGCGTGAGGCGTTCGGCAGCAGGAGGTCGGTGCCGTCCGCGAAGACGTGCCGGGCCGCCGGGTCGACCTGGACCAGGTCGACGCACTTCTCCAGCGGCTCCTTGCCGGTCTTGAGGAACAGGTCGCGGTGGACGGCGGGGAGCGGCAGCAGCCCCGGGCCCGTGTCGAACGCGAAGCCGTCGCGCTCGAAGCGGCCCACGGCTCCGCCGTAGGTCGTCGTGCTCTCGTGCACCACCACGCGGTGGCCGGCGACGGCCAGCCGGGCGGCGGCTGCCAGGGCGCCCATTCCGGCGCCGATCACCGCGATTCTTGCCATGCCGGTGACCTTATCGGGCGCCGTGTTACCAGTGTTTCGCGGGAGAGCTCGGGGGGTGCGGTCGTTCGGCGGGTGCGGGCTCGTCGTGGCTTGTCGCGCGGTTCCCCGGGCCCGGATCGGCGGCTGCGCCGCCGATCCGGGCCCGGGGAGTACTTGCGCGGGCGCGATCGTCACCAGTCGGCGACAGCGCGGGGTGGGGCTGAGTGCGCAGGGCTGAGTACGCGTACCTATGCGGTGAGTTGAGTACCCGTACGGATGGGCTCCCACCTGCGGGAACGGGAGAGTGGAGGCACGGGAAGGGGCGCGGCTCCGGCACCGCCGACACGGGGCGGCGGAACGGCTCTCGCGCTCTTACCGCTCCTTCCGTCGACGCGAGTCGGCGGGAGCGAGGCACGGGGGAGTACGGGGGAACGGGGAAGCGCCGGTTCGAGGTGGCCCGCGGGGGACGCGGCCAGTTCGGACCGGCGCTCTCGTTCGTGCTCCGGCCCGGTCAGCCCTTTCCGCTCACCCGGCCCTGCAGCAGCCGGGACAGCGCCGCGTGGACGTCGTCCAGCGAGCGCTCCGGCTGGAAGGCCTTCCAGTCCAGCGCGGCCACCAGGACCATGCCGACCAGGGCCGACGCCGTCAGGCCGACATCGATCTCGTCGCTCAGCTCGCCGCCCTCGACGCCCTCGCGGAGCACCCCCTCGACGACGGCGACCGCCTCCTGCCGGACGACCATCAGCGTGGACTGCCAGGCCCGGTTGGTGCGCCACAGCTCGGCCACATACAGCTGGGTGAAGGACGGGTAGCGGTCGATGAAGACGAGCCCGGCCCGGATCATCGCATCCAGGGAGTCGACCCTGCTGCCGCCCTCCCGCGCGGTCCCCTCGGCCGCCTCACGGAGAGAAGCGGTGAGCAGTCCCACGCCGTGCCGCAGCAGCTCCTCGAAGAGGACCGACTTGCTCGCGAAGTTGTAGTACACCGTGCCCTTGGCGACTCCGGCGCGCTCGGCGATCTTGTCCACCGTGGTCGCGGAGAACCCCTGCTCCGCGATGAGGGTGACGGCCGCTTCGTAGAGTTTCTGCCGGGTCGCCTCACGGCGGCCCCCGCCTGCGCCGCCGGGGGCGTTGCTGCTTTCCATGGCCCTGATTGTCACAGGAATCGTGGGCTGCGCGGGACCCATGGGCCGCGCGGGAACCGTCCGCCGCGCGGTCACAGGCTCAACTCCGGGTGCAGGCGGTCCAGGGTCCACACCTGCTTGCGGCGGGCCGAGAGGGCGGTCAGCGCGAGGGCGCCGACGGTGAAGGCCAGCAGCACCGCGCACGCCTGCCACACCGGGCCGAGGCCGCCGCCCGTGATCAGCCGCCTGAGTGCGTCGACGACATGGCTCATCGGCAGGAAGGGGTGGACCGCGTTGAAGAAGTCCGGGCTGGTCTGCACGGGATACGTGCCGCCCGCGGACGTCAACTGCAGCATCAGGAAGGCGAGGACGAGGATCCGGCCCGCCGCGCCGAAGCGCGCGTTGAGCCACTGCACGATCGCCGCGAAGCACGCGGTCACCAGGAACAGGAAGCCCACCGTCCCGGCCGCCCGCGCCATCTGCAGGCCGACCGCCCAGTGCAGCACCGCCATCAGCGCGACCGTCTGCAGCACGCCCAGCGCGGCCACCGGCAGCCAGCCCGCCAGCGCGATCCGCCACGCCGAGGCACCCGCCGCGAGGGCCCGCCGGTTGAGCGGCTGGATCAGCATGTACGCCACCATCGCGCCCACCCACAGGGACAGCGGGATGAAGTACGGGGCGAACCCGGTGCCGTAGTTGGGCGCCTTGTGCAGATCCCTGGTGGCCAACTGCACCGGGTCGGCCATCACTTCGGTGCGCTGGTCGCGGTCCCGCTCGTCGTAGTCGGGGATCCGCTCGGCCCCTTCGTGCAGACCGCCCGCGAGCTTCCCGGAGCCGTCGGCCAGCTTGTACATGCCGCCCTTGAGGTCGACGGCGCCCGTCTTCAGGTCTCCGACGCCGGTGTCGAGGTCCTCCGCGCCGGTCTTGGCGGTGCCGAGGCCGGTGTGCAGGGCCTTGGCCCCCTTGGCGACCTCCGCGGCTCCCTTGTCGAGCGCGTCGATCTTGGCGACGGCGTCGTCGAGGTCCGTGGAGAGGGTGGGCGCCGCCTTCGCGAGGGCGCGGGCCTGCTTCTCCAGGGTCTGGAGGTCCTTGTCGAAGGCCTTCATGTCACCGTCGTAGTTCTTCACCACGGTGTTCACGTCCTCGGCGAGCACGGCGGCCTGAGCGGCCGCGTCCTTCGCCTTCTTCAGGTCCGCGCAGGCCGCGTCGGGCAGGACGGCTTCCTCGCAGCGGCGCCTGTGGACGTCGTTCAGGGTGTCGGAGGCGGCACGGGTGCCTGTCGCGGCGGCCGGTGCCGTCTTCACGAACGCGTCCAGGTGGTCCCGGATCGTGGCCGCCGAGTCGGCGACCAGGGTGGCGGTGTCGGCGATGGTGCCGCTGTTCTCGTCGAGGAAGGGCCGCACCCGGTCGGCCGCGGCGCCGACCTTGTCGGCGAGCTTCCCGGTGCCGTCGGCGACCTGTTGGGCACCGTCCGCCAGGTCGCCCGCACCCTCGTCCAGATCCTTCAGCCCGCCGGACAGGTCCCCGCTGCCCTCCTTGGCCTTCCGCAGCCCGTCCGCGAGGTCCTTCGAGCCCTGCTCGGCCTTGTCGATACCGCCCTTGAGGTCGTCGGCGCCGTCCGCCGCCTCCTCGGTCTTCCCGTGGATGTCCGAGAACGAGATGAAGATGCGGTCCAGGAACGACCGCGAGGCCTTCGTCGACGCGGCCGTCCGCACCTCGGAGAACACCGTCCGCGAGATCTGGCCGACGATGTAGTTGTTCGCGTCGTTCGTCCGCACCTGGAGGGCGCCGGTCTCCGGCACGTCCCCCGAACTGGACGCGATGCGCTCGCTGAAGTCCTTCGGCATGGTCAGCGACAGGTAGTACGTGCCGTTCTCGACGCCCGCGCGGGCCTCGGCGGCGCTCACCCGGTGCCACTCGAAGGTGTCGCTGTCCCGCAGCCCCTTCGCGATGTCGTCGCCCGCCGTCAGCCGCTCCTTGCCGACCGACGCCCCCCGGTCGTCGTTCACCAGCGCCACGGGGATGCGGTCCAGCCGGCCGTAGGGGTCCCAGAAGGACCACAGGTACAGGGCGCCGTACAGCAGCGGCAGCAGCAGGAGCGAGACCAGCGCGGCGCGCGGCAGCTTCCCCCGGCCGAACCGCCTCAGCTCAAGCGCGGCGAGTCCCGGCGAGCGCATCGGCCGTCTCCTTGTCGTCGGTGTCGGTGTCGGTGTCGGTACCGGTGTCGGGTTCGGTGTCCGCGGTGTCCGCGGTGTCCGCGGTGTCCGCGGTGTCGGTGGTGTCAGTCGTGTCCGTGGTGTCAGCCGTGTCGGTGGCGGGCTCCGGGGGTTCGTGTACGTCGCCACGCGCGCGTGCGGCTTCCTCGGGCGCCGTCGACACCACGACCGCCCCCTCCGGTGCCTCGCTGCACACCGCCACCACCGTGGTCCCGGACTCGGTGAGGGACGTCAACAGGGCCCACATCTCCGTCCGTTCGGCGTCGGAGAGCTTCAGGTCGGCGTCGTCCACGCCGAGCAGCCGGGGTCGGCCGACGAGGGCGAGGGCGACCGACAGCCGCAGGGCCTCCATCCGGTCGAGGTCGCGTACGGCGGTCCGGGAACCCTTCGGCAGGGCCTCTTGGTCCAGCCCGGCGGCGGTCACGGCGGCCTCGATCCGGGCCTTCGCCTCGGCGGCGCGCTCGGCCCGGGGCCGCAGCAGCCCGCGCAGGGTGCCGTCGAACCGCCGCTGCAGCAGCGCCCGTTCACGCAGGTGCTCCCCGACGGTCAGGGCCGGGTCGAGGTCGGTCACCCCGGGGACATGGGCGAGGGCGCTGATCCGGCGCACGGCCGCCATCCGTTTCGGCAGCGGCAGGGAGCCGACCGTGGCCCGGCCCTCGCTCGGCTTCATCCGGCCGGTGAGCGCGAGCAGCAGACAGGTCCGGCCCGACCCGGACGGCCCGGTGATCGCGACCAGCGAGCCGGCCTCCGCGTCGAACCCGACGCCCCGGAAGGCCCAGCCGCGCGGCCCGCTGAGCCCGAACCCCTCCGCGCCGACGGCGACACCGCGGGCCGTTCCCCGCCCGGTGCCCGCCTCCGCTGCCTCTGCCATGTCCCCGGAACCCCTCTGCCCGTCTTTGAACTGACTGGTCAGTGCAAAAACTACTCCGAACCTTTGATCGAAGCAAAAGTGCAGGTCAGAACGGATTGTCAGTGGCATACCTCACGATGGGCACATACGGCACCTCGTGTCAGAGCGTGCCGTCCGCAGACGACAGGAGGTTCGTCATGGCCAGCTACCACGCAGCAGCCGCAGGCCGGCGCCGCGCCACCGGCCCTGCCCCCTCACTGACCGGCCCGGCGAGCGACGTGCACCCCGTGCTGCGCCGGGCGACGGCCCCGCCCGCCGCCCTCGACCTGCTCGCCCAGGCCCGCTCCGGACTCGACGAGGCGTCCGTGCTGCGCACGCCCAACGAGCGGTACGCCACCGCCCACCTGGCCGCCCTGCGCACCGCCGCCGCGGTGCTCGCCGCCCGGGGCCGCCCCGAACCCACCCCGAAGCGCCGGGCCAAGATCCGGAGCGCCTGGGAAGTGCTCCCCGAGATAGCGCCCGAACTCGCCGAGTGGAGCGCGCTGTTCGCCTCCGGTGCCGCCCGCCGCGCACGGGCCGAGGCGGGGATCCAGGGCGCGGCGAGCGCGCGCGACGCCGACGACCTCATACGCGACGTCGCGATGTTCCTGCGCCTGGTCGAACGGATGCTGGTGCTCCAGCCGGTGCTGCCGCAACCCCGGCAGGACGGCGGCCCCGAGGTCCCGGACGCGGGCTGACCGACCGTCCCGGCGCCGCCCATTAGGGTTGGGGGCACCAGCACCCTCCGTCACGGCCACCGGCCCGGCGGAGCCGCAAGCCCATCGCTCCGCCGCACACCAGGCGGTGCCGCGCCGAGGAGTCAACTGCCGTGTCGGACCCGATGCGACCCCGCGCCTCTCTCCGTACCGCCGTGGTCTGGGAGGTCCTCCAGGACGCCCTCGACCGCCGGGTGAAGGCGACGGGGCGTGAGTCGCTCGACGTACTGGACACCGGGGGCGGCAGCGGCAGGTTCGCGGTGCCCGCCGCCCGCCTCGGCCACCGCGTCACCGTCGTCGACCCCAGCCCGAACGCGCTGTTCGCGCTGGAGCGCAGGGCCGCCGAGGCGGGCGTCGCCGACCGCGTCCGGGGCGTCCAGGGCGACGCCCACGGCCTCTTCGACGTCGTCGAGCGCGGCGGGTACGACGCCGTGCTCTGCCACGGCGTCCTGGAGTACGTGGACGATCCCGCCGAGGGCATCGGCAACGCGGTCGCCGCGCTGCGCCCCGAGGGCGTCCTCAGTCTGCTCGCCGCCGGCCTCGGCGGGGCCGTCCTCGCCCGCGCTCTCGCCGGGCACTTCAAGGAGGCGCAGCAGGCGCTCGCCGACCCGAACGGACGCTGGGGCGAGGGTGATCCGGTTCCCCACCGCTTCACCGCCGAACAGCTCACCGGCCTCGTGGAGGGCGCGGGCCTCCAGGTCGCCGCCGTGCACGGCGTCCGGGTCTTCGCCGACCTCGTCCCCGGGGTCCTCGTCGACACCGAGCCCGGTGCCCTGGACGCCCTGCTCAAGCTGGAGGCGGCGGCCGCCGAGCTGCCCGCCTTCCACTCCGTGGCCACCCAACTTCATGTGCTGGGTGAGACGCGAGGGGCCGCGGAGTCCTGAGCCGTCTCCCGCGGCGGACGAGGGTGCCCCGCTGATCAGGGGCTCGGCGGCGGATGGAGTACGCCACAGGCCCCCCGATCGAGCGCTCGGAGCCGTATGATCGAGGGAGACCGTTCCGGCATGACGGGCCGTTCGCTGGGGAATTCACACCTCAGCGAGTCGGGGTGCCATGGCGGGTTCCGGTTGGCGAATTGGCGTAGAGGGGCGGGTTTCAAGGGGGCGATTCCCTGCCTATCCTGAAGAGGACCCCCCGGGTCGCCCCGGCGACCGCACGATGAGGAGGACTCCGTGCCGCTCTCAGAGCACGAGCAGCGCATGCTCGAGCAGATGGAGCGAGCGCTGTACGCCGAAGATCCCAAGTTCGCGTCAGCGCTTGAGGGAAGCGGGCTGCGTACGTACACCCGGCGGCGGGTCTACCAGGCGGTCGCGGGCTTTCTGGTGGGTATCGCGCTCCTCATGGCCGGAATGGTCGCACAGCAGATCTGGGTCAGCGTGGTGGGATTCCTCGTCATGCTGGGCTGCGCCGTGCTCGCCGTCACCGGTTGGCGCAAGGCCCCCAAGCCGGGTGAGCAGCCCGCCGGTGCCGCAGGCTCCGCCGGTGCGCGTCGGCAGACACGACAGCGCCGCTCCATGATGGACCGAATCGAACAGCGCTGGCAGCGCCGTCGTGACGAGCAGGGCGGCCACTGAACCCGCCGAACAGCCGACCCGACAGCCACAGCTGAACACGGACGAAGGGTGACCACCCAAGCGGCGGTCACCCTTCGAGCATGCCCTCAAACGAACGCCCGCGCATCGGCGCGCCGTACGACGGATGCGGGGCCAGCCCGCCCACCGCCCAGCCCACCGCCCAGCAGCCGTCGCCGTGCTGCCGCAGACGGGGCTCCCAACAGGCGAAAGGGGCTCCTGACAGACGAACGGTCCTGTCCCCGTCGGGCGAACCCGGCGGGGACAGGACCGTGACGTGTCCGCGCTAGCCGTGCTGGCTCGGTGTGGGGCGTCGCCAGGGCAGACGGGGCGTGGGGAGGCGGGACAGCAGCTCGTCCCTGGTGTCCGCCCAGCGCCCGGCGAGGACCCACACCACCCGGACGGTCGAACGCGGCAGCAGCAGCGCCCGCAGCTTGGTGCGGCGACCGGCGTGGGCCCTGAGGCCGACCGCGACCTCGTGCGCGTCCCGGGCGAGCCCCGCCGGGATCTGCGGACGCGGAGCGAAGAGGACCTGCTCCACCGCCGCCGCCACCCGGTGCACCGCGTCGGCGGCCGCCGGTTCCAGCTCCCCGAGCCGCACGATCCGCGCGGCTGCCTTGCGGGGCGTCTGTGACTCGTCCGGCGCGATCCCGTAGTCCCACGCCGTGTCGGCCACCTCCTGCCAGGCGGCCAGCGCATGTGCCGCCGCGGCCTTCGTACGCCCGTACGAGGTGGCCCTGGTCGGCGGGTCGAAGAAGCCAGGTGCCGCGCTGTCCTCATGGGCCACCTCCCGCGCGACGACGGGCTCCGAGGGCCCCTTCGGCACCGCGCCCTGATGCGCGCCCAGCCGCACGGACCGGACCCGCAGCCGCCACAGCATCGGCAGCAGCGGGATCGCCAGGACCAACAGCGCGCCCGGGACGATCAACAGGGTCCAGGGGGAGAAGAACACCAGCTCCAGGAACGAGCGCTCCTCGTCGTCCGAACCCGGCACGGCCGCCGCCGACTCGGTCCCGCAGGCTTCGAGCTTCGCCTCCTGCGGCGTGCAGCTCTCGCTCGCCGTCGGCTCGGCCGACGGTGCCGTCGACGCCGACGACGAGGGACGAGGTACCTCGGGAAGACCGCCGGTGCCGGTGTCCTCCGGCACCGTGTACTCGGGAGTCGAGCCCCGGTTGGGCGTGGGCTCGAAGCGGGTCCAGCCCACGCCCTCGAAGTACAGCTCCGGCCAGGCGTGCGCGTCGCGCAGGCCCACCGACATCGTGCCGTTCGTCTGCGGGGTGCCGGGGGTGAAGCCCACCGCCACCCGGGCGGGTATGCCCAGCGTGCGGGCCATGGACGCCATCGCGAAGGAGAAGTGGACGCAGAAGCCCTCCTTGTCCTCCAGGAACCGGGCTATCGCCCGCGCGCCCGTGCCCGACCGCACCTCCGTGTCGTAGGTGAACTGGCCGCTGAAGGCGAACCAGTCCTGGAGCTTCACCGCCCGCTCGTAGTCGTTCTTCGCGCCCTCGGTGACCTCCAGCGCCGTCCGTGCCACCACCGGCGGCAGCGAGGCCGGCACCTTGGTGTACTCCCGCCGCAGCGACGGGGGCGGCTCCGGCGCCGAGGCCAGCTGCTCCGCCGTCGGCTGCACGATCAGGCTCTCGACCTTGTACTGGGCGCCCTTGGTGTCCTGGCCGTGGTCACCGACGAGGGTGCGGCCCACGGGCTCGTACCGCCAGTCGCCGTCGATGTCCACACTGGTCACCGGGTACGGCATCGGCAGCCAGTTCTGCTCGTAGTCCTCCGACGCGGCGATCCGGGTCTCGATCGACGTCCGCTTGACGTCGGAGGCGAGACCGGTGGGGGTGCCGAAGTCGTCCGGGACCCCCGTGATGGAACGCTCGGTCGGGGTCCAGGAGGTGCCGTTGAAGTTGTCCAGGGAGACGATCCGCAGATACATCTCCTGCACGTCGTCGGTGTTGGTGCGGTAGGACAGGACCTGGCGGTCCTCGTCCACGTTCAGGCTGCCGCGCAGCTGCACCACCGGGTTCACCGCGGCGATCGTGCCGCCGCCACCGGAACCCCCGCCGAGGCCGGCGCCCGTGCCGTCCAGCAGCCCGCCGTCGAGGGAGGGCAGCCCGAGCGGCACCACCAGGGCGATGCCCAGCGCGACCGCGCCGATGCGCCGCCCGGTGCGCACGGGTGCCACGGCACCGCTCGGGGACTCCGCGCGCGGACCCTGCGGCGCACCTCCGAAGACCCGGCCCCACTGCGAGAGCCGGTCGCGGCTCTCGGTCAGGAGCAGCAGCAGATAGCCGGCCGAGGCCAGCACGAACCACAGCCACGCGGCGCCGTCGGAGAGTCCGGCGGCGACCGAGTACAGCGCGAGCAGCGGCAGACCGGCCGGGGCGGCGCTGCGGAACGTCACCGCGAGCGCGTCCACCAGCAGGCCTATCACCAGCACACCGCCGATGATCATCAGCCGGATGCCGTCGGTCAGCGGCGCCGGGATGGCGTACCTGCCGACGTCCTCCGCACCGGTCTGCAGCAGCGTCGCGAAGTGCTGGAACGCCTCCGGACCGGGGACGATCCCGGCCACCGCCCGCTCCCGGGCGAAGACCAGCGTCAGCATCATCAGCGTGACCAGGGCCTGCGCGGCCACGGTCAGCGGCCTGGCCAGCGGGACGCGCCGGGTGAGCGCTCCCACACCGGTCTGCACGCCCAGCATGAGCGCCGCCTGGAAGATCCACGTCGCCGGGTCGACCAGCGGCAGCAGTGCGCACGCCGCCATGATCGTGGCGGCCCAGGCACACAGTGCCAGCCTCGCCCGCCCGCTCATGACCGTCCCTCCGTACCGCTCCCGGACAGCGCTCCGGTGCGCTGTTGGTCCGCCTGCCGCCACAGGTCCGTCAGCGAGGCGCCGCGCGGCACGGTCAGTGCCGTCCAGCCCGCCTCGTGCAGCAGCCGCAGCGACTCCTCGCTCGCGCCCCCGGCACCGGGCACCTCACCCGGCTCGGTCGTCCACGTCTCGCTGTCCAGCAGGAAGGCGACCGCCCCACCGCCGCGCTGACGCATCTTGCCGATCACCGTCGCCTGCTCCTCGTCGAGGTCGCCGAGGAAGGCGATCAGCAGCCCCTCGTTGCCGCCGCGCAGCACGTCGTACGCGGGCGACAGACTCGTGCCGTCGGAGTGGTCGATCACCGCGAGCATGTCCATCATCAGTCCGGCCGCGTCGGCGGACTCCTGGCTGGCGCCCGCGAACCCGTCGGCGCCCTCGCCGGGCACCGAGCTGCCGGTGTCCGTCAACAGCCTGACGGAGAAGCCCCGTTCGAGCATGTGGACCAGCATGGAGGCGGCGCCGGAGACGGCCCACTCGAAGGCGGAGTCGGGGCCCGCGCCGAGGAACGCCTCGGCCCGGGTGTCCAGCAGCACCGTGCAGCGGGCACGCTGCGGCTGTTCCTCGCGGCGCACCATCAGCTCGCCGTAGCGCGCGGTCGAACGCCAGTGCACCCGGCGCAGATCGTCGCCGTGCCGGTAGCCGCGCGGGATCACGTCGTCCTCGCCGGCCAACGCCAGCGAGCGCTGACGCCCGTCGCCGTATCCCTTGGCCTCGCCGTTCAGCCGCACCGGCGGCAGCGCCTCCACCCGAGGGACGACGGTCAGCGTGTCGTACGTCGAGAAGGACCGGGTCAGCTCGCACATGCCGAACGGGTCGGTCAGGCGCAGCTGGAGCGGGCCCAGCGGGTAGCGGCCGCGCAGATCCGAGCGGACGCGGTACGACACCTCGCGGCGGCCGCCCGCCTCCACCCGGTCCAGCACGAAACGGGGGCGCGGACCGAGCACGTAGGGCACCCGGTCCTGGAGCATCAGCAGCCCGGTGGGCAGCCGCGAGACGTTGTCCATCCGCAGATGGACGCGGGCCTCGCTGCCGGCGGGCACGCGCGCGGGGGAGAGGCGGCGGCTGCCCGCGACCCGGTAGCGGGTGCGGTACAGCACGGTCGCGCAGACCAGCGGCAGCACGGCGAGCAGCAGGCCGACCCGGAGCAGGTCGCTCTGCCCGAGGACGTACGCGCAGACGGCGGCGGCCACGCCGGCGGCCAGGAAGGAGCGCCCGCGCGTGGTGAGGCCGCCGAGGGCCGTGCGCAGCCCGCCCTTGTCCTGTTCCGGGGCGGACGCCGGCCCCGCGGTGGTCATCCAAGCCTCCGCGGCGGCTGCTGCGGGTACGCGGGCGCGGTGTGGACCGAGCCGTACCCGCTCTGCGCCTGGGGGGCCTGTGGCACCGGTGTGCGCTGGAGGATCTCCTGGACCACCTGCTCCGGCGTACGCCGGTTGAGCTGGGCCTGGGCGGTGGGCAGCAGCCGGTGGGCGAGGATGGACACGGCCAGCGACTGGATGTCGTCCGGCAGGGCGTACTCCCGGCCGTTCAGGGCGGCGGTCGCCCTCGCGGCGCGCAGCAGGTGCAGCGTGGCGCGCGGCGAGGCGCCGAGTCTGAGGTCCGGATGGGTGCGGGTGGCGCCGACCAGGTCCACCGCGTACCGCCGGACCGTTTCCGCGACGTGCACATTACGGACGGCCTCGATCAGCTTCACGATCTCGTGCGCGTGTGCCACCGGCTGCATGTCCTCCAGCGGCGAGACCCCGCCGTGGACGTCGAGCATCTGCAGCTCGGCCTCCGGGCTGGGGTAGCCGACGGAGACGCGCGCCATGAAGCGGTCGCGCTGGGCCTCCGGCAGCGGGTAGGTGCCCTCCATCTCCACCGGGTTCTGCGTGGCCACCACCATGAAGGGGCTCGGCAGCTCGTACGTCGTGCCGTCGATCGTGACCTGGCGCTCCTCCAGGGACTCCAGGAGCGCGGACTGCGTCTTCGGCGAGGCACGGTTGATCTCGTCGCCGATCACGATCTGCGAGAAGATCGCGCCCGGTTTGAACTCGAACTCCTTGCGCTGCTGGTCCCAGATGGACACACCCGTGATGTCCGACGGCAGCAGGTCCGGCGTGAACTGGATACGCCGCACCGAGCAGTCGATGGACCGCGCCAGTGCCTTGGCCAGCATGGTCTTGCCGACGCCGGGTACGTCTTCGATCAGAAGATGTCCCTCGGCGAGCAGCACTGTCAGCGAAAGCCGTACGACCTCAGGCTTGCCCTCGATCACTCCTTCGACCGAACTGCGGACTCGCTCCACAGTGCTGGTCAGATCAGTGAGGCTCGCTCGATCGTCATAGGTCGTCACCCGGCCCTCCTCGGCCCGTTCTTTCTCCGGGCCGTCGCTCTGCGATGCGGACCGGCCCACCCCGAAACACGGACACCACGCGTGAACTGCTCAGCGTGATGCCACACCCGCATTCTTGCCGCCGTTACCAATCCGTGTCACTCGCCTGTGGACAACTGTCCGCGATATGCCAGGTTTGCGGTGTTTTGCGGGGTGAGATGCCAGCAGATTGACAGGAAACCAGGGCTGCGCGGAACCGCCTTCGGGCGGTAGGAGGGCGGTTCCGGCCGCGAGGTTCGACGGAAATCAGGCCGCGTCGATCTCCCGGAGCAGACCGGTCTTCACATCGAAGACGAACCCGCGTACGTCGTCGGAGTGCAGCAGGAACGGGTTGGTGCGGATCCGCTGCATGGACTGCCGTACGTCCTGGTCCACATCCCGGAAGGACTCCACCGCCCAGGCCGGGCGCTGGCCGACCTCGGCCTCCAGCTCGGTGCGGAAGTCCTCGGTGAGGGACTCCAGACCGCAGCCGGTGTGGTGGATGAGGACGATGCTGCGGGTGCCGAGCTTGCGCTGGCTGATGGTGAGGGAGCGGATCACGTCGTCGGTGACCACGCCGCCCGCGTTGCGGATGGTGTGACAGTCGCCCAGCTCCAGGCCGAGCGCGTCGTGCAGGTCGAGGCGGGCGTCCATGCAGGCCACGACCGCGACACGCAGGACGGGGCGGGCGTCCATCCCGGGGTCGGAGAACGCGGCGGCATAGCGCTGGTTCGCCTCGACGAGGCGGTCGGTGACGGTGCCGTCGGATATGGCGCCTTCGGGGCCGGTGGGAACTGCTGCGGAGGTCGTCATGGACAAGACGGTACTGGTCACGGCCGCTGAGGGCGCTCTGTGAGAGAGGACAAAGAACGTCATTGAGCCTTGTTGTGAGGTAACCCACAGGAGTGGCGGGATCACGGCCGTACAGGTGATTTCTCCGGATTCATGGCTTCGCCGGGGGGAGCGCCGCCACGCGCAGGCCGGTTGATTGACCGCGCAGGGCCGTGGACTAAAGTGACGCCGAGCGGGAGGCCGGGGCAGAACGGGAACGTGACGACAGCCCCCGAGCACCCCGCTGGACCGAAACCCAAGGAGAACCGGCGAGAGCCCGGCGTCTCCCCGCGTGCGCGGCGCGTACGTGCGGCTCGCGCCGGACCTGAGAGGGCCCCTTGAGCAACAGCCGCCACGTCCCCGTCATGCTCCAGCGGTGTCTGGACATGCTGGCCCCGGCCCTCACGGAGCCCGGCGCGGTGGTGGTCGACTGCACACTCGGCCTCGGCGGCCACAGCGAAGCGCTCCTCACCCGGTTCCCCGAGGCACGGCTCGTCGCCCTCGACCGGGACAAGGAGGCCCTGCGCCTCTCCGGCGAACGCCTCGCCCCCTTCGGCGAGCGCGCCACCCTCGTGCACGCCGTCTACGACGAACTCCCCGACGTGCTCGACCGCCTGGGCCTCCCGCGCGTCCAGGGCGTCCTGTTCGACCTCGGCGTCTCCTCCATGCAACTCGACGAGGCGGACCGGGGCTTCGCGTACGCCCAGGACGCCCCCCTCGACATGCGGATGGACCAGACGACCGGCATCAGCGCCGCCGAGGTCCTCAACACCTACGCCCCCGGCGAACTCGTCCGCATCCTCAGGGCGTACGGCGAGGAGAAGCAGGCCAAGCGGATCGTCTCCGCGATCGTGCGCGAGCGCGCCAAGGAGCCGTTCGGCAACAGCGCCCGCCTCGTCGAACTGATCCGCGACTCCCTGCCGCAGGCCGCCAAGCGCACCGGCGGCAACCCCGCCAAGCGCACCTTCCAGGCCCTGCGCATCGAGGTCAACGGCGAACTCACCGTCCTGGAGCGGGCGATCCCCGCCGCCGTGAAGGCCCTCGCGGTCGGCGGCCGGATCGCCGTGCTGTCGTACCACTCGCTCGAGGACCGGCTGGTGAAGCAGGTGTTCGCGGCCGGAGCCGCCACCACCGCCCCGCCCGGACTGCCCGTCGTCCCCGAGCGCTATCAGCCGAGGCTCAAGCTCCTCACCCGTGGTGCCGAACTTCCCACCGAGGAAGAGGTCGCCGAGAACCGGCGCGCCGCCCCCGCACGTCTGCGCGGGGCGGAACGCGTGCGGGAGGACGTCGAATGAGGAGTGCGTGGGACGCGTGAGCAGGAAACCCGAACTGAGGGGCCGGGCCGCCCGTCTCGCGCGGCTGCTGCCCACGAGGCCCAAGGGGGCCGCCCGTACCCCGTTCGTCCTCCTGGTCGTCCTGCTGCTGGGCGGCGGCCTCATCGGCCTCCTCGTGCTGAACTCCGCGCTCAGCGAAGGGTCGTTCAAGCTCGACGACCTCCAGGACGACGTGAAGAGCTACACCGACGAGGAACAGGCGCTCCAGCGCGACGTGGACGCCTACTCGGCGCCCGACGCCCTTCAGCGCCGCGCCCGTGAGCTGGGCATGGTCCCCGGCGGCGACCCGGCCTTCCTGAACCCCGACGGCACGGTCAAGGGCGTCCCGAGCGCCGCCCAGCAGTCCGTGGCCCGGATGCCGCTCGTCCTCGCGCCCGAGATCCTCGACCCCGGCCCGCCCGTGAGCCCGACGCCCACCGGGAGCCCCACGCCCGCCGACTCCCCGACGCCGACGCCGACATCGACGCCGATGTCGACCGACCCTGAGCCGCTGTCGCACGCGCGGACCCCGGAGCCCTCGGGTCCTCCCACGCCGACCCCCACCACCCCGCCCGTACAGCCCACCCAGCTCCCGACGACCCCCGGCAGGTGACGGAAGTGGCCGACTCAGGCAGGCAGCCCCCGCGCCGCCGCGTACCCGGACCAGCCCGGCCCGTAGGACCGGGCGGCCGGCAGCGCCGACCGGGCCCCGGCGCCCGTCCCGCAGCACAGCGCCGCCCGTCCAGGCCCTGGCAGCCGCCGGGGCGCACCATCCGCCTGGGCAGCCCCCGCCCCCGGCTGCGCATGGTGAGCCTCGCGCTGACCCTGGTGATGATCGCCTTCGTCGTACGGCTGCTCCAGGTGCAGGCCGTCGACGCGAGCGAGTACGCGGCCAAGGCCGACCAGAACCGTTACGTCGGCCGGGTGCTGGCCGCCGAGCGCGGCGGGATCACCGACCGCAACGGCGTCGCCCTGGCGATCAGCACCGACGCCAACGACATCACGGCCGACCCGACGATGTTCACGCGCGAGCAGCTGAGGATCGACGACGGCCCCGAGCAGGCGGCGGCGCTCCTCGCGCCGATCCTCGGCGCGGACCAGGAGACGCTCGCCGAGAAGCTCCGCACGAAGAACACGCGCTATGTGCTGCTCGCCCGCCGTCAGACCCCCCAGGTCTGGAACCAGATCAGCGACCTGAAGACCGCGCTCGTCAAGCGGGCCGCGGACGAGAAGGGCACGGTCAACGTCCTGGCCGGCGTCTTCCAGGAGCCCAGCAGCAAGCGCGTGTACCCCAACGGCGACCTCGCCGCCGGGACACTGGGCTGGGTCAACGCCGAGGGCAAGGGCGGCGGCGGCATCGAGCAGCAGTGGAACAACCGCCTCGCGGGCAAGGACGGCAAGATCCGCTACGCCCAGTCGGGCGGCCGGCTGGTGCCCACCGCGGGCTCCACCGAGACCCCCGCCGTGGCCGGCTCCGACGTCGAGCTGACCATCGACCGCGACATCCAGTGGGCCGCGCAGAACGCCATCACCGAGCAGGTGAAGAAGTCCCAGGCGGACCGCGGTTACGTGATAGTGCAGGACACCCGCACCGGCGAGATCCTCGCCATGGCCAACTCGCCCGGCTTCGACCCCAACGACCTCACGAAGGCGAACCCGGACGCGCTCGGCAACGCGGCTCTCCAGGACGCCTACGAGCCCGGCTCCACCGCCAAGGTCATCTCGATGGCCGCCGTGCTGGAGGAGAACGTCGCCACCCCGGAGACCCACGTCACCGTGCCCAACCGGCTGCACCGGGGCGACCGGCTCTTCAAGGACGACATCGACCACCCGACCTGGTACCTGACGCTCAACGGCGTCCTCGCCAAGTCCAGCAACATCGGCACGATCCTCGCCACCGGCGAACTCGGCCGCAACCAGGCCGAGTCCAACAAGATCCTCCACTCCTACCTGCGCAAGTTCGGCATCGGCAGCTACACCGGCCTCGGCTTCCCGGGCGAGACCAGGGGCATCCTCGCCGCGCCCGGCGACTGGTCGACCTCGCAGCAGTACACGATCCCTTTCGGCCAGGGCATGTCGATCAACGCCATGCAGGCGGCCTCCGTCTACTCGACGATCGCCAACGGCGGCGTACGCGTCGAACCGACGCTCGTACGGGGCACCAAGGGACCGGACGGCCGCTTCGCCCCCGCCCCCAAGCCCGGCAAGACCCGGGTCGTGAGCGAGAAGACGGCGAAGACCCTCGCCCGGATGCTGGAGTCCGTCGTGGACGACGAGGAGGGCACGGGCACCAAGGCGCGCATCCCCGGCTACCGGGTCGCGGGCAAGACGGGTACGGCCAACCGTGTGGATCCGGCCACCGGCAGATACCGGGGCTACACCTCGTCGTTCGCCGGGTTCGCGCCCGCCGACAAGCCCCGGATCACCGTCTACTGCGCGATCCAGAACGCCACCAAGGGCAACTACTTCGGCGGCCAGATCTGCGGACCCATCTACAAGGAGGTCATGGAGTTCGCACTGAAGACCCTCCAGGTGCCGCCCACCGGGGCCAAGCCCGCGAACCTGCCCGTCACCTTCGCACCCTGACCCGCCTCCTGCCCCCACCCTGATCCGCCCCCTGATCAGCGCAACCGCCAGGAACCCACTCGTGACCATGATCACTCCCGACCCCGGGAACCACACCCCCGAGCCCCGCTCGCACCAACCCTCGCTTCGCTCCCGTGGGGGTGCGCCCGGTACGCTCACCGCCGTGCCACACGCTGATCAGTCCCAAACCACCCAGAAGGACGTTCCCGTGACATATCCGGGACCGCCCAGGCCGGCCCACGTCTCCGCCACACCCCTCGCGGAACTCGCCGGTCAGCTGGGTGCCGAGCAGTCGACGAGCGCGGACGCCGTCCAGGTCACGGGCATCACCCACGACTCGCGCGCCGTCCGCCCCGGCGACCTGTACGCCGCCCTGCCCGGTGCCCGTCTGCACGGAGCCGACTTCGTGGACCAGGCGGTCGGCCTCGGTGCCGTCGCCGTCCTCACCGATCCCGGCGGCGCCGAGCGCGCCGCCGCGGCCGGGCTCCCCGCCCTCGTCGTGGAGAATCCGCGCGCGCGGATGGGCGAGCTGGCGGCCACCCTCTACGGCCGGCCGGGCGCCGACCTGCTCCAGATCGGCATCACCGGCACCTCGGGCAAGACCACCACCGCATACCTCGTGGAGGGCGGCCTGAAGACCGTCCGCTCCACCGGGCTCATCGGCACCGTCGAGACGCGCATCGGCGACGAGCGCATCAAGTCCGAGCGGACCACCCCCGAGGCCACCGACCTCCAGGCCCTCTTCGCCGTCATGCGCGAACGCGGGGTGGACTCGGTCGTCATGGAGGTCTCCAGCCACGCCCTGGTGCTCGGCCGGGTCGACGGCTGCGTCTTCGACGTGGCGGTCTTCAACAACCTCAGCCCGGAGCACATGGAGTTCCACTCCGGCATGGAGGACTACTTCCAGGCCAAGGCACAGCTCTTCACCCCGGAGCGCAGCAGGATCGGCGTCGTCAACCTCGACGACGAGTACGGCCGCCGGCTCGTCGACGAGGCCGGCGTCCCGGTCGTCACCTTCTCCGCCGAGGGACACCCCGACGCCGACTGGCGCGCCGAGGACGTCCGGGTCGGGCCGATGGACTCGACGTTCACCGTGGTCGGACCCAAGGGCGAGCGGATCGCCGCCAGGTCACCGCTGCCGGGCTCCTTCAACGTCGCCAACACCCTGGCGGCCGTGGCCGCGCTGGCCGTCGCCGGGATCGACCCGCAGACCGCCGCCGACGGCATCGCCGCCGTACCGGGCGTGCCCGGCCGGCTGGAGCGGGTGGACGCCGGGCAGCCCTACCTCGCGGTCGTCGACTACGCCCACAAGACCGACGCCGTCGAGTCGGTCCTCAAGGCGCTGCGCAAGGTCACCGAGGGCAGCCTGCACGTCGTGCTCGGCTGCGGCGGCGACCGGGACACCACCAAACGCGGACCGATGGGCGCCGCGATGGCCCGGCTCTCCGACACCGCCGTACTGACCTCCGACAACCCCCGCTCCGAGGACCCCCTCGCGATCCTCGCGACCATGCTCGAAGGCGCGGCGTCCGTGCCGGCCCACGAGCGCGGCGAGGTCCTCCTCTTCGAGGACCGGGCCGCGGCGATCGCCGCGGCGGTGGCCCGCGCACGTCCGGGCGACACCGTGCTGGTCGCGGGCAAGGGCCACGAGCAGGGCCAGGACATCGCCGGCGTGGTCCGTCCCTTCGACGACCGCCAGGTGCTCCGCGAAGCTATCCAGCAGACCCAGGGATGAACTTGTGATCGCCCTCTCTCTCGCCGAGATCGCAGAAGTCGTCGGCGGGCAGACGCACGACATACCGGATCCGTCGGCGCTGGTCACCGGACCGGTCGTCCGGGACTCCCGCGAGGTGGAGCCCGGCAGTCTCTTCGTCGCCTTCGCGGGCGAACGTGTGGACGGACACGACTTCGCGGCCGCGGTCGTCGAGGCGGGTGCGGCAGCGGTGCTGGCGTCCCGTCCCGTCGGCGTGCCCGCGATCGTCGTGACCGATGTGCAGGCGGCGCTCGGCGCCCTCGCCCGGCACGTCGTGCGCAAGCTCGGCACGACCCTCGTGGCCCTCACCGGCTCGGCCGGCAAGACCAGCACCAAGGACCTGATCGCCCAGGTGCTCCGGCGCAAGGCGCCGACGGTGTTCACGCCCGGCTCCCTCAACAACGAGATCGGACTGCCCCTCACCGCGCTCAGCGCCACCGAGGAAACCCGTTTCCTGGTCCTGGAGATGGGCGCCCGGGGCATCGGCCACATCAAGTACCTCACCGACCTGACCCCGCCGAAGGTCGGCCTCGTGCTGAACGTCGGCACCGCCCACATCGGCGAGTTCGGCGGCCGCGAGCAGATCGCGCAGGCCAAGGGCGAACTGGTGGAGGCGCTTCCGCCGGCGAGCGAGGGCGGCGCCGCGATCCTCAACGCCGACGATCCGCTCGTCCGGGCCATGGCCTCGCGCACGAAGGCGAAGGTCCTCCTCTTCGGCGAGTCCGGCGAAGCGGACGTACGCGCCGAGAACGTGACGCTCAACGACGCCGGACAGCCCGTGTTCAGGCTTCACACACCCTCCGGTGCAAGCGATGTGACCATGCGCCTGTACGGTGAGCACCACGTGTCGAACGCGCTCGCCGCGGCCGCCGTCGCCCATGAGCTGGGCATGTCCGCAGACGAGATCGCCACCGCGCTCTCCGAGGCGGGCTCCCTCTCCCGCTGGCGCATGGAGGTCACCGAGCGCCCGGACGGCGTGACGGTCGTCAACGACGCCTACAACGCGAACCCCGAGTCCATGCGGGCCGCTCTGCGCGCGCTCGCAGCCATGGGCAAGGGGCGGCGGACCTGGGCGGTGCTCGGCAAGATGGCCGAGCTCGGGGACGAATCGCTCGCCGAGCACGACGCGGTCGGACGGCTCGCCGTCCGGCTCAATGTCGGCAAGCTCGTCGCGGTCGGGGACAGGGAAGCGTCCTGGCTGCAACTGGGCGCATACAACGAGGGTTCGTGGGGTGAGGAGTCGGTGCACGTGTCCGACGCACAGGCGGCGATCGACCTGTTGCGCAGTCAGTTGCGCCCGGGAGACGTCGTACTCGTGAAGGCGTCCCGGTCGGTCGGGCTCGAGAGCGTGGCGCAGGCGCTGCTCGACAGCGGCAACGAGGGTGAGGTTGCCGCCCGATGATGAAGCAGATCCTGTTCGCAGGAGTCATTGGCCTCTTCCTGACCCTGGTCGGCACCCCACTGCTGATCAAGCTGCTGGCCCGCAAGGGCTACGGCCAGTACATCCGCGACGACGGCCCGCGCGAGCACGCCAGCAAGCGCGGTACGCCGACCATGGGTGGTATCGCCTTCATCCTGGCGACGATCGCCGCGTACTTCCTCGCCAAGGTGATCACGGGCCAGCCGCCGACCTTCTCCGGTCTGCTGGTGCTCGGCCTGATGGGCGGCATGGGCCTCGTCGGCTTCCTCGACGACTACATCAAGATCGTCAAGCGTCGTTCGCTGGGTCTGCGGGCCAAGGCCAAGATGGCCGGCCAGCTGATCGTCGGTATCGCCTTCGCGGTCCTCGCGCTGCAGTTCCCGGACGCCCGCGACCAGACGCCGGCCTCCACCAAGATCTCCTTCGTCCAGGACTTCGGCTGGACCATCGGCCCGGTGCTGTTCGTCATCTGGGCCCTGTTCATGATCCTCGCCATGTCGAACGGCGTGAACCTGACCGACGGTCTGGACGGCCTCGCCACCGGCGCCTCCGTGCTGGTCTTCGGCGCGTACACGTTCATCGGCGTCTGGCAGTTCCAGGAGTCCTGCGCCAACACGCAGACCCTGACCAACCCGTCCGCCTGTTACGAGGTACGAGATCCGCTCGACCTGGCGATCGTGGCCTCCGCGTTGATGGGCGCCTGCCTCGGCTTCCTGTGGTGGAACACCTCGCCGGCCAAGATCTTCATGGGCGACACCGGTTCGCTGGCCCTCGGTGGCGCGCTCGCGGGTCTCGCGATCTGCTCCCGCACCGAGCTGCTGCTCGCGCTCCTCGGCGGTCTGTTCGTCCTCATCACCATGTCGGTCGTCATCCAGGTCGGCTCGTTCAAGCTGACCGGCAAGCGGGTCTTCAGGATGGCCCCGCTCCAGCACCACTTCGAGCTCAAGGGCTGGTCCGAGGTTCTGGTCGTGGTCCGCTTCTGGATCATCCAGGGCATCTGTGTGATCGTCGGACTGGGCCTCTTCTACGCGGGATGGGCAGCGGACAAGTGACCGACTGGCAGGGCAAGCACGTCACCGTCGCCGGGCTGGGCGTCTCAGGAATCCCGGCGGCCAAGGTCCTGCACGGCCTCGGCGCGGTCGTCACGGTCGTCAACGACGGCGACGACGAACGCGCCCGCGCGCAGGCCGCCGACCTGGAGGCGCTCGGCATCACCGTGCGCCTCGGCGACGGCGCGACCCTGCCGGAGGGCACCGAACTCGTCGTCACCGCCCCGGGCTGGAAGCCGGACAAGCCGCTGTTCACGGCGGCCCGTGCGGCCGGCCTGGAGATCTGGGGCGACGTCGAACTCGCCTGGCGGCTGCGGGACCTGGACGGCAGGAAAGCCGCTCCCTGGCTGGCCGTCACGGGCACCAACGGCAAGACCACGACCGTTCAGATGCTCGCCTCCATCCTGACGGCGGCGGGCCTGCGCACGGCCGCCGTCGGCAACATCGGGGTCTCGCTCCTGGACGCGGTCCTCGGCGACGAGCCCTACGACGTCCTCGCCGTCGAGCTGTCCAGCTACCAGCTCCACTGGGCGCCCTCCCTGCGCGCCCACTCCGCCGCCGTCCTCAACCTCGCCCCCGACCACCTCGACTGGCACGGCTCCATGGAGGCGTACGCCAAGGACAAGGGCCGTGTCTACGAGGGCAACCGGGTCGCCTGTGTCTACAACGTGGCCGACAAGGCCACCGAGGACCTGGTGCGGGAGGCCGACGTCGAGGAGGGCTGCCGGGCCGTCGGATTCACGCTCGGCACGCCCGGCCCGTCCCAACTCGGCGTGGTGGAGGGCATCCTGGTCGACCGCGCCTTCGTCGAGAACCGGCAGAAGAACGCCCAGGAACTCGCCGAGGTCGCGGACGTGAACCCGCCGGCCCCCCACAACATCGCCAACGCCCTCGCGGCAGCCGCCCTCGCCCGCGCCTACGGCGTCCCCGCCGCGGCCGTACGGGACGGACTGCGGGCCTTCACCCCGGACGCGCACCGCATCGCGCACGTCGCCGACGTGGACGGCGTGGCGTACATCGACGACTCCAAGGCCACCAACACCCATGCGGCGCAGGCCTCGTTGGCCGCGTACGAGTCGATCGTGTGGATCGCGGGCGGACTCGCCAAGGGAGCCACCTTCGACGAACTCGTCGCCGGCGCCGCCGGGCGGCTGCGCGGGGTCGTGCTGATCGGCGCGGACCGCGCGCTGATCCGGGAAGCGCTCGCGCGACACGCGCCGGAAGTGCCGGTCGTCGACCTCGGCCGGACCGACACTGGGGCGATGCTCGCCGCCGTCCGCGAGGCGCGGACGCTGGCACGGACGGGCGACACGGTGCTGCTGGCGCCGGCCTGTGCGTCGATGGACATGTTCGTCAACTACAACAGGCGTGGGGACGCGTTCGCGGAGGCAGTGTGCGAACTGGCCGCCACGGACGGCTGACCCGGCCCGGCCTCGCCTGGCGGCGCCGGGTGACACTGGGAGGGACGCGTGACACGGAACTGGTCGGTCGGCGGCGAGGGCGCCCCCGATGCCGAGTAGCCGTACGAGCCGTGCGCCCCTCCAGCGCGTCACCCGGCGGCCCCCCGTCTCCCGGCCGCCGCGCGAGAACCCCCTGCGGAGGCTGCACACACGGGCACGCAAGGCCTGGGACCGGCCGCTGACCGCGTACTACCTGATCCTCGGCGGCAGCCTGCTGATCACCGTGCTGGGCCTGGTGATGGTCTACTCGGCCTCGCAGATCACCGCCCTGCAGAAGTCGCTGCCCGGCACCTTCTTCTTCCGCAAACAGTTCCTCGCGGCCGCGATCGGCACCGCGCTGCTGCTCGCGGCCTCGCGGATGCCGGTCAAACTGCACCGCGCGCTGGCGTACCCGATCCTGGCCGGCTGTGTGTTCCTGATGGCCCTGGTTCAAGTGCCCGGGATAGGGCAGTCGATCAACGGCAACCAGAACTGGATCGCCGTCGGCGGCTCCTTCCAGATCCAGCCCAGCGAGTTCGGCAAGCTGGCGCTCGTCCTGTGGGGCGCCGACCTGCTGGCCCGCAAGGAGGACAAGCGCCTGCTGACGCAGTGGAAGCACATGCTGGTGCCGCTCGTTCCGGTGGCGTTCATGCTGCTCGGGCTGATCATGCTCGGCGGCGACATGGGCACCGCGATCATTCTCACGGCGATCCTGTTCGGCCTGCTGTGGCTGGCCGGGGCGCCCACGCGGATGTTCGTGGGCGTGTTGTCCGTCGCCGGACTCATCGGGTTCGTCCTGATCAGGACCAGCGAGAACCGTATGGCGCGCCTGGCCTGCATCGGAGCCACCGAACCCCGGACGGACGGCGCCGACTGCTGGCAGGCCGTGCACGGTATCTACGCCCTGGCCTCGGGCGGAATCTTCGGCTCCGGGCTCGGTGCCAGTGTGGAAAAATGGGGCCAACTCCCGGAAGCGCACACCGACTTCATCTTCGCCGTCACCGGTGAGGAACTGGGCCTCGCGGGGACGCTGTCGGTGCTCGCCCTCTTCGCGGCTCTAGGCTATGCGGGTATCCGCGTGGCCGGACGCACGGAGGACCCCTTCGTCAGGTATGCCGCGGGAGGCGTGACCACCTGGATCACCGCACAAGCGGTGATCAACATCGGTGCGGTGCTCGGCCTGTTGCCGATCGCCGGAGTCCCGCTCCCGCTGTTCTCCTACGGGGGATCCGCCCTGCTGCCGACCATGTTCGCCATCGGGTTGCTGATCGCCTTCGCGCGCGACGAGCCCGCTGCGCGGGCGGCGCTTGCCATGCGGCAACCCCGCTTTGGTAGAAAGCGTGGCGGCGGCCCTTCGGGGCCCGGGAGATGGAACACGATGCGACGGCGTGTCTCGGCACGTTCGTCCGGAGAGCGGTGAATTTCGGTGCATGTCGTACTCGCCGGTGGCGGAACCGCCGGTCACATCGAGCCCGCGCTCGCCCTCGCGGACGCCCTGCGCAGGCAGGACCCGACCGTGGGCATCACGGCCCTGGGCACGGAGCGCGGCCTCGAGACACGCCTCGTCCCCGAGCGCGGCTACGAACTCGCGCTGATCCCCGCCGTGCCCCTGCCACGCAAGCCGACCCCCGAGCTGATCACCGTGCCCGGCCGGCTGCGCGGCACGATCAAGGCGACCGAGCAGATCCTGGAGCGCACCAAGGCGGACGCCGTCGTCGGCTTCGGCGGCTACGTCGCCCTGCCCGGCTACCTCGCCGCCAAGCGCCTCGGGGTGCCGATCATCGTCCACGAGGCCAACGCCCGCCCCGGCCTCGCCAACAAGATCGGCTCCCGGTACGCCGCCCAGGTCGCGGTCTCCACCCCGGACAGCAAGCTCCGCGACGCCCGCTACATCGGCATCCCGCTGCGCCGCTCCATCGCCACCCTCGACCGGGCCGCCGTGCGCCCCGAGGCCCGCGCGCTGTTCGGCCTCGACCCCAATCTGCCGACCCTGCTGGTCTCCGGCGGCTCCCAGGGCGCGCGCCGCCTCAATGAGGTCGTCCAGCAGGTCGCGCCCTACCTCCAGCAGGCCGGGATCCAGATCCTGCACGCGGTCGGCCCGAAGAACGAACTGCCGCAGGTGCACCAGATGCCGGGAATGCCCCCGTACATCCCGGTACCGTACGTGGACCGTATGGACCTCGCGTACGCCGCGGCCGACATGATGCTCTGCCGCGCGGGCGCGATGACCGTCGCCGAACTCTCCGCCGTCGGGCTCCCCGCCGCCTACGTCCCGCTGCCCATCGGCAACGGCGAGCAGCGGCTGAACGCCCAGCCGGTGGTCAAGGCCGGTGGCGGACTGCTGGTCGACGACGCGGAGCTGACGCCCCAGTGGGTCCAGCAGAACGTGCTGCCCGTCCTCGCCGACCCGCACCGGCTGTACGAGATGTCCCGTGCCGCCAGCGAGTTCGGCCGTCGGGACGCCGACGACCTGCTCGTCGGGATGGTGTACGAGGCGATCGCGGCGTCGCATCGCCGTTAGGACCGGGTGACGGAGGGCTGGAAGCGTGGCCGGAGCGACCACCGCCGAGCGCGGCGCAGACGAGGATCTGGATTCCGGCCCGCCGCCCCGGCGGCGGCTCCCCGGCCCCCGTGCGCTGATCGCCGCCGCGATCGCCCTGGTCCTGGTCGGGGGCGTCGCCGTCTGGGCCCTGTACGGCTCCTCGTGGCTACGGGCCGAGCGGGTCTCGGTGTCGGGCACCCGGGTGCTGACCGAGACCCAGGTGCGCGAGGCGGCCGCCGTGCCGCTCGGCGATCCGCTGATTTCCGTCGACCTCGACGCGATCGAGTCACGGCTGCTGGAGAAATTGCCCCGAATCGACTCGGTCGAGGTCACCCGTTCATGGCCCGATGGAATCGGGCTGAAAGTGAGCGAACGTACTCCGGTTCTGATTGTCGAAGCGGCCGGAAATTCGGGCAAGTACGTCGAAGTGGACGCGAAAGGTGTGCGTTTTGCCACGGTTTCACGCGCCCCGGAAGGCGTTCCCGTACTGGAATTGACGGTGGTTCGGTCGGGTTCCTCCGCCGCCAGTCTGCGGCGATTCGGCGAGGACCGGCTCGTGCGCGAGGCGGTGCGGGTCGCCGACGCGATTCCGGCCGCGATCGCGCAGGAGACGCTGGTCGTCAAGGTCCGCTCCTACGACGCCATCTCGCTGGAGTTGAGCGGAGACCGTACGGTCGCTTGGGGGAGTGCGGAGAGGGGGCGCGCGAAAGGCCGCGCGCTCACCGCCCTGCTGAAAGCGGCCCCCGGCGCGGCGCACTTCGACGTGAGTGCCCCCACCGCGCCCGCGTCATCAGGGAGTTGACGCACATACGCGCAGGCCAGCACCCTGGTTGGGCACCGCTACGGCTGATCACATAGGGTGAAAAGAAAAACGGGAGGTTCGGCGTGTTCGTTGAACGTGCGCCACTTGTCGACTTAGTGTCCTGTTCGGAAGAGTCCAAGGAACAGTCACACTGGTAACCCTAAACTTCAGCGTTAGGGTTCGGGTCGGCGTTCGGACCGTCCCACTTCGGCATCAGTCGTCGGCTCGCGGGTACCCCGCGAAGCGGCGACACGTAACTCGAGGCGAGAGGCCTTCGACGTGGCAGCACCGCAGAACTACCTCGCAGTCATCAAAGTCATCGGTGTCGGCGGCGGTGGTGTCAATGCCATCAACCGGATGATCGAGGTCGGTCTCAAGGGCGTCGAGTTCATCGCCATCAACACCGACGCGCAAGCTCTGTTGATGAGCGACGCCGACGTCAAGCTCGACGTCGGCCGGGAACTCACCCGCGGACTCGGCGCCGGCGCCAACCCGGCCGTCGGCCGGAAGGCCGCCGAGGACCACCGCGAGGAGATCGAGGAGGTCCTCAAGGGGGCCGACATGGTCTTCGTGACGGCCGGCGAGGGCGGCGGCACCGGCACCGGCGGCGCGCCCGTCGTGGCCAACATCGCCCGCTCCCTCGGCGCCCTCACCATCGGCGTGGTCACCCGCCCCTTCACCTTCGAGGGCCGCCGCCGCGCCAACCAGGCCGAGGACGGCATCGCCGAGCTGCGCGAAGAGGTCGACACCCTCATCGTCATCCCGAACGACCGGCTGCTCTCCATCTCGGACCGCCAGGTCTCCGTGCTGGACGCGTTCAAGTCGGCCGACCAGGTCCTGCTCTCCGGTGTCCAGGGCATCACCGACCTCATCACCACGCCCGGTCTGATCAACCTCGACTTCGCCGACGTCAAGTCGGTCATGTCCGAGGCCGGTTCGGCCCTCATGGGCATCGGCTCGGCCCGCGGCGACGACCGCGCGGTGGCCGCCGCCGAGATGGCGATCTCCTCGCCGCTCCTGGAGGCCTCCATCGACGGCGCCCGCGGCGTCCTGCTCTCCATCTCCGGTGGCTCCGACCTCGGTCTGTTCGAGATCAACGAGGCCGCCCAGTTGGTCAGCGAGGCCGCGCACCCCGAGGCCAACATCATCTTCGGCGCGGTCATCGACGACGCCCTCGGCGACGAGGTCCGGGTCACGGTCATCGCGGCCGGCTTCGACGGCGGCCAGCCCCCGGCCAAGCGGGACAACATCCTCGGCTCGGCCGCGGCCAAGCGCGAGGAGCCCGCCCCGGCGCGGCCCGCCGAGAGCCGCCCGTCCTTCGGCTCGCTCGGCAGCGTCAAGCCCAAGGAGGAGCCGGCGGCGCCCGCCCCGGAGCCGGTGAACGAGGTTCCGGTCGCCCCGCCCGTCCCGCCGTCCCGGTCCTACTCGGACAGCGCCGCCGAGGAGCTGGACGTGCCGGACTTCCTCAAGTGATAGGACAGCGCGAGAACGTGAGCGGCGCGCACTTCGCCTTCACCGACAGGTGGGGCGGGGTGAGCGCCGCTCCGTATGAGGAGCTCAATCTCGGCGGCGCGGTCGGGGACGACGCCGCCGCCGTGACGACCAACCGGGAGCTGGCGGCCAAGTCGCTGGGCCTGGAGCCCGACCGGGTCGTCTGGATGAACCAGGTGCACGGCGCGGACGTGGCCGTGGTCGACGGACCGTGGGGCTCCCCATCCGCCGCCGACTCCGGCCCCGGTTCCGACCCCGACTCCTGCTCCGTCTCCGGCGGCATCCCGGCCGTCGACGCGATCGTCACCACCCGGCGCGGTCTCGCGCTCGCCGTCCTCACCGCCGATTGCGTCCCCGTGCTGCTGGCCGACCCCGTCGCCGGAGTGGTCGCCGCCGCCCACGCGGGCCGGCCCGGCATGATCGCCGGGGTCGTCCCCGCGGCGGTACGGGCCATGACCGGACTCGGCGCCGACCCGGCCCGGATCGTCGCCCGCACCGGCCCCGCCGTCTGCGGGCGGTGTTACGAAGTGCCCGAGGCGATGCGCGCCGAGGTGGCCACCGTCGAGCCGGCGGCGTACGCCGAGACCAGTTGGGGTACGCCCTCCGTGGATGTGTGCGCCGGAGTGCACGCACAGCTGGAGCGCCTCGGAGTGCGCGACCGGGAGCAGTCGCCGGTGTGCACGCTGGAGTCGCGCGACCACTTCTCGTACCGTCGCGACCGCGCCACAGGGCGACTCGCGGGATATGTCTGGCTGGACTGAGGGACATGACCGACCGTAAGGCACAACTCGCCTCGAACCTGGCGAAGGTGGAGGACCGCATCGCGGCGGCGTGCGTGGCCGCGGGCCGCAAGCGGGACGAGGTGACCCTGATCGTGGTCACCAAGACCTACCCGGCGAGCGATGTGCGGATCCTGTCCGAACTCGGTGTGCGCCACGTCGCCGAGAACAAGGACCAGGACGCGGCCCCCAAGGCGGCCGAATGCTCGGATCTGTCCCTTGTGTGGCACTTCGTGGGCCAGTTGCAGACCAACAAGGTCCGTTCTGTGGTGCGTTACGCGGATCTCGTGCAGTCCGTCGATCGTTCCAGGCTTGTCACGACTCTGTCGAAAGAGGCCGTTCGGGCCGGCCGTGAGGTGGGATGTCTCATCCAGGTCGCGCTCGACGCCGACGAGAGCGGTCGCGGGGAGCGGGGAGGTGTCGGTCCGGGCGGAATCGAAGAGTTGGCCGACCTCCTGGCGGAGTCGCCGGGGGTGCGGGTCGATGGTCTGATGACCGTCGCGCCGCTCACCGGGGAGTACGCCGGACGCCAACGGGCCGCGTTCGAGCGGTTGATGGATTTGTCGACCGACCTGCGCCGAGCCCATCCGGCTGCGAACATGGTCTCCGCAG
The DNA here is from genome assembly GCF_036322545.1 of Streptomyces sp. SP18BB07. Classification (NCBI taxonomy): domain Bacteria; kingdom Bacillati; phylum Actinomycetota; class Actinomycetes; order Kitasatosporales; family Streptomycetaceae; genus Streptomyces; species Streptomyces sp. SP18BB07. Next base: position 67,165 of record NZ_JAQYWT010000363.1, read on the forward strand.
GGATGAGTGCGGACCTCGAGGATGCCGTGGCGGCCGGAGCGACACATGTGCGCGTCGGCACTGCGGTACTCGGAGTCCGTCCCGGGCTCGGGTAACGTCGCCAAGAAGTCGGACCACAGCAGAAAATATGGTCATTCCGTCGAGAGGCGGGCGCAACGACCTCGTGGATCGCGGGCACTTGGGAAGTCGTCAGTCGATCCACCACAGAGCGGAGGACTCAGAGCATGGCCGGCGCGATGCGCAAGATGGCGGTCTACCTCGGCCTCGTGGAGGACGATGGGTACGACGGCAGGGGATTCGACCCCGATGACGACTTCGAGCCCGAGCTCGACCCGGAGCCCGAGCGGGACCACCGCCGGCACGAGTCGGTGCATCAGTCACACCAGTCACACCAGTCCCAAAGGGATGAATCGGTACGAGTGGTGCAGCCTCCGGTGCAGCGCGAACCGGTGGCGCACGCCACTTCGCTCCCCGCGGAATCGGTGCGACCCGCCCGGATCGCTCCCGTGGCGTCCATCACACAAGAACGTTCAAGTCTGGAGAAGAACGCACCGGTGATCATGCCCAAGGTCGTGTCCGAGCGAGAGCCTTACCGGATCACCACGTTGCACCCGCGGACCTACAACGAGGCCCGTACCATCGGGGAACACTTCCGTGAGGGCACCCCGGTGATCATGAATCTGACTGAGATGGACGACACAGATGCGAAGCGACTTGTCGACTTTGCGGCCGGTTTGGTGTTTGGTCTTCACGGCAGCATCGAGCGGGTGACGCAGAAGGTGTTCCTGTTGTCGCCTGCTAACGTCGATGTCACGGCGGAGGACAAGGCCCGCATCGCAGAGGGCGGGTTCTTCAACCAGAGCTGAGACGTACGACCGGAAACAGCGGTAGAGCAACACGGAATTGGGGAGAGGGAAACACCGGACATGAGCGTGGTCTTGACGATCCTCTACATCGCGCTGACGGTGTTCTTCATCGTGTTGATCTTCCGGTTGGTCATGGACTACGTCTTCCAGTTCGCCCGCTCATGGCAACCCGGCAAGGCGATGGTGGTCGTTCTGGAGGCCACCTACACTGTCACCGATCCACCGCTCAAGCTTCTGCGGCGGTTCATTCCGCCGCTGCGTCTCGGGGGCGTGGCGCTCGACCTGTCCTTCTTCGTGCTGATGATCATCGTTTTCATCCTGCGTGCGGTGGTAGCCAGCGGGATGGGAGCGGTGTGAGAGATGCGGTCTTGCCGAATGCCGACGACTACGTTGAGGTGAAGAGATGCCGTTGACCCCCGAGGACGTGCGGAACAAGCAGTTCACGACCGTCCGCCTCCGAGAAGGCTATGACGAGGACGAGGTCGATGCCTTCCTCGATGAGGTCGAAGCCGAACTGACGCGCCTGCTCCGCGAGAACGAGGACCTGCGCGCCAAACTGGCCGCGGCCACGCGCGCCGCTGCCCAGAACCAGCAGAACATGCGCAAGCCGCCGGAGCCCCAGGACCAGCAGGGCGGCATGCAGCAGGGTGGCATGCAGCAGCAGGGCGGTATGCAGCAGGGCGGCATGCAGCAACAGGGCGGTATGCAGCAGCAGGGTATGCGAGGTCCCGGTGGACCCGTACCCGCCGGCATATCGGGCCCGCCGCAGCAGATGGGGGGCCCCATGGGTGGCCCGCCCCAGCTGCCGAGCGGTGCTCCGCAGCTGCCCGCCGGCCCTGGTGGCCAGGGGCAGCAGGGTCCCGGCCCGATGGGTCAGGGACCGATGGGCCAGGGCCCCATGGGTCAGGGCCAGATGCAGCCGCAGATGGGCCAGGGCCAGATGGGTCAGGGTCCCATGGGCGGCCAGCCTCCCATGCAGCAGCAGATGGGCGGTCCGATGGGCGGCCCCATGGGTGGTCCGATGGGCGGCCCCGGTCAGGGTCCCGGCGGCGACAGCGCCGCGCGCGTGCTCTCGCTGGCCCAGCAGACCGCCGACCAGGCGATCGCCGAGGCCCGTTCCGAGGCCAACAAGATCGTCGGCGAGGCCCGTAGCCGCGCCGAGGGTCTGGAGCGGGACGCCCGTGCCAAGGCCGACGCGCTGGAGCGGGACGCGCAGGAGAAGCACCGCGTCGCGATGGGCTCCCTGGAGTCCGCCCGCGCCACGCTGGAGCGCAAGGTCGAGGACCTGCGTGGCTTCGAGCGCGAGTACCGCACGCGTCTGAAGTCCTACCTGGAGTCGCAGCTGCGTCAGCTGGAGACCCAGGCGGACGACTCGCTGGCCCCGCCGCGCACTCCGGCGACCGCGTCGCTGCCGCCGTCCCCGGCGCCCTCCATGGCTCCGGCCGGCGCGAGCGCCCCGTCGTACGGTGGCAACCCGGGCGGCATGGGTGGAGGCATGGGCGGTGCCCCGGCTCCGGCCGCGCCCTCCTACGGCGGTCAGCAGCAGATGTCTCCGGCCATGACCCAGCCGATGGCTCCGGTCCGGCCGCAGGGCCCCTCTCCGATGGGGCAGGCTCCCTCGCCGATGCGTGGGTTCCTCATCGACGAGGACGACAACTGACGATTACTGGTACGCCGTAGGCGTCGGCAGCGTTCAGGGCGGGGCCCCGGATTTTTGATCCGGGGCCCCGCCCTTGTGCTGTGAGCGGCCCGGGGCCAGTGGGTGTTTTTTCGGGGGCGGGGCTGATGTCCTGCGTACGCAACGCCGAAGGCCTGGGGCACCGAGAATCTCGGTGCCCCAGGCCTTGGTAGTGCCCGATGGCTGGTGCTGGGCGGGGATACGCACGGCGGGGCTGGGAGCTGCCCGCGCCCCGTCAGGGGCGCGGGCAGGTGTCAGACCTTGCGCAGGCGGAACGTCAGCGTCAGGGGCTCGTCCGTGAACGGGGCACCGTACGTGTCGTCGGCCTCGCCGGAGGCGAAGTCCGTGGCGAGGACCTCGTCCGCGATCAGGGGCGCGTGCTCGGTCAGTGCCGCGGTCACCGCCGGGTCCGTCGCCGTCCAGCGCAGGGCGATCCGGTCGGCCACGTCCAGGCCGCTGTTCTTGCGGGCCTCCTGGATCAGGCGGATCGCGTCACGGGCGAGGCCCGCCCGGCGGAGTTCCTCCGTGATCTCCAGGTCGAGGGCGACCGTCGCGCCGGAGTCGGAGGCCACCGACCAGCCCTCGCGAGGCGTCTCCGTGATGATCACCTCGTCCGGGGCGAGGCTGATGGTCTCGCCGTCGACCTCGACCGTCGCCGTGCCCTCGCGCAGGGCCAGGGACAGGGCGGCCGCGTCGGCGTTCGCCACGGCCTTGGCCACGTCCTGGACCCGCTTGCCGAAGCGCTTGCCCAGCGCGCGGAAGTTGGCCTTGGCGGTGGTGTCCACCAGGGAGCCGCCGACCTCGGAGAGGGAGGCCAGCGAGCTGACGTTCAGCTCCTCCGTGATCTGCGCGTGCAGCTCGGGGTTCAGGGCGTCGAAGCCCGTCGCCGCCACCAGGGCGCGGGAGAGGGGCTGGCGGGTCTTGACGCCCGACTCCGCGCGCGTGGCCCGGCCCAGCTCGACCAGGCGGCGCACCAGGACCATCTGCCGGGACAGCTCGGGGTCGATCGCGGAGAGGTCCGCCTCCGGCCAGGCGGCCAGGTGCACCGACTCGGGGGCCCCCGGGGAGACCGGCACGATCAGGTCCTGCCAGACCCGCTCGGTGATGAACGGCGTCAGCGGGGCCATCAGCTTGGTGACCGTCTCGACGACCTCGTGCAGGGTGCGCAGCGCGGCCTTGTCGCCCTGCCAGAAGCGGCGGCGCGACCGGCGCACGTACCAGTTGGACAGGTCGTCGACGAACGCCGAGAGGAGCTTTCCGGCACGCTGGGTGTCGTACGCCTCCAGGGCGCCGGTCACCTGGTCGGTGAGGGCGTGGAGCTCGGAGAGCAGCCAGCGGTCCAGGACCGGGCGGTCGGCCGGGGCCGGGTCCGCCGCGCTGGGTGCCCAGCTCGACGTGCGGGCGTACAGGGCCTGGAAGGCGACCGTGTTCCAGTACGTGAGGAGGGTCTTGCGGACGACCTCCTGGATGGTGCCGTGGCCGACGCGGCGGGCCGCCCAGGGGGAGCCGCCGGCCGCCATGAACCAGCGGACGGCGTCGGCGCCGTGCTGGTCCATGAGCGGGATCGGCTGCAGGATGTTGCCCAGGTGCTTGGACATCTTGCGGCCGTCCTCGGCGAGGATGTGGCCGAGGCACACGACGTTCTCGTACGACGACTTGTCGAACACCAGGGTGCCGACCGCCATCAGCGTGTAGAACCAGCCGCGGGTCTGGTCGATGGCCTCGCTGATGAACTGGGCCGGGTAGCGGGACTCGAAGAGTTCCTTGTTCTTGTACGGGTAGCCCCACTGCGCGAACGGCATCGAGCCCGAGTCGTACCAGGCGTCGATGACCTCCGGGACGCGCGTGGCGGTGCTGCCGCAGCCGTCCTGGGGGCAGGGGAAGGTGACCGCGTCGATGAACGGGCGGTGCGGGTCCAGTTCGGACTGGTCGGTGCCGGAGAGCTGGGACAGCTCCTCGCGGGAGCCCACGCAGGTGAGGTGGTTCTCCTCGCAGCGCCAGATCGGCAGCGGGGTGCCCCAGTAGCGGCTGCGGGAGAGCGCCCAGTCGATGTTGTTGTTCAGCCAGTCGCCGAAGCGGCCGTGCTTGACCGAGTCCGGGAACCAGTTGGTCTTCTCGTTCTCCTGGAGGAGACGGTCCTTGACGGCGGTGGTGCGGATGTACCAGGACGGCTGCGCGTAGTAGAGGAGCGCGGTGTGGCAGCGCCAGCAGTGTGGGTAGCTGTGCTCGTACGGGATGTGCCGGAAGAGCAGGCCGCGCTGCTGGAGGTCCTCGGTGAGCTTTTCGTCCGCCTTCTTGAAGAAGACGCCGCCTACGAGGGGGACGTCCTCCTCGAAGGTGCCGTCGGGGCGGACCGGGTTCACCACGGGCAGGCCGTACGAGCGGCAGACCTTGAGGTCGTCCTCACCGAAGGCGGGGGACTGGTGGACCAGACCCGTACCGTCCTCGGTCGTGACGTATTCGGCGTTGACGACGAAATGGGCCGCTTCCGGGAACTCCACGAGCTCGAACGGACGTTGATAGGTCCAGCGCTCCATCTCGGCGCCGGTGAAGGTCTGGCCGGTGGTCTCCCAGCCCTCGCCGAGCGCCTTGGCGACGAGCGGCTCGGCGACGACGAGCTTCTCGGTGCCGTCCGTGGCGACCACATAGGTGACCTCGGGGTGGGCGGCGACCGCGGTGTTGGACACCAGCGTCCACGGCGTGGTCGTCCACACCAGGAGCGCGGCTTCACCGGCGAGCGGACCGGAGGTGAGCGGGAAACGGACGTACACCGAGGGGTCGACGACCGTCTCGTAGCCCTGCGCCAGCTCGTGGTCCGACAGGCCGGTGCCGCAGCGGGGGCACCAGGGGGCGACGCGGTGGTCCTGGACGAGCAGGCCCTTGTTGAAGATCTCCTTGAGCGACCACCAGACGGACTCGACGTACTCGGGGTCCATGGTCCGGTAGGCGTCGTCGAGGTCGACCCAGTAGCCCATGCGGGTCGTGAGCTCGGTGAAGGCGTCGGTGTGCCGGGTCACCGAGTCGCGGCACTTGGCGTTGAACTCGGCGATGCCGTACGCCTCGATGTCCTTCTTGCCGTTGAAGCCGAGCTCCTTCTCGACCGCCAGCTCCACGGGGAGGCCGTGGCAGTCCCAGCCGGCCTTGCGGGCCACGTGGTAGCCGCGCATCGTGCGGAAGCGGGGGAAGACGTCCTTGAAGACGCGCGCCTCGATGTGGTGGGCGCCCGGCATGCCGTTGGCGGTGGGCGGGCCCTCGTAGAACACCCACTCGGGGCGGCCCTCGGACTGCTCCAGGCTCTTGGCGAAGATCTTCTGCTCGCGCCAGAAGTCGAGCACCGCGTGCTCGAGCGCGGGCAGATCGACCTGGGCGGGCACCTGGCGGTACGTCGGCTCTGTCATGAGCGGGCTTCCTCCAACGGACTTGCTGCCTTCCGTCGGAGGGACGAGAGCTTCGATCCTTCGAACGCCGTGTGCGGCGCGCTCCCGCGGTACCACCCTCCTTGGCTCCCCCGCGCGCCGTACGCGCCGGTGAACCCCCTCATTGAGGTCGCGATACCGGGTCTACTCGCCGCGCCCCACGGACTGTGCCCTCGGGTGCGGGTTTCTTCCGGCGGCTCCGGGGTGATCTTCACATCGCGCTCGCCCCCGGGCTTCCACCGTCCCCGGGTCGCTCTGGGCTGCGTACGACGCTACTCGTCCCCATCCACGCTTCTCGCTCCGCCCAGTGTACGGCGCCGTACGGACAGCGGCCGACCGGATTTCCGGCGGCCGTGGGCGCGCTGCGGCAGGGCTTTCGCCTTGTTCGTCGGGCGGGAGTGTGGTGACCTGCGGGATGACCCGAATGGAGCGGGTCGGGCGTCCGGATCCTGGGACGTCCGGCGCGGCGGAATACCCGGCGGGGAGCTGGGCACAACGCTTGCAGGCTCGTCGCGCGACGGTCGTGAGGCGGGTGAAATGAGTGGTCTGCCCCGTTGCCGCGGGACTCGGGTCGATTTATCGTCCCAGCACGATGCGCGTGCAAGATCACAATATGTGAAGGGGCGCGGCCATGGTGGCGAAGAAGACGGCCGTACCGCAGTCGGCGTCCGGTGTATCCACGGTGGCCTCCGGCGGTGGAGACGAGGGGCAGAAGGCCGCGGCGGTGAAGGCGGCAGGCAAGAAGAGGGTGGCGAAGAAGGCGGTGGCCGCGAAGGCATCGGCCACGAAAGCGGTGGCGAAGAAGGCGGCGGCGGGCAGGAAAGCCGCAGCTGAGGAGTCCGTCCCTGAGGAGTCCGTCCCTGACAAGTCCGTCGCCGGGAAGTCTGTCGCCGGGAGGTCGGGCGGCGGTAAGTCGGGCGGCGACAGGTCGGCCGGGGGCGAGTCGGGCGTCGGGAAGAGCGCGGCCAAGAAGGCGACGACGGCCAAGAAGAGCACCTCTGCGACGAAGAGCACGGTCAAGAAGGCGGGCGCGGCCGAGGCCGCCGAGACGACGGGAGCCACGACGGTGGTTGCGAAGAACACTCCTGGTACGGCTACGGCGGCGAAGAAGAAGCCCACCGCCGTCCCCAAGGCACGGCCCGCCGCGGTGGAGCCCGGCGAGCTCGCGGTACGCCCCGGTGAGGACCCCTGGAGCCCCGAGGAGGTGGCCGAGGCCCGGACGGAGCTGCAGTCCGAGGCGGTGCGGCTGAGGACCGAACTGGAGGCCTCCGAGCGGGCCCTGACGGGGCTCATGCGGGACTCCGGGGACGGCGCGGGCGACGACCAGGCCGACACCGGGGCCAAGAACATCACGCGCGAGCACGAGCTGTCCCTCGCCCACAACGCGCGCGAGATGCTCGACCAGACGGAGCGCGCCCTGGACCGGCTCGCCTCGGGCACCTACGGACTCTGCGAGAACTGCGGCAATCCGATCGGAAAGGCGCGAATGCAGGCGTTCCCCCGGGCCACCCTGTGCGTCGAGTGCAAGCAGAAGCAGGAACGCCGCTAGCGATCGCCGACTGAGCCCCTGGTCCGCGGCGGGCGTGTCGTACCTTTGTCCTCAGTCAGGAACCTAGGTTGAGGGACTCACGTGGCAGAGGCGGAGCGCATCATCGGTACGCCGGACATTCCAGACGCGGCGGGGGCCGACCCGGAGCAGTCCGACGGCGGCGAGGACGCCGCGGCGCAGCGGGCCGAGGCGACCGCGCAGCCGCGCGGCAGGCGCCGGATCGCCGTGCTGTTCGGGGTCGCCGCGCTGGCGTACGCGCTCGACCTGGTCAGCAAGATGATCGTCGTCGCGAAGCTGGAGCACCACGAGCCGATCGAGATCATCGGGGACTGGCTGAAGTTCGAGGCGATCCGCAACGCGGGCGCGGCCTTCGGCTTCGGCGAGGCCTTCACGATCATCTTCACGGTGATCGCGGCGATCGTGATCCTGGTGATCGCCCGGCTCGCCCGCAAGCTCTACAGCCTGCCCTGGGCGATCGCGCTCGGTCTGCTGCTCGGCGGTGCGCTGGGCAACCTCACCGACCGGATCTTCCGGTCGCCCGGCGTCTTCGAGGGCGCGGTCGTCGACTTCATCGCGCCGAAGGGCTTCGCGGTCTTCAACCTCGCGGATTCGGCCATCGTGTGCGGCGGCATCCTGATCGTGCTGCTGTCGTTCCGGGGGCTCGACCCGGACGGGACCGTCCACAAGGACTGAGCCCATCAAGTACTGAGCCCATCAAGGACTGGGTTCACTAAGTACTGACGGGGGGACGGGGTCGGACGAGGGTTTTCCACAGGCGCGGTCGGGCGTGTCGTGGCGGTCCGGCATACTCGTCGGGTGAGCACGATTCCCGAGATCCGTACCCTGCCCGTGCCCGACGGCCTGGAGGGCGAGCGTGTCGACGCCGCCATCTCCCGCATGTTCGGCTTCTCCCGCACCAAGGCGGCCGAGCTCGCCGCCGCGGGGAAGGTCACGGTCGACGGGTCGGTGGTCGGCAAGTCGGAGCGGGTGCACGGCGGGGCCTGGCTCGAGGTCGAGATGCCGCAGGCGCCCGCGCCGGTGCAGGTCGTCGCCGAGCCGGTCGAGGGCATGGAGATCGTGCACGACGACGATGACGTGGTCGTGATCGTCAAGCCGGTCGGGGTGGCCGCCCACCCCAGCCCCGGCTGGTCCGGGCCGACCGTCATCGGCGGGCTCGCCGCCGCCGGGTACCGGATCTCGACCTCCGGCGCCGCCGAGCGTCAGGGCATCGTGCACCGGCTCGACGTGGGCACCTCGGGTCTCATGGTGGTCGCCAAGTCGGAGTACGCGTACACGTCGCTGAAGCGCCAGTTCAAGGAGCGCACGGTCGACAAGCGCTACCACGCGCTGGTCCAGGGCCACCCCGACCCCACGAGCGGCACCATCGACGCGCCCATCGGACGCCACCCCAACCACGACTACAAGTGGGCCGTCACCGCCGAGGGCAAGCCGTCGGTCACGCACTACGACCTCATCGAGGCGTTCCGGGCCGCGTCCCTGCTCGACATCAAGCTGGAGACCGGGCGCACCCACCAGATCCGCGTCCACATGTCGGCCCACCGGCACCCCTGCGTCGGCGACCTCACGTACGGCGCCGACCCGACGCTCGCCAAGCGGCTCGGGATCACCCGTCAGTGGCTGCAGGCCGTGCGGCTCGGCTTCGAGCACCCCGGGGACGGCAGCTGGGTCGAGTTCGAATGCGACTACCCGGCCGATCTGCAGAAGGCCCTGGACAAGGTCCGGGAGGAGACGTACGCGTGAGTCCCGTGCCGGTGTCCTACGAGGTGCGCGTCGCCGACGGTACCGCTGACCGCGAGGCCTGTTTCGCGGTGCGCAAGCAGGTCTTCGTCGTCGAGCAGGGCGTGCCGGAGGACCTGGAGTACGACGCGTACGACGCCGGGGCCGTGCATGTGCTCGCCGTGCGGGACGACGGGACACCCCTCGGCGCCGGGCGGCTGTTGTACGGGGAGGCCGCCGCCGGCAAGACCGGTGGGGAGCCCGGTGTGGGGTCCCTGGGGCGGTTGGCCGTCGTGGCGGAGGCCCGGGGGCTGGGGGTCGGGGTCGCGCTGGTACGGGCCGTCGAGGATGCGGCGCGGGAGAAGGGACTGACCGCGGTGGACCTGGGAGCACAGACGCACGCCCTGGGGTTCTACGCGCGGCTGGGGTATGAGGCGTACGGACCGGAGTTCGTGGACGCGGGCCTACCTCATCGGGCGATGCGGCGAAGGCTTTAGCGTTCGGCGGTGCGGGTGGGGCACCCTGGGCATCCGGTCGGTCCTGATCGTCTAGCACCAGCGGAGCGCCCCCATGGATCAGTTGGCCCTGTTTTTCGTACTGCTGGTCGGGGCCGTGGTCAGTGTGCCGGTGGGGGAGCGGCTGAAGCTGCCGGCGCCGGTGCTGATGACGCTGCTGGGTATCTCCCTGGCCCTGCCCGGGTTCGTGCCCAATGTGGAGATCCCGCCGGAGTTCATCCTGCCGCTGCTGCTGCCTCCGCTGCTGTACGCGGCGGTGCGGCGGACGTCCTGGCGGCAGTTCACCGCCAACCGGCGGCCGATCTTCCTGTTGGCCGTGGCGCTGGTGTTCGTGACCACCGCCGCGGTGGCCGCCGTGGCGAACGCGATCGTGCCCGGACTGCCCATAGCGGCGGCCGTGGCGCTCGGGGCCCTCGTCGCGCCGCCCGACCCGGTGGCGGCGACCGCTGTGGCCGGGCAACTCGGGCTGCCGCGACGGCTGGTGTCGATACTGGAGGGCGAGGGCCTCTTCAACGACGTCACGGCCATCGTGCTCTACCACGTGGCCATCGCCGCCGCCGTCAGTGGATCGTTCTCCTGGTCGAGCGCCGCGCTCCAGCTCGTGCTGTCGGCCGTCGTCGCCCTCTCCGTGGGGATCGGGCTCGGCTGGGCCGCCAACAAGCTGATGGACTTCCTCGAGGACGCGACGCTGCAGATCGGGCTGACCCTGCTGGTGCCGTACGCGTCGTACGTGATGGCCGAGGAACTCCACGGGTCCGGGGTGCTCGCCGTGCTCACCACCGCGTTGTTCCTCGCGGAGTACGCGCTCGGTGCGGACGACGTCATGACGCGGCTCGCCGGGCACACCGTCTGGGACGTCGTGGACACGCTGGTCACCGGGGTCGCCTTCGGGCTGATCGGGCTGGAGCTGCACAACGCGATCCGTACGGCGTCGGGGCGGTGGGGCGAGATGCTCGGCTGGGCGGCGGCCGTCGTGGGCGTCGTCGTGTTCGTACGGCTGGTGTGGTTGCTGCCGGCGACGTGGCTGGCGCGGCGGTTGCACGCGAAGCGGGACTACGACGAGGAGATCCCGATGTCGTGGCGCGAGACCGTGGTGATGTGGTGGTCGGGGATGCGCGGGGTGGCCTCCGTGGCGTTGGCGCTGGCGATTCCGTTGGAGACGGACAGTGGGGCGCCGTTCCCGGACCGGGACGAGATCGTGTTCATCGCGTTCGGGGTGATCATGGCGACGCTGGTGCTGCAGGGGCTCACTCTGCCGTGGCTGGTGCGGCGGTTGGGGGTGCGGGCGGATGAGGGGGCCGAGAAGGAGTTCGAGAAGGTGCTGGCCGTGCGAGCGGCGAAGGCGGCGAAGCGGCGGCTGAAGGAGATCGAGGAGGTGGAGGAGCTGCCGGAGGAGATGTCCGAGCGGTTGTTGCGGCGGGCCTTCGAGATCGGGGTGCGGATCAGTCCGGAGGTGGGGGAGGACGAGCGGCGCGAGGGGCATGAGCAGCGGGTGCGGCGGCTTCGTCGGATGCGGCGGATCCAGGGGGAGATGTTGAGTGCGGCGCGGCATGAGGTGTTGGCCGCGCGCAGTGAACCGGGGGCGGATCCCGAGGTGGTGGATCGGGTGTTGCGGCATCTGGATGTGCGTAGCCTGCGGTGAGTTTGCGGCCGCTCCTTGCCCACCCGCGCCCGCCCGTGACTCCTCGCTGCAGAGGTGGGGGTCGCTTGTGGGGGTTGGGGGGCGTTGGCGGCTGCGAGTTGGGGGGCCCGCCCGCGCGCCGCCCGTGGCTCCTTGGTGGAGAGGTGGGGGTCTCCTGTGGGGGGCGGGCGTCGTTGGCGGCTGCTGGCTCGTGGTTGGTCGCCTGGATGTCGTCCGTGGCTGCTTGTTCGGGTGGGGCGCGGACCTGGGCTGGCCGGTACGCCCTCGGGGACGTCGTCGGCGGCCCCCCGAGGTTCGGGGGGCCGCCCATGTTCATGTCGACGCGCGGACGGTGGCCGTGTTCAGCCTCGGTCCGGGGCCCTCGGGGGCTCGTGGACGCGGCTTCGGTTGGTGCGCAGGGCCCTGCCGTCGCCGTTGTGGGAGTTGGGGTGGGTCGGGGGAAGGACCGCGTCGGCGGTGTTGACGCGGGGGAGGGCGTACGGGTGGGTCTCGGTGAGCCACTGGATGAGCTGTTCGCGGACGGAGACGCGGACGGTCCACAGGTCGTCCGGGTCCTTGGCGGTCACCAGCGCACGCACCTCCATGGTGGAGGGGGTCGAGTCGGTGACCGTCAGGTCGTAGTGGCGGCCGTCCCAGGCGGGGCAGGAACGCAGGATGTCGCGGAGCCGGTCGCGCATCGCGGCCAGCGGCGCGGCGTGGTCGACGTGCAGGAAGACGGTGCCGGTCATCTGGGCGCCGCCCCTCGACCAGTTCTCGAACGGCTTCGAGGTGAAGTACGACACCGGCATCGTGATCCGGCGTTCGTCCCAGGTGCGGACCGTCAGGAACGTGAGGGTGATCTCGTCGACCGTGCCCCACTCGCCCTCCACCACGACCACGTCACCGAGGCGGACCATGTCGCCGAAGGCGATCTGGAGCCCGGCGAAGAGGTTGCTCAGCGTGGACTGCGCGGCGATACCGGCGACGATGCCCAGGAGTCCGGCCGAGGCCAGCAGTGAGGTGCCGGCCGCGCGCATCGCCGGGAAGGTCAGCAGCATCGAGGCCACGGCCACCACACCGACGATCGCCGAGACGACCCGCATGATCAGCGAGACCTGGGTCCGCACCCGGCGTACCCGGGCCGGATCGCGGTGGGCGCGGGCGTAACGGCTGTACGTCGACTCCACTATCGCTGCCGCGATCCGGATCACCAGCCAGGCCGTGGCGCCGATCAGCACCAGCGTGAGGGTGCGGCCGATGGCGGTGCGGTGCTGTTCCAGCAGCTGCGCCTCGTCGTACGCGCCTCTGAGGAAGGCCGCGCACAGGACCAGGTGATAGGGGATGCGGCCACGGCGCAGCAGGCCCCACAGAGGTGTCTCGTGGTGCCGCTGGTCCGCTTTGCGCAGCAGCAGATCGGTCGTCCAGCCGATGAGCAGCGTGAGGACGACCGAGCCACCGATGACGATCAATGGGCGGAGTAGGTTCTCCATGCCTTCGAACGTAACCGGCCGCGCGGGGTCCTGAACATGTGACTTCGGCCGCGCTCTGGGTACGGGCGCCGGGACCGGGCGGCGGACGCCTTGTCGGACCCGGCTGGCACCATGGCCCCATGAACATCATGCTCTTCCACTCGACCTACGGTCTGCGGCCCGCCGTACGCCAGGCCGCGGACCGGCTGCGCGCCGCCGGACACGAGGTGTGGACCCCCGACCTCTTCGGCGGAAGGACGTTCGACACGGTCGAGGACGGCAGGGCCCTCAACGAGGAGCTGGGCCGGGAGGAGCTCCTCAAGCGGGCGGTCCTGGCCGCCGCGCCCTACTCGGAGCGAGGGCTCGTCTACGCCGGGTTCTCGCTCGGTGCCGCCGTCGCGCAGACCCTCGCCCTGGGCGACAAGAACGCCCGCGGGTTGCTGCTCCTGCACGGCACGTCGGACATCGCCGCCACCGCCTCCGTGGACGACCTGCCCGTTCAACTGCACGTCGCCGAGCCCGACCCCTTCGAGCCCGACGACTGGCTGAGCGCCTGGTACCTGCAGATGCGCAAGGCAGGCGCCGACGTCGAGGTCTACAGATACGCCGGTGCCGGTCACCTCTACACCGACCCCGACCTCCCCGACTACGACGAGGAAGCCGCCGAGGCCACCTGGCAGGTGGCGCTCGGCTTCCTCGAAACCCTGTGAGCCCGGGGGCGGATCACACCGGGTCGTACGTCCGCTCCACCTTCTGCGTCCCGCTCCGCGTCCGGTAGGAGCGCGCCCAGGACGAGGTCGCGTCGGCCTTCGTACGGTCGGACAGGACGTAGAAGTCCATCTGCGCCCGCGCGGCGGTGATGTCCAGGACGCCGTAGCCGTGCCGGTCGGTGTCGACCCAGTGGACGTGCCGGTTCGCGGCGCGGATCAGCGGGGAGGCCACCGCGGAGACGGTGCCCTCCGGGACCTTGACCAGGTCGTCCAGGTTGTCGGAGGTGACCGACGTGACCACGAACTCGGTGGCGGCGGAGGCCGACAGCGGGTACGTACCGGCGTTGACCGGCACATCGTTGGCCCAGGCCATGTGGATGTCGCCGGTGAGGAAGACCGTGTTGCGGATGGCGTTCTCCCGCAGATGGGCGAGGAGTTCGCGGCGGTCGTCGGTGTAGCCGTCCCACTGGTCGGGGTTGAGGGCGAGACCCTCCTTCGGCAGACCGAGGAGTTCGGCGAGGGGTTCGAAGAGGTCGGCGGTGAGGTTGCCGAGGGCGAACGGGGCGATCATCACCGAGTTGCCGACCAGTCGCCAGGTCGTGTCGGAGGACTTCAGCCCGGCCTTCAGCCAGTCGAGCTGGGCCCGGCCCGTCAGCGTGCGGTCCGGGTCGTCGACCTCGCCGTTGCCTATGCCCACCTGCTGCGAGCGGAAGGAACGCAGGTCGAGGAGCGAGAGGTCGACGAGCTTGCCGAAGCGCAGCCGTCGGTAGGTGGTGCCCGCGACCGCCGGGCGCACCGGCATCCACTCGAAGTAGGCCTGCTTGGCCGCCGACTGACGGGCCGCCCAGGTGCCCTCCGTGCCCTCGGTGTGGTTCTCGGCGCCGCCCGACCACGCGTCGTTGGCGATCTCGTGGTCGTCCCAGATGGCGACGGCCGGCGCGGCCGCGTGCAGGGCCTGGAGGTCCGGGTCGGTCTTGTAACGGGCGTGCCGGACGCGGTAGTCGGCGAGGGAGTGGATCTCGTGGGTCGGCGCGTGCGGGCGTACGACCCGGTCGCGGGTGCCGTACTCGCCGGTGCCGTACTCGTAGATGTAGTCGCCGAGGTGCAGCCACGCGTCCAGGTCGCCGCGCGCGGCGAGATGCCGGTAGGCCGCGAAGTACCCGCCCTCCCAGTTGGCGCAGGACACCACGCCGAAGCGCAGGCCGGCGACGGCCGCGTCGGCGGCCGGGGCCGTGCGGGTGCGGGCGGCGGGCGAGTCGGTGCCGCCGGCCGAGAAACGGAACCAGTAGTCCGTGGCGGGCGCGAGGCCGCGCACGTCCGCCTTGACGGTGTGGTCGGACGACGCGCTCGCGGTCGTCGAACCCTTGGCGACGACGCGGGTGAACGCCTTGTCCAGGGCGATGGTCCAGCCGACCTCGACGTCCGGGCCGACACCGGAGCCGGGCAGCGCGGCGGCGGTGGGCGTCACCCGGGTCCACAGCAGGACACCGTCGGGCAGCGGGTCACCGGAGGCGACCCCGTGCAGGAAGGCGGGGGCCTCCGCCGCGCGTGCCGGGATCGCGGCCGCCAGCGGTGCCGCGAGGACGGCACCGGCCGTGGCCGCCTTGACCACCGTACGGCGGCTCGGGGCGGACGAACTCGTGGGTCTGGTCGGGGAGTCGGGGCTGGAGTGAGATCTGCGACTGGTCACGGCCGATGAGATTACTGATGGGTAGGGCCGGAGGTAAGACAGAAGCCCGAAATCCGCTCAATGTTCAGACAGCCGTGCGGTGTTCGTCGGATCGCACTCCGCGATCAGGGCTCCGAAGAGCCCGTTGCCCCGGTGGTCACCGGTCCCCGGCATAGCGTCTGGCCAGGGCGATCAAGGCCGCGCGGTCGGGGCTGTCGGTGCGGTGGCGGAGGCTGGCGAGGTGCTTCTCGACGGTGCGGGGCGAGAGGAAGAGGTGGTCGGCGATCTCCTGGTTGCCGAGCCTGGCGGCGAGCAGACGCAGCACCTCGTACTCCCGGGCGGTCACCCCCACGCGGCGCAGTTCTCCCGGGATCGTGTCGTGCCCCTGGCGGCGGCGCGGCACGGGCGAACCGGCGTCGCGCAGCAGCGCCCGGCACGCGGCGGACACCCGGGTCGTGCCCCGCTCGTGGAAGAACTGCTCGGCGGCGCGCAGCCATTCGACGGGCCGGCCCCAGCCGTCGGCCAGTGCGGCCTGGGCGCCCAGCCGCAGACAGAGGTGGGCGGCCAGCGGGATCGCGGCGGTGTCGGTCAGGGCCTCCTCCGCCGTCTTGGCGGCCTCGGCGGCCCGGCCCTCGCGGCCCAGCAGGACGGCCCGGGACCAGCCGGCGAAGGGACGGTCCCAGTGGACCTGGGCGAGCCGTCCGGTGCCGGGGCCGTCGAGCTCGACCCAGTCGGTCGTGCCGCGCAGGGTGCGCAGCAGGAGGTACGGGCCGAGGAAGCCGGTGACGCCACGGGTACTGGGCAGCGCCCGCATGACGGCGTCCGCCTCGGTGAACTCGGCCAGCGCGCGGTCGTGTTCCTCCCGCAGCAGGGAGCAGATGCCCTGGGCCCAGCCCCACACGGAGGTGTCGGCGTAGCCCCAGAGCGCCCCCGCGCTGCGCCCGGCGAGCGCGCGCTCCAGCGTGCGCAGGGTGGCGTCTAGCTTCTCCCGCTCTCCGAGCGCGGCGGCGATGATGCCTTCCACGCCCGCGCCGATCAACTCCACCTCGCGCAACCGCAGTCGGCGGGCTGTCTCCCGGAGGCGACGCGCGGACTCCGTGGCCCGGTCCTGCTCGTCGCGCAGGATGTGGGCGAGGGTGAGATGCATGTCGGCCCAGGCGGTCATGAGCACCGCGCCGGTGGCCTCGGCGGCCGCGCGCGCGGCGAGCAGCCGGTCCGTGCCGGTGAACCGGACGCGGTCGAGCACGCCCAGTTCCAGCAGGCCGCGGATCCGCCACACCGGCAGCGCGTGGGCCTCGGCGGTGGCGACCAGCCGGGCGAACGCGTCCTCGGCCTCGCCCAGGTCCTTGGGGCGCAGGCAGTAGCCGAGCATGTTGAGCGCCTTGCACGCCACTTCCGGCAGCCCCACCTCCTGCGCGGTCGCGACGGCGCCCTCGGCGAGCGCGCGGGCGCTCTCCAGCCGGTCCGGGCGCTGCGAGTTGAGCACCAGGTGGGCGGCGACCGCGTCCAGCGCGGCGCGGGACGCCGGGTCGGGCGTGTCGCCGAGCAGGTCCCTCGCCCGCCGTACGGCGGTCAGGCCCTCCTCCCACTGCTGGGCGGTCGCCGCGGCCCGCGCCCGGGTCAGAAAACCCGCCGCCCGTCGGCCGGTCGGCGCGCCGGACACCGTCAGGACACGGTCCAGCCGGTCACCGAGTTCGGGTACGCGCCGTACGTCCCCGGTGAGGACCAGCGTGCCGAGCAGTTCTTCCAGCAGCCGGGCCACGGCCTCGGGCGGCGCGTCCGGCGTGTCGGCGACCAGTTCCAGGCCCCGGTCGAGGAGTTCCACGGCGGTCAGCAGCGCGCCCCGTGCGACGGCCTGCCGACCTGCCCGGGCGAGCAGCACGGCCGCCCGCGCCGGCCGGCCACCGGCGACACACAACTCCGCGGCGAGCCGGTACAGATCCTCACTGGCGTCCTCGCCGACGGGGATGGGGGAGAGAGCGGCGGCTGTGGGCGGGGTGAGGGGAGGGGCGGCTGGGTCTGGGTCGCTGGGGGACGGCACCCGCGGTCCGACCGACTCGGGGCCTCGGAACGGTGCCCGGGAGAGGCCGACCGGTTCGTGGGTGGGGTGCGGTGGGAGGGGGCGTTCGGCTGTCTCGGAGGTAGTGCCGTGGCCGTCGTCGTGAGTGGGTGTGTCGGGGCGGTCGGCCGGGCCGGGGCCCCGAGGCGGCCGGCCGGGCACACCAGGGGGCTCCCCAGGGCCCGGCGCGTCGTGGGCCGCTGGGTCCAGGGCGGTCGGGCGTGTCGGGGTGGGCCCACCGGCACGTGTCCCGCCCGAGGTCGTCTCCTCGCCGCTCACCCCCCACGTCCCCTCGATCGCGTCCGCCGCCGCCAGGCACAGGGCAGCCCGTTCGGCCGGGAGCAGGCGGTGGGTGATGGCGTCGGCCGTGAGGGCGTGGCGGAAGGAGTGCCAGCCGGGGTCGGCGGGCGTGGTGGCGTCGGCGACGAGGTGGGCGTGCGAGGCGTGGCGGAGCTGGGTGAGGGCGGTGGCGCGGTCCAGACCGGCGGCGCGGGCGGCGATGTCCACGGGGAAGCGCCGGCCGAGGACCGCCGCCGCCTCCAGCAGGGCGACACCGGCGGGCGGCAGCTGGTCCACGCGCTGCAGGACGGCCGCGGCGATGGTGGCGGGGACACCGGCGTCGAGCGAGCCGGTCACCGTCCAGCGGGAGTCCCCGTCCCGGACGAGACCGCCCCCGTCGACCATGGCGCGCAGCAGCTCCTCCACGACGAAGGGGACGCCCTCGGACACGGTGTGCAGCCGGTTCAGTACCGCGGCCGGGACGTCCTCGGCGGAGTCGCGGCCCAGACAGCGGGCCGCCAGCTCGGCGGTGCCGGCCGCCCCGAGGCGGGCGAGTCGGATCGTCCGGGCCGTACGGCGGGACGTGGCGGCCGCGGCGAGGTCGAGCGCCGGGCCGGACTCGCCGCGCAGGGTCGCCAGCAGGACGGTCCGCTGCCCGGAGAGGTTGTCGGTCAGGTAGTCGACGATGGCGAGCGTGTCGGCGTCCGCGTCGTGCAGGTCCTCCAGCACCAGGACACAGCCGCAGTCCCGGCCGAGGACGTGCAGGAGCCGGAGCACCGCCTCGGCGTACCCGACGAGGGGCGCGCCGTCCTGCGGCGCCAGCCCGCACAGCCGGGTCAGCAGCGGCTCGTAGAGGCCCAGATCCCCGTCCGCGGGCGCCCCGTCGCCCCGTAACGCGGAGAACACGGCCTCCGCCAGGGGGCGCAACGGCACCGCGCGCCCGGCGGACGCGGCTCGTCCGCGCAGGACACGCGCCCCGGCGTGCGCGGCGGCGGACGCGGCTTCCTCGACGAGCCGGGACTTGCCGATGCCCGGCTCGCCCAGCACGAACACCGACGCACCCCGCCCGTCCCGGCCGGCCCGGACGACGGCCGCCAGCAGCTCGCGCTCCGCCTCCCTGCCGACCAGGGCGGGCGAGGACAGCGACGAGACCGGCGGCTCCAGCGAGAACGACGGCTCCAGCGAGAACGACGACAACTCAAGGCCCCCTGCGCCCTGTCGGGATGGTCGTGGTAACCCCGTACGCCTCCCGTACTTCGCGCGCACGTCCCCTCCGTACGCCGGGGGCGCCGCCCCCGTACGCCACCCCCGCCGGGCACCCCTCGCACGCGTCTTCGAGGCGCGTACAGAGTAGCCCCCGGTTTCACAGGGGCCGCACAACTACATGGGGGTTCTTCCCCGATACCCGGCGCCCCGGACTCCGGCACGCTTCTGTCTCGGCAGGGCAGGGGGACAGGGCATGACCCGGGGGGACATGCCCTGCCTGCTTCTTTCTCTTTCGGCAGGGAGGTCGTCGATGCAGCGTGCCCGGGTATGGGTCGCCGCCGGAGTGCTGGGTGTGGTCCTGTGCGGGTGCTCGTCATCCACCGGGAGCACCGGCAGCACCGGGAGCACCGGAGGAGGCAGCGGCGGCTCGTCGTCGGCCGGTGCCGCCGCCGACGAACCGGAGGTTCCGCTGACCACCCAGGACCTGGAGCGGGTCTGCACGGACGGACTCGGCTTCGCGGGACTGCCGGCCTACGACCGTACGAAGAAGACGGTGCACCCGGCGCAGCTGATGAACAGCACCGGCGACGGCTGGAACAGCAGCGTGCCCCTCGACGGGGACTTCCCCAAGGGCTGGTTCCTCGGCTACGAGGACAAGCCGGCCCAGGCGGAGCTGGTCGTCTGCGTCGAGCGCACCAAGGCCACCGCGACCGGCAAGGTCTGCGACATGGAGGCCGACGGCAAGCCGCTGAAGATCCGGACGTACAACACCTCGTACCGGCTGCGGGTCGTCGAGGCGCGCACCGGCAAGGAGCAGTACGCGCACAGCGGCAAGGCCGAGTCCGACGAGTGCCCGGCCTACATCTTCACCTCGGACGACGAGGACGCCGACAAGTACTACAACGAGGTCCGGCCAGAGGACTACCGGGGCCGCGTCAAGCCGTACATCGCGCCGTAGCCGTAGCCGTAGCCGTAGCCGCGTCGAGCACGCGGCTACGGCCGCCGGGTCGCTACTTCGTCACGCCCGCGTCCTTGAGCGCCGTCTCCCAGTCCGCGACGGAGGACGGGTTCTTGATCGTCTTGTCGTTGATCTTGATGGTCGGGGTCGACTCGACCCCCTCGGCGTCGGTGAAGGACTTGCTCATCCGCATCGCCCAGGCGTCGTAGGTGCCCTTCTCGACGGCGTCCTGGAACTTCTTGTTGTTCTTCAGCGCGTCGACCGTGTTCGCCACCTTGATCAGGTAGCTGTCCTTGGCGAACTCGTCGGTCGACTCCGACGGGTGGTACTTGGTCGAGTACAGCGCGGCCTTGTAGTCGAGGAAGGCCTCGGGGCTGACGTTCAGGGCGGCGCCGAGCGCGCTGAGGGCGTTCTTCGAGCCCTCGCCCGTGAGGTTGCCGTCGAGGAAGGTGCCGAGGGTGAAGGAGAGCTTGTAGTCGCCGTCCTCCATGCCCTTGTTCACCGTCTCGCCGACGGTTTGCTCGAAGCTGGCGCAGGCCGGGCAGCGCGGGTCCTCGTACAGGTGGACCACGTTGTCGGACTTGGAGTCGCCGATCAGGACGGTCGTGCCGTTCTTGCCGGTGGCGTTGGCCGGTGCGACCACCGTGGCGTCGGCGGCCGCCTCCCACTTCGTGGGCTTGTTGTTCTGGACGACGGCGTAGCCGATGCCGCCGGCTATCGCGAGGACCGCGACGATCGACGACGCCACGATCGCCTGCCGCCTGACCTTCGCGCGCTTGGCCTGACGCTCGCGCTCCAGACGCAGCCGCTCACGGGCCGCCGACTTCGCCGCGTTGCTGTTCCGCTTGCTCATAAGGGTGAACTCCCTGGGAAACGCGCACCCGGGGTGCGCGGATGGGTGTGACGGGGATGTGCTCGTGCTCAGAAGGCGGTCACGCGAACGTGACCGAGCACGGCGGTCCACGCCGTCCCAGGGAGTGGGCGAAGAGGAGGGTGCGGGCGGTGGCCGTACGGTGCGCGACGCGCCTCGGCCGGTGCTCCGCCGGAGCCGGCCGCACGAGAACGGAGGCGACCGCGATCAGCAGCGGCCGGAAGCCGGCGGCGACCGCGGCCTCCAGCAGCTGGGCCAGCGCCCGCTCGCCCCGGCGCAGCCAGGCGGCGGCCAGCAGCCCCACGCCGATGTGCGCGGCGAGCAGCAGCCAGGCGGCGGTCGGACCGGCGCCCGCCAGCAGCGTCGCCGCCCGTTCGGAGCCGCCGGTGACCCGCGCCAGCGGTGCGCCGACGCTGCCGCCGCACAGCACGTCCAGCCCGACCTGGCGCAGCGGACCCGTGACGGGGCCGCCCGCCTCGCCGTAGCAGGCGTGCTGACCCGCGGTGAAGACCGTGTCGGCGGTCAGCTCCAGCGGGACCAGCACACCGGCGATGCGCCCGAAGCCGCGCTCGCGGCCGGCCAGCGCGTAGGCGACGAGGAAGACGGCGGCGGCGATCGCGGCGACGGTGGTCAGCGGGAGCGGGACCCCGGACAGCAGCACGTGCGACGCGGTGCCGAGCGTCACGACGACCGTCGTGAACAGCACCGCGCGTACGGCTCTGAAGGGGGTCCCGGATATGTCCATGGCGATGACGAGTCTCCCACGCCCACCCGTAAGGGACCCCTAAAAGGCTCCTGTGAGTGGGCGATGCCTCATGGTCCGACGGTAGCCCGGCGGAGGGGCTCAGTGGTTCCGCAGACCGGGGATCCGGCCGTTGCGGAAGAGGTCGACGAAGATCTGGTGGTCCGCACGCGCGCGGGCCCCGTACGCGTGGGCGAAGTCCACCAGGAGCGGGGCGAAGCCCTCCTCGTCCGCCGCGATCGCCGCGTCGATGGCCCGCTCCGTGGAGAACGGCACCAGGGACTGCCCGGTCAGGTCGTCCGCCGCCGCGTGCATCGTGGCCGTGGCCCGGCCGAGGTCGGCGACGACCGCCGCGATCTCCTCCGGGTCGTCGATGTCGCTCCAGTCCAGGTCCACCGCGTACGGCGAGACCTCGGCGACCAGCTGCCCGGCGCCGTCCAGCTCGGTCCAGCCCAGCCACGGGTCCGCGTGCGCCTGGAGAGCGCGCTGGGAGATCACCGTGCGGTGGCCCTCGTGCTCGAAGTAGTCACGGATGCGCTGGTCGGTGATGTGCCGGGAGACGGCCGGGGTCTGGGCCTGCTTGATGTAGATCACGACGTCGTTCTCCAGGGCGTCGCTCTGCCCCTCCAGCAGGATGTTGTACGACGGCAGCCCCGCCGAACCGATGCCGATGCCCCGGCGGCCGACGACGTCCTTCACCCGGTACGAGTCGGGGCGGGTCAGGGACGACTCCGGCAGCGTCTCCAGATAGCCGTCGAAGGCGGCCAGCACCTTGTAGCGGGTGGCCGCGTCCAGCTCGATGGAGCCGCCGCCCGGCGCGAAGCGGCGCTCGAAGTCGCGGATCTCCGTCATCGAGTCCAGGAGGCCGAAGCGGGTCAGCGAGCGGGCGTCACGCAGGGCGTCCAGCAGCGGGCCCTGGGCGGTGTCCAGGGTGAACGGGGGCACCTCGTCCCGCTTGGCACCGGTCGCTATGGCGTGGATCCGCTCGCGGTAGGCGGCCGCGTAGGTCTCCACCAGCTCCGTGATCTGCTCGTCGCTCAGCGCCTTCGCGTACCCGATGAGCGCCACGGAGGCGGCGAAGCGCTTCAGGTCCCAGGTGAAGGGGGCGACGTACGCCTCGTCGAAGTCGTTCACATTGAAGATCAGGCGGCCCGTGGAGTCCATGTACGTGCCGAAGTTCTCCGCGTGCAGGTCGCCGTGGATCCACACGCGCGAGGTGCGCTCGTCCAGGTAGGGGCCGGCACCTTCGCTCCCACCACCCCGCCCGGCGTTCTCCTCCTCCAGGTCCTTGTAGAACAGGCACGCCGTGCCCCGGTAGAACGCGAAGGCCGAGGCCGCCATCTTCCGGAACTTCACCCGGAACGCGGCCGGGTCGGCGGCCAGGAGCTGGCCGAAGGCGGTGTCGAAGACGGCGAGGATCTCCTCACCGCGTCGCTCGTCGTTGAGCTGCGGAACCGACATCGCTGGGTGCCTCCTGGTGGATCACGGGTGGGTCGACCTCTCAACGTGCGAGCGCGCACGGGAGTGCCCACGACTCCTCCCCGAAAGGTACGGGGGAGACCCCTCGCCGTGTCAGTGCCGAGGCATAGACTTCGACGCTGTCCCCCAGACTGTCCGCAGCCCGTGGGGAAGTCGTTCACGCCTGTTTTCCCTGTGTCCCCTGGAGGCCGAAGCCGTGTCAAAGCCGCCGTTCACGCACCTGCACGTCCACACCCAGTACTCGCTGCTGGACGGTGCCGCGCGGCTGAAGGACATGTTCGACGCGTGCAACGAGATGGGCATGACCCATATCGCCATGTCCGACCACGGCAACCTGCACGGGGCGTACGACTTCTTCCACACAGCGAAGAAGGCCGGCGTCACCCCGATCATCGGCATCGAGGCGTACGTCGCGCCCGAGTCCCGCCGCAACAAGCGCAAGATCCAGTGGGGCCAGCCGCACCAGAAGCGGGACGACGTCTCCGGTTCGGGTGGTTACACCCACAAGACGATCTGGGCGGCGAACAAGACGGGCCTGCACAACCTCTTCAAGCTCTCCTCGGACGCGTACGCCGAGGGCTGGCTCCAGAAGTGGCCCCGGATGGACAAGGAGACCATCTCCCAGTGGTCCGAGGGGCTCATCGCCTCCACCGGCTGCCCCTCCGGCGAGCTGCAGACCCGGCTGCGCCTCGGCCAGTTCGACGAGGCCCTGAAGTCGGCCGCCGAGTACCAGGACATCTTCGGCAAGGACCGGTACTTCCTGGAGCTGATGGACCACGGCATCGAGATCGAGCACCGGGTCCGCGACGGCCTGCTGGAGATCGGCAAGAAGCTCGGCATCCCGCCCCTGGTCACCAACGACTCGCACTACACGTACGCGCACGAGGCGACCGCGCACGACGCGCTGCTGTGCATCCAGACCGGCAAGAACCTCTCCGACCCGGACCGCTTCAAGTTCGACGGCACCGGCTACTACCTGAAGTCCACGGACGAGATGTACGCCATCGACTCCTCGGACGCCTGGCAGGAAGGCTGCGCCAACACCCTGCTGGTGGCCGAGCAGATCGACACCAGCGGCATGTTCGAGGCGAAGAACCTGATGCCGAAGTTCGACATCCCCGAGGGGTACACGGAGGTCAGCTGGTTCCGCGAGGAGACCATGCGCGGCATGCACCGCCGCTTCCCGGACGGCATCCCGGACGACCGCATGAAGCAGGTCGAGTACGAGATGGACACCATCATCTCGATGGGGTTCCCGGGCTACTTCCTCGTGGTCGCCGACTTCATCATGTGGGCCAAGAAGCAGGGCATCGCGGTCGGTCCGGGCCGAGGCTCCGCGGCCGGTTCGATCGTCGCGTACGCCATGGGCATCACCGACCTCGACCCGATCCCGCACGGCCTGATCTTCGAGCGGTTCCTCAACCCCGAGCGCATCTCCATGCCCGATGTCGACATCGACTTCGACGAGCGCAGGCGCGTCGAGGTGATCCGATACGTGACGGAGAAGTACGGCGCCGACAAGGTCGCCATGATCGGCACCTACGGCAAGATCAAGGCGAAGAACGCCATCAAGGACTCCGCGCGCGTGCTGGGCTACCCGTACGCGATGGGCGACCGGCTCACCAAGGCCATGCCCGCCGACGTCCTCGGCAAGGGCATCGACCTCAACGGCATCACCGACCCCTCCCACCCGCGCTACAGCGAGGCGGGCGAGATCCGGTCGATGTACGAGAACGAACCGGACGTGAAGAAGGTCATCGACACCGCCAAGGGCGTCGAGGGCCTGGTCCGGCAGATGGGTGTGCACGCCGCCGGCGTGATCATGTCCAGCGAGCCCATCGTCGACCACGCCCCGATCTGGGTGCGGCACACCGACGGCGTGACCATCACCCAGTGGGACTACCCGCAGTGCGAGTCGCTCGGCCTGCTGAAGATGGACTTCCTCGGCCTGCGCAACCTCACGATCATGGACGACGCCATCAAGATGGTGAAGGCCAACAAGGGCATCGACCTGGAGATGCTCTCCCTCCCGCTGGACGACCCCAAGACCTTCGAACTGCTCTGCCGCGGCGACACCCTCGGCGTCTTCCAGTTCGACGGCGGCCCCATGCGCTCCCTGCTCCGCCAGATGCAGCCCGACAACTTCGAGGACATCTCCGCCGTCTCGGCCCTGTACCGGCCTGGCCCGATGGGCATGAACTCGCACATCAACTACGCCGAGCGCAAGAACGGCCGCCAGGAGATCACCCCGATCCACAAGGAGCTGGAGGAGCCGCTCCAGGAGGTCCTCGCGGTCACCTACGGCCTGATCGTCTACCAGGAGCAGGTGCAGAAGGCCGCCCAGATCATCGCCGGGTACTCGCTCGGCGAGGCCGACATCCTCCGCCGCGTGATGGGCAAGAAGAAGCCCGAGGAACTGGCGAAGAACTTCACCATCTTCCAGGCCGGCGCCAAGAAGAACGGCTACAGCGACGAGGCCATCCAGGCCCTGTGGGACGTGCTGGTCCCGTTCGCCGGCTACGCCTTCAACAAGGCCCACTCCGCCGCGTACGGCCTGGTCTCCTACTGGACGGCGTACCTCAAGGCCAACTACCCGGCCGAGTACATGGCCGCGCTGCTCACCTCGGTCAAGGACGACAAGGACAAGTCGGCGGTCTACCTCAACGAGTGCCGGCGCATGAAGATCAAGGTGCTCCCGCCGAACGTCAACGAGTCCGAGCAGAACTTCGCCGCCCAGGGCGACGACGTGATCCTCTTCGGCCTCTCCGCCGTCCGCAACGTCGGGACGAACGTGGTGGAGTCGATCATCCGCAGCCGCAAGGCCAAGGGGAAGTACGCCTCCTTCCCGGACTACCTCGACAAGGTCGAGGCGGTCGCCTGCAACAAGCGGACCACGGAGTCGCTGATCAAGGCGGGCGCCTTCGACTCCATGGGGCACACGCGCAAGGGCCTCACCGCGCACTTCGACCCGATGATCGACAACGTGGTCGCGGTCAAGCGCAAGGAGGCCGAGGGGCAGTTCGACCTCTTCGGCGGCATGGGCGAGGACGACACCAGCGAGCCGGGCTTCGGGCTCGACGTGGAGTTCACCACCGACGAGTGGGACAAGACCTATCTCCTCGCCCAGGAGCGGGAGATGCTCGGTCTCTACGTCTCCGACCACCCCCTCTTCGGCCTGGAGCACGTGCTCGCCGACAAGGCCGACGCGGGCATCGCCCAGCTCACCGGCGGCGAGCACGCGGACGGCGCGGTCGTCACCATCGGCGGCATCATCTCGGGCCTCCAGCGCAAGATGACCAAGCAGGGCAACGCCTGGGCCATCGCCACCGTCGAGGACCTGGCCGGCTCCATCGAGTGCATGTTCTTCCCGGCGACCTACCAGCTCGTCTCCACGCAACTCGTCGAGGACGCCGTCGTGTTCGTCAAGGGCCGCCTCGACAAGCGCGAGGACGTGCCGCGGCTGGTCGCGATGGAGATGCAGGTCCCCGACCTCTCCAACGCGGGCACCAACGCGCCCGTGATCCTCACCATCCCGGCGACCCGGGTCACCCCGCCCATGGTCAGCCGGCTCGGCGAGATCCTCACCCACCACAAGGGCGACAGCGAAGTCCGGATCAGGCTCCAGGGCCCGACCAAGACGACCGTGCTCCGCCTCGACCGGCACCGGGTCAAGCCCGACCCGGCCCTGTTCGGCGACCTCAAGGTACTGCTCGGACCCTCCTGCCTGGCCGGCTGAGCGGACCCGGGCGGACCTCGGACGAGTTCGGGGCCCGACGGGCGTGAACGCACGAGGGGCGCATCCGGTCTTCCGGACGCGCCCCTCGGTGTACCTGGGCTGCAACAGCCCTTACGCAGATGTCAGTTGTGACCGAAGCGCTTCTGCCGGCCCTTGCGGGCCATGTCGCCGGGCGTCACCTGGGTCGCGCGCTGCTCGGTCTGTGACTCCAGCGAGGAGTGCTGGGCCTGCTGCTGACCACGCTCGGACTGGGGCTGCTTACGGTCCTGCTTCTTGTTCTTGGCCATGGTGATCTGCCTCCTGTGGGGGATCTAGGGGCCAGGGCCGCGACCAGACTCACATAGCATGACAAGGTGCGCATTTCGGAAAATCACCGTCCGTGACGAGAGTTGTCGGTCCAAGGACCGCGATACAGGGGGGCGCGCGCCCGGATACGCCACGCCGAAGATCGAGTTCCGGCCGTTAACCTCCGCGCGGTCGGGCAGACTCGAAGGAAGCCCGAAGCAAACCTCCCGGAAAGAGGGTGGATCGCGTGGACCGCTGCATCGTCCTGGTGGACGCCGGGTATCTGCTCGGCGCGGCCGCCAGCCTCCTCGCCGGGGAACCCTCCCGCTCCCGCATCACCGTCGATCACGCCGCCCTCATCCAGGGGCTGCGCGAGCGCGCCGAGGCCGACACCGAACGGCCGTTGCTGCGCATCTACTGGTTCGACGGCGCCCCCGACCGGGTTCCGCAGCCCGAGCACCGCAGGCTGCGCGTGATGCCCCGGGTGACCGTCCGGCTGGGCGCGCTGACCCGCAGCGACGGACGCTGGGCGCAGAAGGGCGTGGACGCCGCCATGCACGCCGAACTGACCGAACTGGCCCGCAACCGCGCCTGTTCCGACGTGGTGCTCGTGACCGGCGACGGGGATCTGCTGCCCGGCATGATGGCCGCCAAGGAGCACGGCGTCGCCGTCCACCTGTGGGCCGTGCAGGCCGCCGACGGCGACTACAACCAGTCCGAGGACCTGGTGGCCGAGGCCGACGAGCGGCGGGTGCTCGACCGGATCTGGATCACCAAGGCCGTACGGGCCAAGGATCTCGGCGGGATCTGCGCACCCCAGCCGGTGCCTCGGCCGGAGATCGCCGCGATCCTTTCGGCGCCGCTGCCCGAGTCGGCGCTCGCTGCGGCCGCCGAGCGGGCGCCGGGCGAGCCGGAGCACGCGTCGGCGGCCGGTGCCGCGCGCAACGGCAGCGAAGAGCGGGCGTCCGCGCCCAAGGGGGGCGTACCGACGCCGAAGGACCTCGCGGCGATGCGCGGGCCCGGTGCGCACGCCGTGCAGCATCCGGCCACCGCCACGCTCAGGTGGTCGTCCGACAAGGGCTGGGTGGACCGGCCCGGGGGCGCGGCGGAGCCGCCGGAGGCCGCGGCGATGCCGACGCTGGCGCAGCTGACGACGGCGGAGCAGCGGTGGGCCGACCGGGAGGAGGACATCACGACCGTGGGGGGCGATCCCTTCGAGGTCGGACAGGTGTTCGCCCGGCGGTGGATGGCCCGGCTGACCGATCAGTCGCATCTGCAGAAGCTGTCGGGGATGTATCCGAGGGTGCCGCACCGGGTGGACGGGGAGCTGCTGCGGTACGCCGCCCGGTTCGGGTTGCTGGCGCACAAGGACGATCAGATCGACGAGCACGACCGGTATGCGATCAGGGCCGGGTTCTGGCGGGAGATCGATGTGCGGACCGGGGTCGAGCACGCGCCGGCGGGGGAGCGGTAAGGGCGCCTCACGGGCCGGGGCTGACCGTTTTCGGGCGACTGCGGGTTGATTCTGGCTGGTCGCGCAGTTCCCCGCGCCCCTGACGGGGCGCGCTGCGGTGCCCCGGAGAGGGGACAGCCCTCCCGACCCCGTAGGCTCGTCCCTCGTGAGTACGCGTACGGCACAGGCGGTCCGGCATGGTGGGGATGTCGTGTGTGCTGTGCGGGGGCTCACCAAGACCTATCCGGCGACCCGGGGACGGCGCGGGACGCCGGCGACTCCCGAGGTGCGGGCCAACGACGCGGTGGCGCTGGAGGTCCGGCGCGGGGAGATCTTCGGGCTGCTCGGGCCCAACGGGGCCGGCAAGACCACACTCGTACGACAGCTGACCGGGCTGATGCGGCCCGACGACGGCACCGTCGAGATCCTGGGCCACGACATCGTGCGGCACCCGGAGCGGGCCGCCCGGATCCTCGCCTACCTGGGGCAGGAGTCCACCGCCCTGGACGAGCTGACCGTGGCGCTCGCCGCCGAGACCACGGGGCGGCTGCGCGGGCTGGACGTACGGCGGGCCCGGGCCGAGCGGGACGCGGTGCTGGAGGAGCTGGGGCTGACCCGGCTCGCCGCGCGGCCGCTGAAGAAGCTGTCCGGCGGTCAGCGGCGGCTCGCCTGCTTCGCCACCGCGCTCGTCGGGGAGCGCCCGCTGCTCGTGCTCGACGAGCCCACCAGCGGGATGGACCCGGTGGCCCGGCGCGCCGTGTGGGCCGCCGTCGATCGACGGCGCGCCGAGTCCGGCACCACCGTCCTGCTGGTCACCCACAACGTCATCGAGGCCGAGACCGTGCTCGACCGGGTCGCCGTCCTCGACCAGGGCCGGGTCATCGCCTGCGACACGCCGGCCGGGCTGAAGGAGCAGGTCGCGGGCGAGGTGCGGGTCGACCTGGTGTGGCGGGAGAAGGCCCCGCTGGATGTGCCTGAGGTCGCGGCCCTGCGCCCGCGCGCGGTGGAGTCCGGGCGCCGCTGGACGCTCCGGCTCGCACCCGAGGAGGCGCGCGCCGTGGTGGCCACCGTGACCGGGGGCGCCGCCTTCGTGGCGCTCGACGACTTCACCCTCGCCACGCCGAGCCTGGAGGACGTCTACCTGGCGCTCGGCGGCAGTGCGGGCAGCGTTCAGGGACTGGTCAAGGGGTGAGGGACGCGGGCGTGAACCGGAGAACAGTCGAAGCGGACGTGAACGGCAGGGCTGCCGCAGCCGTACGAAAATGGGCGACAGCCAAAGCGAAGGGGAGCAACTCGACGTGAGTGTCGTACCCGCCGAGATCCTGCCGGGCAAGGCCCTGGCGGTGGAGGAGCGCGTGGCGCGCGGAGCCGCCGAGCTCGGGCCCCGCGCGCGCCTGTGGCCGTCGCTCTGCGCGGTGTACCGGGCGCAGCTGTCCCGGGCGCGGGTCGCGCGGATCCCGCTGCTGTTCGTGGCCACCTTCCAGTCGATCGGGATCATGATCCTGATGCGCGGGGTGGTGGACGGCGGCGCCGAGGCGCACGCCGTGGTCGCCGGTTCGTCGGTACTCGTCGTCGCCTTCGTCGCCCTGAACCTGCTGGCCCAGTACTTCGGGCAGCTGCGGTCCAGCGGCGGGCTCGACCACTACGCGACCCTGCCCGTCCCGCCGGCGGCCGTGGTGTTGGGCGCGGCGGGCGCGTACGCCTCCTTCACCGTGCCGGGGACCGTCGTGACCGCCGTCTTCGGCTGTGTGCTCTTCGGGCTGCCGCTGACCCACCTCTGGGTGCTCGCCGCCGTGATCCCGCTCGCGGGGGCCGCGCTCGCCGGCCTGGGCGCCGCGCTGGGGCTGCTCGCCCCGCGACCGGAACTCGCCACCGTGCTCGGTCAGCTCGGCATGTCGGCGGCGCTGCTGCTGGGCGTGCTGCCGGCCGACCGGATGCCGGGCTTCGTCCAGTTCGCCCGGGATCTGCTGCCGTCGACGTACGGCGTGGAGGCTCTCGCGCGGACGTTCGGGCCGAACCCCGACTGGGCGTTCGTGCTCGGGGACCTCGCCGTGTGCGCGGGGGTCGGCGTCGTCTCGCTCGCCGCCGCCACCTGGGCGTACCGGCGGGCCGCCGTCCGGTGACGCGGCGCGCGGGCGGGCCTGGCACGATGGCAGAGTGACCGCACCGTTGACTCCTCCACCGCCGCCGCACGACCAGTCCCCGAACGACCCGTGGGCTCCACCGCCCACCAGCGGTGGGGGCGGGGCGGAACCCTGGTACGGGCCGGAGAAGCCGGAGAAGCCGGCCGGCCCCGGGCTCAGGACCGAGTTGATCGAGGCCGCCGTCGTCACCGTGGTCATGACGTTGCTCGGTGGCGCGCTGCTGGGCGTCCTGTGGTGGTGGCTCGCGCCGCACGTGCCGCTCGTCTCCGACGGCTCGGCCGTCTACTTCAAGGACACCGAGGGCGAGCAGGCCGTGGGTGTCGACGGAACGTTCACGTTGCTGGCCCTGGGTGCGGGGGCGCTCAGCGCGCTCGTCGTCTTCCTGCTGCGCCGGCGTGGCGGGGTGCCGCTCACCGTGGCGCTCCTGATCGGCGGGCTGCTGGGGGCCGTGGTGGCGTGGCGGCTCGGGGTGTGGCTCGGGCCCGGGACCGATGTCGCCGCGCGGGCGAAGGAGGTCGGGCAGGGGGTGACGTTCTCGGCGCCGCTGAAGCTCGCGGCGAAGGGGGCGCTGTTGGCGTGGCCGCTGGCCGCGTTGCTGGTGCACCTGGGGCTGACGGCGATGTTCGGGCCACGGGATCCTGAGCCGCTTGAGTCCGAGCCGGGGTTTTCGGGCGCCTCGTAGCTCGGGGGTTCGGGTACGTCGGCGGGTGCGGGGGAGTGGGGCGTCTCGCGCAGTTCCCCGCGCCCCTAAAAGCTTCAGGCCCTGCGGGCCTGAAAGACCACGGCCTGCGGCCTGAAGCGCAACGGCCCTGAGGGCCTGAAGGCGACGGGGCTGCGGGATGAAAAGCATGGGGCGCAGCCCCTGCTTTTCAGGGGCGCGGGGAACTGCGCGACCAGCCCCCACGCACCCGCAGCCGAAAACGCGCCGCCCCCCGGAGGGTCACGCGCGAGCGATCCGCGCCGACACCGCCTCCGTGAGCTTCGCGAGGTCCCCCGGGGACAGCTCGACCTCCAGGCCCCGCCGCCCGGCCGAGACGCAGATCGTGTCGTGCGCGTCCGCCGACGCGTCCAGCACCGTGCGCAGCCGCTTGCGCTGGCCGAGGGGAGAGATCCCGCCCCGCACGTACCCCGTCGTGCGCTCCGCCAGCGTAGGGTCGGCCATCGCCGCCCGCTTGCCGCCGACCGCCGTCGCCAGCGACTTCAGGTCCAGCGAGCCCGCCACCGGCACGACCGCCACCACGAGCGCGCCGTCGACGTCCGCCACCAGGGTCTTGAAGACCCGCTCGGGCGCCACGCCCATCGCCTCGGCCGCCTCCTCGCCGTAGGAGGGATGCGCCGGATCGTGCTCGTAGGCGTGCACGGTGTACTCCACGCCCGCCGCGGTCAGGGCCACCGTCGCGGGCGTGCCACCCGCCTGCTGCTTCTTCGACTTCTTCGCCATCGGCCTTCTCGTGTGCGTCAGTTGAGGCTCGTCGGGCCCCGCGTCAGTTCCGACGCGGGCAACGACGGCAGACTACGGATGATCGCGGACTCGGCGCGCAGGAGTTTCAGCTCGTCACGCAGCCGGGACGCCGTGTCGGGGGCCTGCAGGAGCCGCTGCTTGGCGGGCGTGTCGAGCATCATCGCCGCCGCGACCAGGTACGAGACGACGGCCGGCTCGTCGGGCAGGTCCGCACCCGTCGACAGCGAGCGCTCCCGGGCACCCGCGAGCCGCTTCTGGTACTGGCGGAACGCCCGCAGGACACCCTCGGCGAGCGCGCCCGCCTCGTCGCCCGGCTCCTCCGGCAGCTCCTCCAGGTCCGCCATCAGGAACGGGCCCGTGGTGTCCACCGAGCGCAGGCGCACGCGGGTGGTACCGGTCGCGAGGACCTCGTACGTGCCGTTGTCGCGCTCCCGGATGGTGGCCGCGTCCGCGATGCAGCCCACGGAGTGGAACGCCTTCGTCGGTTCCTCGCCGAAGCCCGCCGTGGGGCCCCGGTCGGGCAGCGCGGTCGGATCCGGCATGCCGGGGGCGCTCGGCGCGACCTCGTGGCCGTCGCGGATGGCGACCACGGCGAAGCGGCGGGGTTGGTCCTCGGGGGTCTTCAGCAACTCGCGCATCATGGCGCGATAGCGCTCCTCGAAGATGTTCAGAGGAAGCACGAGCCCCGGGTACAACACCGAGTTCAGGGGGAAGAGCGGCAGCCGGACGGTGGTCACGAGGCCAGAGCCTAATGGTCGTCGGGGCGGACGCGTTCGTCCGTACTCGTTTGGTGACCTCCCGGGAGGGCTACCCGTCGGCCCGCGCCGGCCTCCCCGGCCGCGCGCACAGCGGGATCGAGCACGCCACCTCCAGCCGTACTCCGTCCCGCAGCTGGAGGAACTGGCCCAGCGGATCGTCCGACACCCGGTCCCAGGGGAACGACGTGGCGTACGGGCCGATCGAGCGCAGCTGGGCCAGGGCGTCGGACCAGCGTTCCAGCCGGACCAGGACGTAGGTCAGCAGGTTGCGGACCTCGGCCGGCCACGGGTCGCCGGGGCCGTACTCGGCGGAGAGCGCGATCGCGCCGTCCGCCGCCCCGTCCAGCCGCGCGCGGGGGATCGCGGCCCCGCCGCCGTCGGCAAGGTACGCGAAGGCCGCCCGCACCGGCAGGGCCCGGACGAGGGACCCGGGGAGCGCGTCGTCGGCGGCCCGCTCGGCGAAGTCGAAGCACTCGCGGTGCGAGCCGTACCACGCGGCGGACAGGTACTTCAGGGCCGAGACATGACAGCCGTAGTGGTGCGGTGAGCGGCGGACCGCCTCCGTCCACAGCCGCTCGAAGCCGGTGTGGTCGAGCCCGGTGCCCCGGGCGTGGTCGAGCGCGATCCGCCAGGGCACCGGATCGCGCGGCTCGCCCTCGGCCGCCGCCGTGATCAACGGGCCGGCCTCGCGCAGCAGTTCGGCCCGGGCGGGGGAGCACCAGCCGCGGGCCACCGCCAGTTCGGCCCTGACCAGCAGGACGTCCGGGTCGTGCGGTGCGGCCCGGTGCCAGGTCCGCAGCCACGCGTCGCGCGCGTGGGCGAACGCGGCCAGCCGTAGCGCGTACCGGTCGCGGTTCTCCCACTCGGCCGACTCCCGGGTGGTCGCCAGCAGCTTCGCCGCCAGGGTGTGGTCACCGCGGCCGGCCGCCACCAGCGCGGGCCCGAGCCGCTCGTCGGGGGCGTCGAGCAGCACCTCGTCGTCGGCCGGCAGCCCCACGGCGAGCCGTGAGGTGTGACGTACCATCCGGGCCGTACGGACGAGCGCACGCAGCGGATCCATGGCGCCTGGCCCCCCTTTTGCGCCTCGCCCGGTGCCGCTCTCGCGGGCCGGGTGCTCACCGTCGTGGTTTCGCGGATTGATGGTTCGCTGTGAAGACGGAGGGACGACGAGTCAGGTTGTCTGAATCGGAGATCAGTACGAAATCGTCGGTCAACTCCGATACGGAACCGGTCAGTTCCTGCTCAAAAGTCGGGTGGCGCCCGCCGCCACCGTCGTCGCCAGGATCCAGCCCAGGATGATGACCACCGCCGCCAGCCACTGCCAGCTGTTCTCCAGCTGCCAGTAGCCGACCTGGCCGAGGTCGATGACCGGCAGCAGCAGGTCCAGGGCGAACAGGGACGCGTTCCAATCCGGGTGTTCACCGCTCTTCATCGGCGGATGCTCGGCGTGCGAGAAGGCGTACGAGGTGAGCGCCCACAGCACCGCCATCCACACCGCCGCCCGGCCCGGCCGGTACCCGTACGCGACCGTCCAGTCCTGCGCGTACCCCCAGAGCTTGGCCGCG
This sequence comes from Streptomyces sp. SP18BB07, assembly GCF_036322545.1. Classification (NCBI taxonomy): domain Bacteria; kingdom Bacillati; phylum Actinomycetota; class Actinomycetes; order Kitasatosporales; family Streptomycetaceae; genus Streptomyces; species Streptomyces sp. SP18BB07. The sequence goes on from NZ_JAQYWT010000363.1 coordinate 101,392, forward strand.
AGCGGCAGGTTCTCCCGCCGGTGGCGCTGCTTGGCGAGGAGCACCTCGCGGGCGCCCTCGTCGTCCCCGCCCGCCCGCAGCACGGTCGCCAGCCGCTCGTACGGCTCCGGGCTGTACTCGGCGGTCGCCGCCGCCACCCACTCCAGCCGTTCGGCCAGCGGGAACTGGCCGCGCGGTACGAGGGTCTCGTACTGGAAGCCGCCCATGTGGAGGTTGCCCGGGCCGGGCCAGCTCTCCGACTTGTCGATCAGGACGCCGACGCGGGCCCCGGACAGGACGACCTTGCCGCGCTCGGGCTTCTCCCCGAGGAAGCGCAGCTCGGGCACCTGCACGCGGCGCAGCGACAGCTCCTGTTCGTCCGTGAAGGTGAACCGGGCCCGTTCCAGGTCGACGGAGTCCCCGAACCGCCCGTCGTCCAGTCTGATCCCGCCCTGGCACTCGAAGCGCTGCACGCGGGTCCCGCGCGCGGGGGTGCTGCCGCTGGTGTGCAGCGGATTGCCGAGGCCGGCCGGGGTCAGATACAGGGTGCGCTCGACGGTCAGCTGCGGCGCGTTCAGGGCGAGGCGGCCGTAGGGGTTGGCGAGCCGGCTGCCGCGCAGGCTGAGCGAGGCGCCGACCGTCGCGCCCCGCAGGCTCAGCTCGCCGTGCGACTCCAGCATCTCGGCCTGGACGTCCTGGGCGACGGTCAGCCCGTCGGCGGAGAGCGAGCGGCCGTGCCGGTCGCGGTAGACGACCGCCTGGTTGAGCAGCAGATCGGTGCCGATCTGGGCGTCCGCCAGCCGCACCCCGTTGTGGAACCGGCAGCGCGGCAGATGCAGATCGCCCTCCGTGTGCAGCCGGGCGGCCTCCAGCCGGGGCACCGAGCAGTCCACCAGCCGGACGGTCGTGAACCGGGCCTCCGGCAGCAGGATCTCCTTCTCGAACCGGCAGCCCTTCATCTCCACGTACGGCACCACCTGGCCGCCCGCGAGCTCCAGGACACCCTTGATCTGGACGCCGACCAGCTTCAGCGCGGACACCCGGCCGGCCAGCGCGGGCGGGCCGTCCAGCAGCAACCAGGCCACGATCCGGGCCCGCACGGTCCGCTCGGGGCCCCAGGGGTGGCCGCCGTGCGGATCGTCCACGGCGACGTCCCCGTTGCGCAGGTCGTACACGCTGCCGTTGCGGAAGGCCTGCCACATGCCCGCTTCCGCGGCGGTCAGGTCCTCCGGCAGGTCCCCGTCGTCCCGGAGGCCGGGCCCCTCGCTCACGACTCTTCCTTCCCCCGTCCTGTGCATGCACGTGTATCCAGCAACTGTTTACGCTGGTGATGCCCGCTGAGTGACAGCCTGAACGCTAGACGTGAAGAGGATCTTCCGGGTTCCCGCGCGAGCCGTATCAGCCATTGGAACGCGTGGACGGCCGCCGACGCGGGTCTGAGAGAATTGGGCCTGTGATCTCCCGAATCGATCTGCGCGGCGACGCCCTCCCCGAGGGACCCGCCCTGCGCGACCTGCTGCCCCGAGCCGACTTCGACGTCTCGGCCGCCCTGGAGAAGGTGCGTCCGATCTGCGAGGCCGTGCATCATCGGGGCGACGCGGCGCTGATCGACTTCGCGGAGAAGTTCGACGGGGTACGCCTGACCTCCGTGCGGGTCCCCGCCGAGGCCCTCACCGAGGCCCTGGAGCAGCTCGACCCGGCCGTCCGCGCCGCCCTGGAGGAGTCGATCCGGCGCGCCCGCACCGTTCACCGCGCGCAGCGCCGCACCACCCACACCACCCAGGTCGTGCCCGGCGGCACCGTCACCGAGAAGTGGGTGCCGGTCGAGCGCGTCGGCCTCTACGCCCCCGGCGGCCGGTCCGTCTACCCCTCGTCCGTGATCATGAACGTGGTCCCGGCGCAGGAGGCCGGTGTCCCCTCCATCGCGCTCGCCTCGCCGGCGCAGGCCGAGTTCGACGGGCTGCCGCACCCCACGATCCTGGCCGCCTGCGCCCTGCTCGGCGTCGACGAGGTCTACGCGGCCGGCGGCGCCACCGCCGTCGCGATGTTCGCCTACGGCACCGAGTCCTGCCCGCCCGCCCCCATGGTCACCGGGCCGGGCAACATCTGGGTGGCCGCCGCCAAGCGGTACTTCACCGGCGTCATCGGCATCGACTCCGAGGCCGGCCCGACCGAGATCGCGGTCCTCGCCGACGACACCGCCGACCCCGTGCACGTCGCCGCCGACCTGATCAGCCAGGCCGAGCACGACCCGCTCGCCGCCGCCGTGCTCGTCACGGACTCCGTCGCGCTCGCCGACGCGGTCGAGAAGGAGCTCCAGCCGCAGGTCGAGGCCACCAAGCACATCGAGGACCGCATCCGCCCGGCTCTCGCGGGCCGCCAGTCCGCGATCGTGCTGGTCGACGGCGTCGACGAGGGCCTGCGCGTCGTCAACGCCTACGGCGCCGAGCACCTGGAGATCCAGACGGCCGACGCCGCCGCCGTCGCCGAGCGCGTCGTCAACGCGGGCGCGATCTTCATCGGCCCCTGGGCCCCGGTCTCGCTGGGCGACTACGCGGCCGGCTCCAACCACGTGCTCCCCACCGGCGGCTGCGCCTGCCACTCCTCCGGCCTGTCCGTCCAGTCCTTCCTGCGCGGCATCCACATCGTCGACTACACCGAGGACGCGCTGGCCGAGGTCGCGCACCACGTGGTGACGCTGGCGGAGGCGGAGAACCTCCCCGCGCACGGCGCGGCGATCAAGGCAAGGTTCGGCTGGAAGGTACCTGGCAAGTGAGCTTCGGAATCGACGATCTCCCCGTACGGGACGAACTGCGCGGCAAGAGCCCCTACGGCGCGCCCCAGCTCGACGTCCCCGTACGCCTGAACACCAACGAGAACCCGTACCCGCTGCCCGAGCCGCTGGTCGAGCGGATCACCGAGCGGGTGCGCGAGGCGGCCCGGAACCTCAACCGCTACCCCGACCGGGACGCCGTGGAACTGCGCACCCGGCTCGCCGCGTACCTGACGGACACCTCCGGCCACGAGGTCGGCCTCGCCAACGTGTGGGCCGCCAACGGCTCCAACGAGGTCATCCAGCAGCTGCTGCAGACCTTCGGCGGGCCCGGCCGCAGCGCGATCGGGTTCGAGCCCTCGTACTCGATGCACGGCCTGATCTCCCGCGGCACCGGCACGGAATGGATCTCCGGCCCCCGCAACGACGACTTCACGATCGACCTCGCCGCCGCCGAGAAGGCGATCGCCGAGCACCGGCCCGACGTCGTCTTCATCACCACCCCCAACAACCCCACGGGCACCGCCGTCCCGGCCGAGACCGTCCTCGCGCTGTACGAGGCCGCGCAGACGGCGAAGCCGTCGCTCGTCGTGGTCGACGAGGCGTACATCGAGTTCAGCCACGGCGACTCGCTGCTGCCCCTCATCGAGGGCCGCCCGAACCTCGTCGTCTCGCGCACGATGTCGAAGGCGTTCGGCGCGGCGGGACTGCGCCTCGGCTACCTCGCCGCCCACCCGGCGGTCGTGGACGCCGTCCAACTGGTCCGGCTGCCGTACCACCTGTCGGCCGTCACCCAGGCGACCGCCCTCGCCGCCCTGGAGCACACCGGCACACTGCTGAAGTACGTCGAGCAGCTGAAGTCGGAGCGGGACCGGCTGGTGGAGGAACTGCTGGCGATCGGCTACGAGGTCACCGCGTCCGACGCCAACTTCGTGCAGTTCGGCCGCTTCGACGACTCCCACACCGTGTGGCAGAGGATCCTCGACCGGGGTGTCCTGGTCCGGGACAACGGAGTACCGGGCTGGCTCCGGGTCACCGCCGGCACCCCCGAAGAGAACGACGCGTTCCTCGACGCGGTCCGTGAACTCAAGAAGGAGCAGAACGCATGAGCCGCGTAGGACGCATAGAGCGGACGACGAAGGAGACGTCGGTCCTCGTCGAGATCAACCTCGACGGCACCGGCCGGACGGAGATCTCCACCGGGGTCGGCTTCTACGACCACATGCTCGACCAGCTCGGCCGGCACGGTCTGTTCGACCTGACCGTGAAGACCGACGGCGACCTGCACATCGACTCCCACCACACCATCGAGGACACCGCCCTCGCGCTGGGCGCCGCCTTCAAGCAGGCCCTCGGCGACAAGGTGGGCATCTACCGCTTCGGCAACTGCACGGTCCCGCTGGACGAGTCCCTCGCCCAGGTCACCGTCGACCTCTCCGGCCGCCCCTACCTCGTGCACACCGAGCCCGAGAAGATGGCGCCGATGATCGGCGAGTACGACACCACGATGACCCGGCACATCCTGGAGTCCTTCGTCGCCCAGGCCCAGATCGCGCTGCACGTCCACGTGCCGTACGGGCGCAACGCCCACCACATCGTCGAATGCCAGTTCAAGGCGCTCGCCCGGGCGCTGCGCTACGCCTCCGAGCGCGACCCGCGCGCGGTCGGCATCCTGCCCTCCACGAAGGGCGCGCTGTGAACGGGCTGTCCACCGTCCTGATCGTCGTCGGCCTCTTCCTGGTCGGCGGGATCATCTCGTTCGCCAAGCAGCAGATGCCGAAGAGCCTCATCACGCTGCTCTCGATCGGCGCCGCGATGTGCCTCGTCGCGGGCATCCTGCGGCTGGAGGTGTGGAATTGAGCACCGCGTCCAAGAACAACGCGTCCAAGAAGGTCGTCGTCTTCGACTACGGCTTCGGGAACGTGAGGTCCGCCGAGCGCGCCCTCGCCCGCACCGGCGCCGAGGTCGAGATAACACGTGACTTCGACAAGGCCATGAACGCCGACGGGCTGCTGGTGCCCGGCGTCGGCGCCTTCGCCGCCTGCATGAAGGGCCTCAAGGAGGCGCGCGGCGACTGGATCATCGACCGGCGCCTCTCCGGCGGCCGCCCGGTGATGGGCATCTGCGTCGGGATGCAGATCCTGTTCGCGCGCGGCATCGAACACGGCGTGGAGACCGAGGGCCTCGACGAGTGGCCCGGCGCGGTCGAGCCGCTCCAGGCCGAGATCGTGCCCCACATGGGCTGGAACACCGTCGACGCCCCGGCAGGCACCGAACTGTTCGCCGGCCTCGACGCCGACGCCCGCTTCTACTTCGTGCACTCCTACGCCGTCCACGACTGGACCCTGGAGACGCACAACCCGACCCTCACCACGCCCAAGGTCACCTGGTCCACGCACGGCAAGCCGTTCGTGGCGGCCGTGGAGAACGGCGCCCTGTGGGCCACGCAGTTCCACCCCGAGAAGTCCGGCGACGCCGGAGCGCAGCTGCTGAACAACTGGATCGGAACCCTGTAGCCATGGCAAAGCTCGAACTCCTCCCCGCCGTCGACGTCCGTGACGGCCAGGCGGTCCGGCTCGTCCACGGCGAGTCCGGCACGGAGACCTCCTACGGCTCCCCGCTCCAGGCCGCGCTCGCCTGGCAGAGCGCGGGCGCCGAGTGGCTGCACCTGGTCGACCTGGACGCCGCGTTCGGCACCGGCGACAACCGGGACCTGGTCGCCGAGGTCACCCGGGCCATGGACATCAAGGTCGAGCTGTCCGGCGGCATCCGGGACGACGCCTCCCTGGCGAAGGCCCTGGCCACCGGCTGCACCCGGGTCAACCTCGGCACCGCCGCCCTGGAGACCCCCGAGTGGGTCGCCAAGGTCATCGCCGAGCACGGCGACAGGATCGCCGTCGGCCTCGACGTACGCGGCACGACGCTGAAGGGCCGCGGCTGGACCCGCGACGGCGGCGACCTCTACGAGACGCTGGAGCGCCTCGACAAGGAGGGCTGCGCGCGGTACGTGGTCACGGACATCGCCAAGGACGGCACCCTCCAGGGCCCGAACCTGGAGCTGCTGAGGAACGTCTGCGCGGCCACCGACCGCCCGGTCGTCGCCTCCGGCGGAGTCTCCTCCCTCGACGACCTGCGGGCCATCGCCGAGCTGGTGCCCCTCGGTGTCGAGGGCTCCATCGTCGGGAAGGCCCTGTACGCGAAGGCGTTCACCCTGGAAGAGGCTCTGGAGGCTGTGTCGTCATGACGTCCGATGCCGTACGGCGGGTGCAGAGCGGGAGTCCCTGGGAGGAGTCCTTCGGTTTCGCGCGCGCCGTCGCGGCGGGCGACCGCGTCCTGGTGGCGGGCACCACGGCCTTCAAGGGCGATGTGCTCCATGGGGAGGGCGACCCCTACGAGCAGGCCAAGGTGGCCTTCACCAGCGCGGTCGAGGCGCTCGGCGAGTTCGGGCTCGGCGCCGCGTCCGTGATCCGCACGCGGATGTACCTGACGCACATGCGGGACGTGGAGGCCGTGGGGCGGGCCCACAAGGAGATCTTCGACCCGGTGCGTCCGGCCGCGACCCTGCTGGTCGTGGAGGGTTTCGTCGACCCGCGCATCCTGGTCGAAGTGGAGATCGAAGCATTCCGGGGCTAGGCCCCCGTCGAGCCTGGCCCAGCCTTACTGGGTTTTTCTAAGGAGCCGTGGATTCATGACCCTGGCGGTCCGAGTCATCCCCTGCCTGGACGTGGACAACGGCCGGGTCGTCAAGGGTGTCAACTTCCAGAACCTGCGCGACGCGGGCGATCCCGTCGAGATGGCGAAGGTGTACGACGCCGAGGGCGCCGACGAGCTGACGTTCCTGGACATCACCGCCTCGTCGGGCAACCGCGAGACCACCTACGACGTGGTGCGCCGCACCGCCGAGCAGGTCTTCATCCCGCTGACCGTCGGCGGCGGTGTCCGTACCGCAGAGGACGTCGACAAGCTGCTGCGGGCCGGCGCCGACAAGGTCGGCGTCAACACGGCGGCGATCGCGCGCCCCGACCTGATCCGCGAGATCGCCGAGCGGTTCGGCCGCCAGGTGCTGGTCCTGTCGGTCGACGCGCGCCGCACCGACTCCGGCTCCTTCGAGGTCACCACCCACGGCGGCCGCAAGGGCACCGGCATCGACGCCGTCGAGTGGGCCCACCGCGCCGCCGAGCTGGGCGCCGGCGAGATCCTGCTCAACTCGATGGACGCCGACGGCACCAAGGACGGCTACGACCTGGAGATGATCACCGCCGTCCGGGGGCACGTGACCGTCCCGGTCATCGCCTCCGGCGGCGCCGGCAAGCTCGCCGACTTCTCCCCGGCCATCGAGGCGGGCGCCGACGCCGTCCTCGCCGCCTCCGTCTTCCACTTCGGCGACCTGCGCATCGGCGAGGTCAAGGACGCGCTGCGGGGGGCCGGTCACCCCGTCCGGTGACACCTCCGGACCGTCGATGTAAGCCCCGGCCACCTGGTGACCGGGGCTTACATCGACGATCACCAGGTGGCCGGGACCCCCGCCGGGGCGCGCACACCGCGACTGGGCTCAGATCCCCAGCTGCTTCGTCTCGTGCAGCTTGGCGATCGCCTCCTTCTCGCCGTCCAACTCCACGTCGGCCACCTGCTGGCGGCCGTACAGGAACAGCAGCAGCTCGGAGGGCTCGCCGGTGACGGTGACCACCGGGGTGCCGCGATGGGCCACCGCCGTCCGGCCGTCGGGGCGGCGCAGGACCAGGCCGGTGGGGGAGCCACGGCCCATGAGACGGGCGGTGCGCTCGAGACGGGACCACAGGGCGTCCTGGAAGACATGGTCGAGCTCACGCGGGGTCCACTCGGGCCGGGCCCGGCGGATGTCCTCGGTGTGGACGTAGAACTCGATCGTGTTCGAGGCCTCGTCGATCTGCTTGAGGGAGAAGGGCGAGAAACGCGGCGGACCGGTCCGCACGAGCTGGATCAGCTCCTCGTACGGCTTCGCGGCGAACTCCTCCATCACCCGGTCCAGGCGGGACGCGAGCTGCTTGATGAGGATGCCCCCGGCGGCGTCGGGGCGGCGCTCGCGCACCACCACGTGCGCGGCCAGGTCACGGGTCGTCCAGCCCTCGCACAGGGTGGGGGCCTCGGGGCCCGCGGTCTCCAACAGGTCGGCGAAGAGAAGCCGTTCACGCTTGGCATGGGTCGACATGTCAGCCAGCCTACGACCGTGCCACCGCCGCGCCCAGCGCAGGTCCGGCCGAGGTGGAACGAGCCTCCTGGGACGGGGGGAGGCACGGGCGCCCGGCCGGCGTGGCATTTCGTATGACAAACAGGTCCGGCCTGTGGACAACGGACGAGGCCGGTCGGCGCGGCGCGGCACAATGGCACGCATGACCAGCACGCCGTCCTCCAGCAGCCCCCTCGGTCCCGGAGCCCCCACCGGCCCCGGCACCGCCGGCGCGCTGGACCCCGAGATCGCCGCCCGCCTCAAGCGCGGCGCCGACGGGCTCCTGCCCGCCATCGCCCAGCAGTACGACACCGGTGAGGTGCTCATGCTCGGCTGGATGGACGACGAGGCCCTGCACCGCACCCTCACCACCGGGCGCTGCACCTACTGGTCGCGCAGCCGCCGCGAGTACTGGGTCAAGGGCGACACCTCCGGCCACTTCCAGTGGGTGAAGTCCGTCGCCCTGGACTGCGACGCCGACACCCTCCTCGTCAAGGTCGACCAGATCGGCGCCGCCTGCCACACCGGCGACCGCACCTGCTTCGACGAGGACGTGCTCAAAGCCGTGGAAGGCGCCCCGGGCGCCGCCGATTCCGACGTACCGACACCGGATCAGTAAGGTCAGCCGCCATGGACCTCGAGACGTTCCGCAAGCTGGCCACCGACCGTCGGGTCATCCCCGTCAGCCGCAAGCTCCTCGCCGACGGCGACACCCCCGTCGGGCTCTACCGCAAGCTCGCCGCCGAGCGCCCCGGCACCTTCCTGCTGGAGTCCGCGGAGAACGGCCGTTCGTGGTCCCGCTACTCCTTCGTCGGCGTCCGCAGCCACGCCACCCTCACCGCCCGCGACGGCCAGGCACACTGGCTCGGCACCCCGCCCGTCGGTGTCCCCGTCGACGGGGACCCCCTCGCCGCCCTGCGCGCCACCATCGAGACGCTCCACACCCCGCACCAGGAGGGCATGCCGCCCTTCACCGGCGGGATGGTCGGCTACCTCGGCTACGACATCGTGCGCCGCCTGGAGAAGATCGGCCCCGGCGAGCGGGACGACCTGAAGCTCCCCGAGCTGACCATGCTGCTGACCAGCGACCTGGCGGTCATGGACCACTGGGAGGGCTCGGTCCTGCTGATCGCCAACGCCATCAACCACAACGACCTGGACACCGGCGTCGACGAGGCCCACGCCGACGCGATCGCCCGCCTCGACGCCATGGAGGCCGACCTCGCCCGGCCCGTCGCCCAGCCCCCGGCGGCCCTCCCGCCGTCCGAGCTGCCCGAGTACACCGCGCTGTGGGGCGGCCCCGACTTCCAGGAGGCCGTCGAGGACATCAAGGAGCGCATCCGGGCCGGCGAGGCCTTCCAGGTCGTCCCCTCCCAGCGCTTCGAAACCCCGTGCACGGCAAGCGCGCTGGACGTCTACCGCGTCCTGAGGGCCACCAACCCCTCCCCGTACATGTACCTGTTCCGCTTCGACGGCTTCGACGTCGTCGGCTCCTCCCCCGAGGCCCTGGTCAAGGTCGAGGACGGACAGGCCATGGTCCACCCCATCGCCGGCACCCGGCACCGGGGCGCCACCCCGCAGGAGGACCAGGCCCTCGCCGACGAACTGCTCGCCGACCCCAAGGAGCGCGCCGAGCACCTGATGCTCGTCGACCTCGGGCGCAACGACCTGGGCCGGGTCTGCGAACCGGGCTCGGTCGAGGTCGTCGACTTCATGTCCGTCGAGCGGTACTCGCACGTCATGCACATCGTCTCCACCGTCACCGGCCGGGTCGCGCCGGGCCGTACCGCCTTCGACGTCCTCACCGCCTGCTTCCCCGCCGGCACCCTCTCCGGGGCCCCCAAGCCGCGCGCGATGCAGATCATCGACGAGCTGGAGCCCTCCCGCCGGGGCCTGTACGGCGGCTGCGTCGGCTACCTCGACTTCGCCGGGGACTCCGACACCGCCATCGCCATCCGCACGGCCCTCCTCCGGGACGGCACGGCCTACGTCCAGGCCGGCGCCGGCATCGTCGCCGACTCCGACCCCGTCGCCGAGGACACCGAATGCCGCAACAAGGCGGCAGCGGTCCTGAGGGCGGTGCACACGGCCAACCGACTGGGGCAGTAGGGCGCTGCCGACCCGCCGGATGACGCGGTCGGCAGCACGTGCCCCTCTTCAGATGTGCCATAGGGCGCTTCTCACTTGAACCCTCCCCTTGTGGAGCCCAAGGGGATTTCTGGCTCACGCCGCCCGGCTACTCAGCGAGAGGCCAGGTCCTACGCGCTCAACACCAGCCGGGTTGGAACCAGCCCGGATTCCTGCCAGGAAACACGACTGGTCGGGCCCTTGCTGCGAGGGGACCTCTACTTCACCTGTTCGTGTGAGTAATCTCCGGAGGTTTCCGAAGAGCCCCGGGTGACAACCCACCCGGGGCTCAGGCGATAGTGGGGTACGTGACCGCCGTACCTCACCCCCGTTCCGAACCCGCGTCCGCCCGCTCCGGTCGGCGCAGCCTCGCCCTGGCCCTGCTCAGCGGTGCCCTCGGCGCGGCCGTCGTGCTGCTCGCCACCCGGCAGCGCTGGTCGGAGGGCACCATCACGGTGGCCGGCGGCCCCTTCCCGCTGACCGCCAAGGGCAGCGACGTCACGGGCGTCCCGGCGTCCCTCGCCGTGGTGGGCCTCGCCGCGCTCGTCGCCGTCTTCGCCGTACGCCGGTCCGGGCGCGTCCTGGTCGCCGCCCTGCTCGCCCTCTCCGGCGCGGGCACCGTCGCCGCGGCGCTGCTCGGGGCGTACGACAGCGCGGCGCTCGACGACAAGGCGGCCGAGGCCTCCGGCGACAGTGGCGCGACCGTCGACGCGCTCAGCCACACCGGCTGGCCGTACGTCGCGGCCGTCGGCGGCGCGCTCATCCTGCTCGCCGGACTGCTCGCCCTGCGCTACGGACGGCAGTGGCCCACGATGTCCGGCCGCTACGAACGCGACGGCACCCCCCAGCCCCGCAAGGCCAGGCCGGTCGACCCCGACCGGCCCGAGGACATGTGGAAGGCCCTGGACCGGGGCGAGGACCCGACGGGACACGACCCCGCCTGAGGTCCGCTCGGCACGGACGCGCGGGCCGCACGAACGGATCCGGGAACGTGAGAGTGGACACCCCCGCTCATGGCACCCGTACCCGTACGGAACAATGGACGACGAGCGTCCGACTCAGCACAGGCATCGAGCGTCACGCATCGAGCACGACGCAATGAACAACGAGGAGCAAGTCATGGCGGGCAGCAGCCACGGTCACACCCCGGCCGCCTGGACCGGCGTCACCATCGCCTTCATCGGTTTCTGCGTCTCGGGCGCCTACATGGTGATGGCCCAGCCGCTGGGATTCTGGGCCGGCATGGTCATCGTCGTCCTCGGCGGCGTCGTCGGCATGGTCATGCGCGCCATGGGCATGGGCCAGCCCAAGGACGCGCACGCCGTGTACGAGAAGGCGGCGGTGCGCTCCGGCAGCGCGGCCACGTCGACCACCGAGCCGGCCGCCGTCCAGAGCTGACGTCCGTGGGAGGGGCGGCCCGGCGGGATCGAACCGCCGGGCCGCCCCTCGTGCGCGTGTACGGCCCGCGCGGGGCAGAATGCGGTGTGTGAACGCCGAGACCGCACCGACCGCGCCGCAGCGGGGCCGCGCGCTCCGCGGCCTCTGGGTGCCCGCCGCGGCGCTCACCGTCGTCGGCAGCGCCTTCGCGTACGTCGCGGCCGTCGACCCCAACGAACCCGGCCACTACCCGGTCTGCCCGCTGTGGCGCTTCACCGGCCTCTACTGCCCCGGCTGCGGCGGTCTGCGCAGCGCGCACGCCTTCGCGCACGGCGACCTCGCGACCGCGCTCACCGACAACGCGCTGGCCGTCGCGGGGTTCCTGGGATTCGCGGTGCTGTGGACCGTTTGGGTGGTCCAGGTGGCGCGCGGACGACCCCTGCGGCTTCGGTTCGGGACCGTTCAGATGTGGTCGCTCGGCGCATTGGCGCTGGTCTTCACGGTTGTCCGGAACCTGCCGTTCGGTGGCTGGCTCCACCCTTGATCAACAGGCGAACGTCCAGGTAATGGGACCGTCGTCAACCGGATGCGAGCCCTACGCCCTCCTCCGGATACCATCGCAGTGAACCGCCTGAACCCTGAGAACCGCTCGACTGTCAATACATGACCGTCAAAGGTTGTCACTGATTTTTGCCGTTTCCACCGTTTCACCGTCTGAAAGGGGGCCGCTCGCGTGAGTGTGCTCGACGAGATCATCGACGGAGTCCGTGCCGACCTCGCGGAGCGGCAGGCGCGCGTCAGCCTCGACGAGCTCAAGGAGCGCGCGGCGAAGGCTCCGGCGGCCAAGGACGGCGCGGCCGCGCTGCGCGGCGACGGCGTCAAGGTGATCTGCGAGGTCAAGCGTTCCAGCCCCTCCAAGGGCGCGCTCGCCGCGATCGCCGACCCGGCCGGGCTCGCGGCCGACTACGAGGCGGGCGGCGCGGCCGTCATCTCCGTCCTCACCGAACAGCGCCGCTTCGGCGGCTCGCTGGCCGACCTGGAGGCCGTCCGCGCCCGCGTGGACATCCCCGTCCTGCGCAAGGACTTCATCGTCACCTCGTACCAGCTGTGGGAGGCGCGGGCGTACGGCGCCGACGTGGCGCTGCTGATCGTCGCGGCCCTCGACCAGCCGGCGCTGGAGTCGCTGATCGAGCGCGCCGAGTCCATCGGGCTCACCCCGCTCGTCGAGGTCCACGACGAGGACGAGGTCGAGCGCGCGGTCGACGCCGGCGCCCGTGTGATCGGCGTCAACGCCCGCAACCTCAAGACCCTCGAGGTCGACCGCACCACCTTCGAGCGCGTCGCCCCCGAGATCCCGGACTCCATCGTCAAGATCGCCGAGTCCGGCGTCCGTGGCCCGCACGACCTCATCGCCTACGCCAACGCCGGCGCCGACGCGGTCCTCGTGGGCGAGTCCCTCGTCACCGGCAAGGACCCCAGGACCGCCGTCGCCGACCTGGTGGCCGCGGGCGAGCACCCGGCGCTGCGGCACGGCCGGAGCTGACCCGGCATGACCGACCGCACGGCCGTGACCGGTGTCGCCCACACGGGTGAGGCGGTGCCGGTAGGCTGTGCCCCGATGTTCTCGATCACCATGACACCCAGGGACCCCTACGCCCGCCTCGCGCGCGGGTGCCGTCCCCGTGGCTGCCGGGCGCCCGCCCGTCGTGTCCACGGGCGCCGGGTCCGCTATGTCATCGGTGACGAGCCGGGTCAGGTGAACGGCATGCGATGGCCCAGGACACGTACGCGGACGCCTGCGGGCAGCTGAGCCGCGTTTCCCTTCGCTGACCGCCGGGTGTCGCGTCCCCGGCGGCGGGTGAGGGTGGAGACGACCGGTTCGGTACCACCGATCATCGCCGTCGTGGTCACTCGCCGTCTCGGCGGGGGCGCGAGGGCGGCGTGCGCGTACGTGATCGCTGTGAGTCATAGTCCGACCGACGACGGGGCCCTGCCCCTGCGAGGTAGTCGCATGTCCAGTGAGTTCTTCATTCCTGACCCCGAGGGTCAAGTCCCCAGCGCCGAGGGGTACTTCGGCGCGTTCGGCGGCAAGTTCATCCCGGAGGCGCTGGTCGCCGCCGTGGACGAGGTCGCCGTGGAGTACGACAAGGCGAAGCACGATCCCGAGTTCGCACGCGAGCTCGACGATCTGCTCGTCCACTACACCGGCCGGCCCAGCTCGCTCACCGAGGTGCCCCGGTTCGCCGAGCACGCCGGGGGAGCGCGGGTCTTCCTCAAGCGCGAGGACCTGAACCACACCGGGTCTCACAAGATCAACAACGTGCTCGGGCAGGCCCTGCTCACCAAGCGCATGGGCAAGACCCGGGTGATCGCCGAGACGGGAGCGGGCCAGCACGGCGTCGCCACCGCCACGGCCTGCGCGCTCTTCGGCCTCGACTGCACCATCTACATGGGCGAGATCGACACCCAGCGGCAGGCCCTCAACGTCGCTCGGATGCGCATGCTCGGCGCCGAGGTCGTCGCCGTGAAGTCCGGCTCCCGCACCCTCAAGGACGCCATCAACGAGGCGTTCCGGGACTGGGTCGCCAACGTCGACCGCACCCACTACCTCTTCGGGACCGTGGCCGGCCCCCACCCCTTCCCCGCCATGGTCCGCGACTTCCACCGGGTCATCGGCGTCGAGGCCAGGCAGCAGATCCTCGAACGCGCCGGACGGCTGCCCGATGCGGCCGTCGCCTGCGTCGGCGGCGGATCGAACGCCATCGGGCTCTTCCACGCCTTCATCCCGGACACCGACGTACGCCTCATCGGCTGCGAGCCGGCCGGGCACGGCATCGAGACCGGTGAGCACGCGGCGACGCTGACCGCCGGGGAGCCGGGCATCCTGCACGGCTCGCGCTCGTACGTCCTCCAGGACGAGGAGGGCCAGATCACCGAGCCCTACTCGATCTCGGCGGGTCTGGACTACCCGGGCATCGGCCCCGAGCACTCCTACCTCAAGGACAGCGGCCGGGGCGAGTACCGCGCGGTCACCGACGACGCGGCCATGCAGGCGCTGCGTCTGCTGTCGCGCACCGAGGGCATCATCCCGGCCATCGAGAGCGCCCACGCGCTCGCCGGGGCCCTGGAGGTCGGCAGGGAACTGGGCAAGGACGGGCTGATCGTCGTCAACCTGTCCGGGCGCGGCGACAAGGACATGGACACGGCCGCGCGCTACTTCGGCCTGTACGACGAGGGCGCCGACGCCGAGGTCGCCGCCGACGCGGCCGATCTCGCCGAGATCGAAGGGGACGCCAAGTGAGCGGCAACATCCAGCTGTTGAGCGACACCCTCGCCGCCGCCAAGGCGGAGGGGCGGTCCGCGCTGATCGCCTATCTGCCGGCCGGGTTCCCGACCGTCGACGGCGGTATCGCCGCGATCAAGGCGGTCTTCGAGGGCGGCGCGGACGTCGTCGAGGTCGGTCTGCCGCACAGCGACCCGGTCCTGGACGGACCCGTCATCCAGACCGCCGACGACATCGCCCTGCGGGGCGGCGTCAAGATCGCGGACGTGATGCGTACGGTCCGTGAGGCGTACGAGGCCACCGGGAAGCCGGTGCTCGTCATGACGTACTGGAACCCCATCGACCGCTACGGCGTCGAGCGCTTCACGGCCGAGCTCGCGGAGGCGGGCGGCGCGGGCTGCATCCTGCCCGACCTGCCTGTCCAGGAGTCGGCGCTGTGGAGGGAGCACGCGGAGAAGCACGGCCTCGGCACGGTGTTCGTCGTCGCGCCCAGCAGCAAGGACGCCCGGCTCGCGGAGATCACTGCCGCGGGCAGCGGCTTCGTCTACGCGGCCTCGCTGATGGGGGTCACGGGCACCCGGGAGTCGGTGGGCGCGCAGGCCCAGGACCTGGTGGAACGCACCCGGGCCACGGGGTCGGGCCTGCCGGTCTGCGTCGGCCTCGGCGTCTCCAACGCCGAGCAGGCCGCCGAGGTCGCCGGATTCGCCGACGGTGTGATCGTGGGCTCCGCGTTCGTGAAGCGGATGCTGGACGCGCCCGACGAGGCGGCCGGCCTGGACGCGGTCCGGGAACTGGCGGGCGACCTCGCGAAGGGCGTACGCCGGAGCGCGTGAGGGAGCTTGTGACGTTCACCTGTTTGTCGTACGGGGACGGCTGGACGTAACGGGCAACCCGCTCACTCGAACGGGTGGAAGTGGGATCGGGGAGGCGCTGAGCGCCTCCCCGGTTCGTTCTGCGGGATGTGAGCGAGAAGAACCGTGAGGGAAAGCGCACCGCCCGGGAACGGCTGGCGGAGGAGCGCGAGAAGCAGAAGGCCGCCGAGAAGCGCCGTCGGGTGCTGATCGTGGGTGCCTCCGTGGTGTGCGTACTGGGGCTGGCCGCCGTGATCGGCGTCGTGGCGGCGAACGCGGGCAAGGACGACGAGTCCGACGCCTCGGGCCCGGTCGTCGCGCCCTCGGGGGCGAACGGCGAGGACAGCCTCGCGATCCCCGTCGGCGACGCCGGCGCCAAATCGACCCTCTCCGTGTGGGAGGACTTCCGCTGCCCGGCCTGCAAGTCCTTCGAGGACGCCTATCGCTCGACGATCCACGAACTGACCGAGGCCGGAAAGCTGAAGGTCGAGTACCACCTCGCCACCCTGATCGACGGCAACATGGGCGGCAGCGGCTCCCGCAAGGCCGCGGGCGCCGCGGCGTGCGCACAGAACGAGGGCAGGTTCCCCGCGTACCACGACGTGCTCTACGAGAACCAGCCGCCCGAGACGGACGACGCCTTCGCGAGCGAGACCAAGCTGTTCGACCTGGCGAAGAAGGTGGACGGGCTGGACACCGCCGCCTTCCGCACCTGTGTGGAGGAGGGCAAGCACAACAGCTGGGTCGCCAAGTCGAACGAGGCCTTCCAGAAGGGCGGCTTCTCCGGCACGCCGAGCGTCTTCCTCAACGGCACCAACATCTACGCGGACCAGTCCATGACCCCCGCCAAGCTGAAGCAGATGGTGGAGGCCAGGGCCGCCGGCTGAGACGGGGGCTCCGCGCGGGGGCCGTGGGGCGTCAAGGTAGTTGGGGTACGGCGTTATGGACCCGTTGCCGGGCCGCCCGCCGTCGGCCGGGCCCGGCAGGGTAGCGTCGACCCTGCCATGGAACTTGCCTACATTCCCAGCCCGTCGCGCGGGGTGCTGTACCTCGGTCCCGTCCCGCTGCGCGGCTACGCCTTCTGCATCATCATCGGTGTCTTCGTAGCCGTTTGGCTCGGCAACAAACGCTGGGTCGCGCGGGGCGGACGGGCCGGAACGGTCGCCGACATCGCCGTCTGGGCCGTGCCCTTCGGCCTCATCGGCGGGCGGCTCTACCACGTGATCACGGACTACGAGCTGTACTTCAGCGAGGGCCGTGACTGGGTGGACGCCTTCAAGGTCTGGGAGGGCGGCCTCGGCATCTGGGGCGCGATCGCCCTCGGCGCGGTGGGGGCGTGGATCGGCTGCCGCCGACGCGGCATCCCGCTGCCCGCGTACGCCGACGCCGTGGCGCCCGGGATCGCCCTCGCCCAGGCGATCGGGCGCTGGGGCAACTGGTTCAACCAGGAGCTGTACGGCAAGCCGACGGATCTGCCGTGGGCCGTGGAGATCACGTCCTCCACGGACGGCCGGCTGCCGGGCACGTACCACCCGACCTTCCTCTACGAGTCGCTGTGGTGCATCGGCGTCGCGCTCCTCGTCATCTGGGCGGACCGCCGGTTCAAGCTCGGGCACGGGCGGGCGTTCGCGCTGTACGTCGCCGCGTACTGCGCGGGGCGGTTCTGGATCGAGTACATGCGGGTCGACGAGGCCCACCACATCCTCGGCCTGCGCCTCAACAACTGGACCGCGCTGTTCGTCTTCGTCCTCGCCGTGATCTACCTCGTCCTGTCGGCCCGCAAGCGGCCGGGGCGGGAGGAGATCGTCGAGCCGGGGGTCTCCGACGGTGACGGGGACGAGGGTGCTGCCGCGGTGGTCGGGGGCGCGGAGGCCAAGTCGGAGTCGCAGTCGAAGTCGGGGGAGTCTTCGGCCGAGGCTGATGGCGAGGAGAAGAAGAAGGACGCGGGGGCCTCCGGCGGTGGGGGCGTGAAGAAGGAGCCCGAGTCGGCGGAGAAGAGCTGACCGCGACTGTTGGTTCGGTTGATTCGGTTGCTGTGGTGCTTACCCACCTGTCCCTTCGGGGGCGGGTGGGTTTTTGGTTCGGGGTGACTGGGGTGCGTCGTCGGGTGCGGGTCCGGTGGGGCTTCTGGCGCAGTTCCCCGCGCCCCTAAAAGACCAGGCCCCCGCGGCCCTGAAAGGCGACCGGCGACGGCCCTGAAAAGCACGGGGCGCAGCCCCTGCTTTTCAGGGGCGCGGGGAACTGCGCGATCAGCCCCCACCGGGCGGACGTCTGGGGGTCGAAGGGGCGCTGCCCCTGGGATGGGACGGGAGGGGCGGCGGGGGCGTTCAAAGCCTGCTGGGGCGGGCCGCAAGGGTCAGGGTTCTGCGCGCCGCCGCGACCACGGCCGGGTCGATGAAGTGCCCGTCGGGAAGAGCCTGTGCCCCGGCCGTCATGGTCGCCGCCCTGAGCGTCCGCTCGGCCGACTCCACCTCCTGGGCAGTGGGAGTGTAGGCGCGTTCGATCACCGGCAGCTGACGGGGATGGATGGCGGCACGGCCCAGGAAGCCGAGCGCGCGCCCGCGCGCCGACGTGGCCGCCAGGCCCTCCAGATCTCTCGTGTCCGGGTAGATCGACTGCGCGGGCGACGGGAGACCGGCGGCACGGGCGGCGAGGATCACCCGGGAGCGCGGCCAGTCGAGGGCCCGGTCGTCGCTGACGCCCAGGTCGGCGCGGAGATCCGCCTCACCGAGGGCGATGCCCCGGAGGGCGGGGTGCGCGGTGGCGATGTCGTACGCCCGTTCCACGCCGAGGGCCGATTCGAGGAGGGCGTACAGGGCGACCGCACCTCCCTCGGCCGGCGCGGTCCGTTCCGCGACCCGCGCCACCTCGTCGGGGGACGTGATCTTCGGGAGGCGGAGGGCGGTCAGCCCGGGGAGCGGAGCGAGGGTCTCGAGATCCTCCTCGGCGTCCGGGGTGCCCAGGGCGTTGACGCGCACGTGGACCGGCACGGGCGGCGGGGTCGAGAGGAGTTCGGCGGTGGCCGCGCGGGCGTAGGCCTTGCGGTCGGGGGCCACCGCGTCCTCCAGGTCCACGATCACCACCTCCGCGCCGGAGGCCAGCGCCTTGGTGACCACCTCCGGGCGGTCGCCGGGGACGTACAGCCAGGTCAGGGGGAAGGAGGTGGACGACCGAGGGGTCACAGGGCGCCCTCCCGGCGGAGGGTCTCGATCTCCGGTCCGGACAGGCCCAGTTCGGTCAGGACCGAGTCCGTGTCGGCGCCGTGCGGACGGCCCGCCCAGCGGATCGCGCCGGGGGTGGCGGAGAGGCGGAAGAGGACGTTCTGCATGCGCAGGGGGCCGAGGTCGGGGTCGTCGACGGTGGTGATCGTGTCCAGGGCCCGGTACTGGGGGTCGGCCATCACCTCCCGTACGTCCTGGATGGGGGCCACCGCCGCCTCCGCCTTCTCGAACGCCTCGATCACTTCCTCCCGGGTGTGACGGGCGATCCACGCGCCGACCGCCTCGTCCAGGACGTCCGCGTTCCCGGCCCGCTCCGCCCCCGAACCGAACCAGGGTTCGTCGATCAGCTCGGGCCGTCCGACCAGGCGCATCACCCGTTCCGCGATCGACTGGGCCGACGTGGAGACCGCCACCCAGGAGCCGTCCGCCGTGCGGTACGTGTTGCGGGGCGCGTTGTTCGCGGAGCGGTTGCCCGTCCGGGGCTGGACGTGGCCCAGCTGGTCGTACCAGAGGGGCTGGGGGCCGAGGACGGTGAGGATCGGCTCGATGATCGCCATGTCGACCGTCTGCCCCTGTCCGGTACGGTCACGCGCGGCGAGCGCGGTCATCACCGCGTACGCCGTCGCGAGGCCCGCGATGGAGTCGGCGAGGCCGAAGGGCGGCAGGACCGGTGGGGCGTCCGGCTCGCCGGTGATCGCGGCGAACCCGCTCATGGCCTCGGCGAGCGTGCCGAAGCCGGGGCGGTGCGCGTACGGGCCGAACTGGCCGAAGCCGGTGACCCGGGCGA
The DNA here is from genome assembly GCF_036322545.1 of Streptomyces sp. SP18BB07. NCBI lineage: Bacteria > Bacillati > Actinomycetota > Actinomycetes > Kitasatosporales > Streptomycetaceae > Streptomyces > Streptomyces sp. SP18BB07. Next base: position 120,996 of record NZ_JAQYWT010000363.1, read on the forward strand.
GGACCAGACCGGGGTTCGCCGCCGACAGCTCCTCCCAGCCCAGGCCCCATTTCTCCAGGGTGCCGGGACGGAAGTTCTCGATGATCACATCGGCGGTGGCGGCGAGGCGCAGGAGCGTGTCCCGGCCGCCGGGGGTGGAGAGGTTCAGCGTCAGGGTGCGCTTGTTGCGGCCCAGCAGCTTCCACCACAGGCCCACACCGTCCTTCGACGGGCCGTGGCCCCGGGACGGGTCAGGTTTCGTGGGGTGCTCGACCTTGATGACCTCCGCGCCGAAGTCGCCGAGCATCGTGGCGGCGAGGGGGCCCGCGAAGAGGGTGGCGAGGTCGAGGACGCGGAGGTGGCCGAGTGGAGGGTCGTATGCCTGGGTCGGGGGTGGCGCCTGGGTCATGGGTGGGGGGTCTCCCGGAGGGTGAGGTGGGCCAGGGTGTCGAAGCCGATGCCGTTGAAGTCGGCGATCGAGGTGGCCAGGCGGTTCTTGAGGGGGGCGGTCCAGCGGTCGGGGAGCGCGTCCGGGGAGCCGGTGAGGAGGCCCGCGATGCTGCCCGCCGTCGCACCGTTGGAGTCGGTGTCCCAACCGCCGGACACCGCGCGGCAGATGGAGGCCGTGTAGTCGCCGTCCGCGTGGGTGAGGGCGGCGGTGAGCAGGGCGGTGTTGGGGATGGCGTGGACCCAGTGGTGGTCCGCGTAGGTGGCGTGGAGTTCGTCGACGATCGTGTCGAAGTCCCCGGTGGCGGCGGTGAGTCGGAGGGCGTGGGTGATCGCTCGCGCGAGGCGGGAGTGCGGGGGGACGACCGTCAGGCCGGTGCGCAGGCACTGGTGGATGTCGTGGGTGCCGGTGGCCGCCTCGGCGATGGTGGCCGCGACGAACATCGCCGCGTAGACGCCGTTGGCGGTGTGGGTGAGGGTGGCGTCCCGGTGGGCCTGTTCGGCCGCGGACGCCGGGTCGCCGGGGTTGGTCCAGCCGTGGACGTCGGCCCGGATCAGGGCGCCGATCCATTCGCGGAACGGGTTCCGGTGGCGGGCGGTGTGGGGTGGCTCGATGCCGGTGAGGAGGTTGCGGTAGGCGACGCGTTCGGCGGTGAAGGTGCGGCCCGCGGGGAGTTCGTCGAGCCAGAGGGCGGCCACGTCGGCGGTGGTGAAGTCCCGGCCGTGGCGGGCCAGGAGGAGGAGGTTGAGCAGGGGGTAGTTGAGGTCGTCGTCCTCGGGCATGCCGTCGATGTTCTCGGCGAGGGAGGTGGGGGCCGAGCGGCGGTTCCAGGGGTGGGCGGTGAGGAGTTCCTGGGGGACGCCTCGGGCGGTGAACCAGGTGGTGAGGGGCCAGTTGCCGGTGACGGCGGCGAGTCGGCGGATGGCGGAGAGGGGGAGTTTCTCGACGGGTTTGCCGAGGAGACAGCCGGCGGAGCGGCCGAGCCAGGCGGCTTCGAGGCGTCGCGTGTAGGTGGCCGGGGCGGGGAAGGTGGCGCGGGCCCGCGCCGGTGGGGTGGAGGCGGGCTGAGCGGGGTGGGACTGCTCGGTCGGAGCCGGGCGCTCGGTCGGGTGCGTGGGCTCGGGCGGCCGGATGGGCTCGGTGGGCCAGTGCGGGCACAGCGCCTTGATGCTGCTGAGGTCCGTCGGCTCGTCGTCCCGCAACGCGCTCGGCAGGTCCGCCAGTTCGTCCAGGAGGTCTTCGGCGAGTTGGCGGAGGTAGCGGGACACCCGGTGGGGGGACGCGCCGGCGCGGAGGGGGGCCGGGGGGCCGCCCGCGGCACGCCAGCGGGCGGCGACGGCCGAGGGCTCGCGGCCGTCCTGGCGGGCCTGGTGGAGTTCGTGGCCGAGGAGGTCCTCGGGCTGCACCCAGGTCAGACGCAGGGGGGTCACCGGACGTGCGCCAGGGCGGCGAAGGCGGACTCGTGGGCGCGACGGCGGCGTAGGTCCTGGTCGTGGATCCGCAGGGTGACCTCCGTCAGTGTCCTGGCGGGGGCGTGCAGGTCCAGGCGGCTCGCCTCCGCCACCGTCTTGGCCCAGTCGGACGGGACCTCCGAGCCCAGCGCGCCGGCGACGGCGCCGGACATCGTGGCGATGGAGTCGCAGTCGCGGCCGTAGTTCACCGAACCCAGCACCGCGTGGCGGTAGTCGCCGCCGGCCACGAGCAACATGCCGAGCGCGATGGGGAGTTCCTCGATGGCGTGGAGGCGGGAAGGGCGGCGGGCGCCGAGGGAGGGGGCGCGGTAGTCGGGGCCGACCGTGTCGAACGGGGTGACCGCCTCGCGGAGCGGCCGCAGCGCCGACTCGAAGTCCGTATGACGGCGGGCCACTTCGCACACCGACTCGATCGCCGCGCGGGTGCCGTCCTTCGCCAGGGCGAGGCAGGCCTCGACCACCGACTCCGCCGTAGCGCCCGGCGCGCACGCCGCGGCGACCGCCGCCGCGAACACGCCCGCCGCCTCCCTGCCGTACGACGACTGGTGGGCGCCCGCGATGTCGAGCGCCTCGGCGTACGCGCCGGGCGGGTCGGCCGCGTTGACCAGGCCGACGGGGGCCATGTACATCGCGGCACCGCAGTTGACGATGTTGCCGGTGCCCGCCTCGCGGGGGTCGATGTGGCCGTAGTGGATACGGGCCACCAGCCACTTCTCGGCGAGGAAGACCCGTTGGAGGGGGAGGGCCTCGGCCTCCAGCTCGGGGATCCAGCGCGGGGTTGTCATCATGTCCGGCACCAGGTGCTCGGCGACGGCGTACGCGTCGAGGTGGTCGCGTACGCGGTCGTACACCCGGACGAGCGCATGGGTCATCAAGGTGTCGTCGGTGACGTGGCCGTCGCCCTTGTGGTAAGGGGCGATCGGGCGGGCGGTGCGCCACTCGTCGCCGTTCCACGGCCCGACGACACCGTGCACACGGCCGCCGTGGCGTTCGAGGATCTGCTCCGGGGTGTAGCCCTCCACCGGGCCGCCGAGGGCGTCGCCCACGGCGGCGCCGACGAGGGCGCCGGTGATGCGTTCGTCGAGCGTGGCGTCCGAAGCGGCCGTGGGGGAGGGCGCCGGGACGGGGGCGGGATGCGATGCGGGCGTCATGCCCGGCTAACGCCGGGGGTGGTGGGGAGTTCCGCTGTACCGAGAAGTTCGGCGAGGTGGACGAGGTCGGTGCCGGTGAGGCGGGGGAGGGCGCAGCCGGAGAGGGTGCGGCAGGCGTCCCGCCAGGTGTCGGGGATGGCGGTGCCGCCGCCGAGTGCTCCGGTCAGGGCGCCGGCGAGGGCGGGGGCGGAGTCGGCCACCCGGGAGAGGCAGGCGGCGGCGGGGACGGCCTCGGCGATCCGGCCGCGGGCGGCGGTGGCCAGGGCGAGGGCCACGGGGACGGTCTCGGCGGCGGCGATGCCGTAGCTGTAGACGTGGTCGACGATCTGGTGTTCGAGGAGCGGGACCAGAGCGAATGTTCCTTCTTTTTTGTGGCGGTGGGCGAGGTCGAGGGCGTGGCGGGCGTTGCGGCCGATCTCCGTCTCGGCGGGGAGCTCGGCCAGGGCCGCGGCGGCGCAGTCGTCGACGTCCGCGCCGGTGAGCGCCAGCGCGAGCGCCGCTGCCATCGCGCGGGCGCCGTGCACGCCGTCGCCGTCCTGGGTGTACCGGGCGTCGAACTCGGCGAGGTCGGCGGCGCGTCGGGGGTCGCCCGGGTGGGCCACCGCCAGGACGCAGGCGCGGACGCAGGCCGCGTCGTCGAAGTAGTGCGGGTTGTCGTGGCCGGTGGCGGGCGGGCGCAGGCCGGTGGCGAGGTTGCCGAGACCGGCGCGTACGGAGATACGGGCGCGCAGGGGGAGTACGGCGGACTCGACCTCGGGGGCGCGTTCGGCGGCGGCGGCGATCTCGCTGGCCACGGCGTTCCAGGAGAGGTCGATGGAGGCGCGGGTACGGCGTTCCAGGCTGAGGTCGCCGAGGGCCGCGGCGTCGCCTGCGCGGAGGAGGGCCTCTGCGGCGAAGGCCGCCCATTCCGCGTCGTCGGAGGGGCCGAGGCGGAGGGGCTCGGGGGGTTGGTTGAGGGCGATGGGGACGGGGAGGGTGGTGGTGGCGTTCTGCTCGGCGAAGGTGTCCAGTTCGCGGGTGAGGCGGCGGGTCCACTCCGGCATGCGGGCGGCGCGGTGGCGGGCGGCGGGCCAGCCGGCGGCGTCGCCTGCGGCGAGGCCGAGGAGGAGGCCCTCGATGCGGTCCGGGGTGCGGGTCGTGGCCTCGGCTCCGCCTTCGGCTTTCGTTTTCCCACCCGCACCGCCTGTGCGACTTTCGTCGTCGGCCGCGGATGGCCCCAGTGGGGCGCCCCCACCGCCGACGGCCACCGCTCCGTGGGTGAGCGGCTCCGCCGAGACCGGGCGAGCGGGCGCGAAGCGCTCGGGGGCGAGCGGTGCGGAATGCGGCGTGGGTGCGGGGGTGAGCAATGCAGGGGCGGGCGTCGGTGCGAGGTCGAGCCGTGCGGTGTCGGGGGTCGGGGCAGGGGCGAGCGGTTGGGTGTCTGGTGTGGGGTTGGCCGCGAGGGGGCCCGTGGCGGTCGGCTTCGCCAGGCGCTGCCGCTCGCTGGTGCCAGGTGTAGCCGTCGGCTCGGCCGGTGCCGTGGGCGGTGTCGTTCCCGTCGGGGGTTCGCGTGGTGGGATCGGCGGCCTGGCGGGGGGCTCCTCGTACGGCGAGGAAGGGGACGTGGGGGTCGTGTCGTCCCACGGGGTCGGTGGGGTCATGCGGGGGTCTCCGTCGGGTCGGCCGGGGCGAGGGTGAAGGCGGTCGGGGGCGGGGTCGGCAGGGGTCGGTCGCCGTGGGGGAAGACGGCCGTGCCCGTGGTCCACTTGCCGCCCTCGGTCGGGACCAGGAGTTCGGCCACGTCCAGGACGTGGTGGCCGGCCATGGAGGGCAGGCAGCTGCCTCGCGCCGGGCCGATCGCGGCGGCCCACTCGGCCGGGATCGACGACGCCCCCCGGGTCGCGCCGGCCAACGCGCCGGCGACCGCGGCGGTCGTGTCGGCGTCGCGGCCCATGTTCACCGCGGTCAGCACCGACTCGGTGAAGTCGCCGTCGGCCGCCGCGTAGGCGCCGAAGGCGAGGGCGACGGCCTCGGGGGCGAGATCGGTCCAGGGGTAGCCGCCGATGACGACGGCGGAGCGGACCGCGCGTTCGCCCCGGTGGGCGACGGCGACCGCCCGGCGCAGGGAACGCGCCGTCCAGGAGTCGTCGGGGATCACGGCGAGCGCGGAGGCCACGACCGCGATCGTCGGCGCCCCCGCCATCGCCGCCGCCACGCCCGCCGCGACCGCCTGACCGCCGTAGATGCCCTCACCGTCGTGGCTGACCGAGCCGTCGACGGCGACCAGCCGGGCGGCCTCCGCCGGGCGGCCCGCCGCGAAGACGCCGAAGGGGGCCGCGCGCATGGCCAGGCCGTCGCTCCAGGCGTGCCGGTGCTGGGCGGAGATAGGCGCGGCGAGGCCCCGGCGGAGGTTCTCCAGGGTGCCGCGTTCGCTGAAGCCCGCTCCCCGGAACGGGCCCTCGTCCAGGTCCGCGATCCACTGGTGCCAGGCCGTCTCCACATGGGTGACGGTGAGCGCCGAGCCGTGCCGGGCCAGCAGCAGCCCGGAGAAGATCGCGTACTCGGTGTCGTCCGTGCCCGAGGGGCGCTCGGCCACATACCCGGTGATGCGCCCCCAGCGCGCGCGGATCTCGGACGGCTTCATGTTCTCGGCGGGCGCCCCCAGCGCGTCCCCGACGGCGAGCCCGAGCATGGCCCCCCGCGCCCGCTCGCGGAGGTCGGCGGTGTCCCCGGGCGCCGGGACCGAGGGAATGCAGGCGATGGAAGGCATATGGTCGCCTCTCTGGCCCGTGGGCAGGTCCGGCCCGGTGGGCAGTTGATCCGCTCTCAAGATTTGTCAGCTTTCGCTGGGAAGATCTCTCCCACATCGGGTGCCTCGGCGGCGCGTGGAACGCCCCTGTATCACCCGGTCGACATCTGTGCAGCATCCTGTACGAATGAGCGGCGACCGTTTCTCGAACAGCCGCAGGGCGGGGTAAGTACGGCCTTCCTTGCTGGCAGAAGCGATTTTCCGAGCGTACGTTCGACGTGAGGAAAGGGGCTTGATCGTGGCGATCATCGACACCGAAGCCGCGTTGCACGAGGCGCACCGGGACAACCACACCCATCGGGACGTGAACGGCGGCTGGCTGCGACCCGCCGTGTTCGGGGCGATGGACGGGCTCGTGTCCAACCTGGCGCTGATGACCGGTGTCGCCGGCGGAACGGCCGGGCGGGAGGCGGTCGTCGTCGCCGGGCTGGCCGGGCTCGCGGCCGGGGCCTTCTCCATGGCGGCCGGCGAGTACACCTCCGTGGCCTCGCAGCGCGAGCTGGTCCAGGCCGAACTCGACGTCGAGCGGCGGGAGTTGCGCAAGCACCCCAAGGACGAGGAGAAGGAGCTGGCCGCGCTCTACGAGAGCCGTGGGGTCGAGCCGGGGCTCGCCCGAGAGGTCGCGCGGCAGCTCTCGCACGACCCCGAACAGGCCCTGGAGATCCACGCGCGCGAGGAGCTGGGCATCGACCCCGGCGACCTCCCCTCGCCCGTCGTCGCCGCCGTGTCGAGCTTCGGCTCCTTCGCGCTGGGCGCCCTGCTGCCCGTACTGCCGTATCTGCTCGGCGCGAGCGCGCTGTGGCCCGCCGTGCTGGTGGCGCTCGTCGGGCTCTTCGGGTGTGGTGCCGTGGTGGCCCGGGTGACGGCCAGAACCTGGTGGTTCAGCGGGCTGCGGCAGCTGGCCCTCGGTGGCGCCGCGGCGGGTGTGACGTACGCCCTGGGTAGCCTGATCGGGGCGGCCGTATGATGGATCGGATGGCTACGTATGCGCGGGACCGCATAAGTAGTCGTTACCAGGCGGTTTCGAATGCTTAACCGCTGGGCATGAGCCGTAAGCGCCGCGGGCAACGACGCCCGTCAAGCACCTGGAGCACCTGAAGTAGTGGGCGACGACGCCTCCTGCGCCCCGGTCGACCGACACCGATCTGTCCGGTCGGCTCCCCCTTGATCGTGTTTGATCACGCCACCGTGCGCGGCAACCCCTCCGCGGCGTGGCGTCCGCATGTTGGGACGAAGTATCCGCTTCCCGAGAATCGTTCCATCATGTAACCTGCACGAAATTTTGCACCTTACGCAGAGGGCCAGCGTCGTCCCTCGGCAATCGCATATGCCAGATGACGACGACGGGAGAGCCGATGCGTACGCCGCGCCAGCCGTCCCAGCACTCCACGAATGGCCAGAAGTGGTCGTTCATGGATGCTCGCCCTGCTGCGCAGGGTATGTACGACCCCCGCAACGAGCGCGACGCCTGTGGCGTCGGCTTCGTGGCCACCCTCACCGGCGAGGCGAGCCATGCGCTGGTCGAGCAGGCGCTCACGGTTCTGCGTAACCTGGAGCACCGCGGGGCGACCGGTTCGGAGCCCGACTCGGGTGACGGCGCCGGCATCCTCTCCCAGGTTCCCGACGCGTTCTTCCGTGAGGTGGCCGGATTCGAGCTGCCCGAGGCCGGCTCGTACGCCGTCGGTATCGGCTTCCTGCCCGAGGAGGGCACCGAGGACGCCGTCGCCCGCATCGAGGCCATCGCCGCCGAGGAGGGCCTGACCGTCCTCGGCTGGCGCGAGGTGCCCGTCGCCCCCGAACTGCTCGGTGCCACGGCCCGCTCGACGATGCCCGCCTTCCGACAGGTCTTCGTCTCCGACGGGTCCTCGAAGGACATCGACCTCGACCGCAGGACGTTCGTGCTGCGCAAGCGCGCCGAGCGCGAGGTCGACGTCTACTTCCCCTCGCTCTCCGCGCGGACCATCGTCTACAAGGGCATGCTGACCACCGGCCAGCTGGAGCCCTTCTTCCCGGACCTGTCCGACCGCCGCTTCGCCTCCGCGATCGCGCTCGTGCACTCCCGGTTCTCCACGAACACCTTCCCGTCGTGGCCGCTCGCCCACCCGTACCGCTTCGTCGCGCACAACGGTGAGATCAACACGGTCAAGGGCAACCGCAACTGGATGGTGGCCCGCGAGTCCCAGCTGGCCTCCGACCTGTTCGGACCGCAGGACAAGCTGGACCGGATCTTCCCCATCTGTACGCCGGAGGCCTCCGACTCGGCGTCCTTCGACGAGGTCCTGGAGCTGCTCCACCTCGGCGGCCGCACCCTGCCGCACTCCGTGCTGATGATGATCCCGGAGGCGTGGGAGAACCACGACTCCATGGAGCCGTCCCGCCGCGCCTTCTACCAGTTCCACTCCACGATGATGGAGCCCTGGGACGGCCCGGCCTGTGTCACCTTCACCGACGGCCGTCAGGTCGGCGCGGTCCTCGACCGCAACGGCCTGCGCCCCGGCCGCTACTGGGTCACCGACGACGGCCTCGTCGTCCTCGGCTCCGAGGTCGGCGTCCTCGACATCGACCCCGCCAAGGTCGTCCGCAAGGGCCGCCTGCAGCCGGGCCGCATGTTCCTCGTCGACACCGTCGAGCACCGCATCATCGAGGACGACGAGATCAAGGCCCAGCTCGCCGCGGAGAACCCCTACGCGGAGTGGCTGGAGGCCGGGGAGATCGAGCTCTCCGACCTGCCCGAGCGTGAGCACATCGTGCACACCCACGCCTCGGTCACCCGCCGCCAGCAGACCTTCGGCTACACCGAGGAGGAGCTGCGCGTCATCCTCGCTCCGATGGCCAAGGCCGGCGCCGAGCCCATCGGTTCCATGGGCACCGACTCGCCGATCGCCGCGCTGTCCTCCCGCCCGCGTCTGCTCTTCGACTACTTCACCCAGCTGTTCGCGCAGGTCACCAACCCGCCGCTGGACGCCATCCGTGAAGAGCTGGTGACGAGTCTGCGCTCCTCGCTGGGCCCGCAGGGCAACCTCCTGGAGCCGACCGCCGCGTCGTGCCGCAGCGTCACCCTGCCCTTCCCGGTGATCGACAACGACGAGCTGGCCAAGCTCATCCACATCAACGCCGACGGCGACATGCCCGGCATGAAGGCCGCCACGCTCTCCGGTCTGTACCGGGTCTCCGGCGGCGGTGACGCCCTCGCCGCGCGCATCGAGGAGATCTGCGCCGAGGCCGACGCCGCCATCGAGAACGGCGCCCGGCTGATCGTCCTCAGCGACCGCCACTCGGACGCCGAGCACGCGCCGATCCCGTCGCTGCTGCTCACCGCGGCCGTCCACCACCACCTCATCCGCACCAAGCAGCGCACCCAGGTGGGGCTGCTGGTCGAGGCCGGTGACGTCCGCGAGGTCCACCACGTCGCCCTGCTCGTCGGCTTCGGCGCCGCGGCCGTCAACCCGTACCTGGCGATGGAGTCCGTCGAGGACCTCGTCCGCGCCGGAACGTTCCTCTCCGGTATCGAGGCCGAGCAGGCCATCCGCAACCTGATCTACGCCCTGGGCAAGGGTGTCCTGAAGGTCATGTCCAAGATGGGCATCTCCACGGTCGCCTCCTACCGCGGCGCCCAGGTCTTCGAGGCCGTCGGTCTCGCGGACGAGTTCGTGGAGAAGTACTTCAACGGCACGGCCACCAAGATCGGCGGCGTCGGCATCGACGTCATCGCCAAGGAGGTCGCCGCCCGCCACGCCAAGGCGTACCCGGCCAGCGGCATCGCGCCGGCCCACCGCGCCCTGGAGATAGGCGGCGAGTACCAGTGGCGCCGCGAGGGGGAGCCGCACCTGTTCGACCCGGACACGGTCTTCCGCCTCCAGCACTCCACCCGCACGCGCCGCTACGACATCTTCAAGCAGTACACGGACCGGGTGAACGAGCAGTCCGAGCGGCTGATGACGCTGCGCGGCCTGTTCGGCTTCAAGGCCGGCGAGGGCCGTGCGCCGATCTCGATCGACGAGGTCGAGCCCGTCTCCGAGATCGTCAAGCGCTTCTCGACCGGCGCCATGTCGTACGGCTCGATCTCCCGCGAGGCGCACGAGACGCTCGCCATCGCCATGAACCAGCTGGGCGGCAAGTCCAACACCGGTGAGGGCGGCGAGGACCCGGACCGCCTCTACGACCCGGCGCGGCGCTCGTCGATCAAGCAGGTCGCCTCCGGCCGCTTCGGCGTGACCTCCGAGTACCTGGTCAACGCGGACGACATCCAGATCAAGATGGCCCAGGGCGCCAAGCCCGGCGAGGGCGGTCAGCTGCCCGGCCACAAGGTCTACCCGTGGGTCGCCAAGACGCGTCACTCGACGCCGGGCGTGGGCCTCATCTCCCCGCCGCCGCACCACGACATCTACTCCATCGAGGACCTGGCCCAGCTGATCCACGACCTGAAGAACGCGAACCCGCAGGCGCGGATCCACGTGAAGCTGGTCTCCGAGGTCGGCGTCGGCACGGTCGCGGCCGGTGTGTCCAAGGCGCACGCGGACGTCGTCCTCATCTCCGGCCACGACGGCGGCACGGGCGCCTCCCCGCTCACGTCGCTGAAGCACGCCGGTGGCCCCTGGGAGCTCGGCCTCGCCGAGACCCAGCAGACGCTGCTGCTCAACGGCCTGCGCGACCGCATCGTCGTGCAGACCGACGGCCAGCTGAAGACCGGCCGTGACGTCGTCATCGCCGCGCTGCTCGGCGCCGAGGAGTTCGGTTTCGCGACCGCGCCGCTCGTCGTCTCCGGCTGCGTCATGATGCGCGTCTGCCACCTGGACACCTGCCCGGTCGGCATCGCCACGCAGAACCCGACGCTGCGCGACCGGTTCTCCGGCAAGGCCGAGTACGTCGTGAACTTCTTCGAGTTCATCGCCGAGGAGGTCCGCGAGATCCTCGCCGAGCTGGGCTTCCGCTCCATCGAGGAGGCCGTCGGCCACGCCGAGGCGCTCGACGTGACCCGCGCGGTCGACCACTGGAAGGCGCAGGGCCTGGACCTGGAGCCGCTGTTCCACGTGCCCGAGCTGCCCGAGGGCGCCGTCCGCCACCAGGTGATCGAGCAGGATCACGGCCTGGAGAAGGCGCTCGACAACGAGCTGATCAAGCTCGCCGCCGACGCGCTGGCCGCGAACGACGCGACCGACGCCCAGCCGGTCCGCGCCCAGGTCAAGGTCCGCAACATCAACCGCACCGTCGGCACGATGCTCGGCCACGAGGTGACGAAGAAGTTCGGCGGGGCCGGTCTGCCCGACGACACCATCGACATCACCTTCACCGGCTCGGCGGGCCAGTCCTTCGGCGCCTTCCTCCCGCGCGGTGTCACGCTGCGCCTGGAGGGCGACGCCAACGACTACGTCGGCAAGGGCCTCTCCGGCGGCCGGGTGATCGTCCGTCCCGACCGGGGCGCCGACCACCTCGCCGAGTTCTCGACCATCGCGGGCAACACCATCGCCTACGGCGCGACCGGCGGCGAGCTGTTCCTCCGCGGCCGTACGGGCGAGCGGTTCTGCGTCCGCAACTCCGGCGCCCTGGTGGTGTCCGAGGGCGTGGGCGACCACGGCTGCGAGTACATGACCGGCGGCCACGCGGTCGTCCTCGGCGAGACGGGCCGCAACTTCGCGGCCGGTATGTCCGGCGGCATCGCGTACGTCATCGACCTGAACCGCGACAACGTCAACGTCGGCAACGCGGGCGCCGTCGAGGCCCTCGACGACACCGACAAGCAGTGGCTGCACGACGTGGTGCGCCGCCACGCCGAGGAGACCGGCTCCACGGTCGCCGAGAAGCTGCTCGCCGACTGGGATGTGTCCGTGGGCCGCTTCAGCAAGATCATCCCCAGCACGTACAAGGCAGTGCTCGCCGCCAAGGCCGCCGCCGAGCAGGCCGGTCTCTCCGAGACCGAGATCACCGAGAAGATGATGGAGGCGGCGATCAATGGCTGACCCGAAGGGCTTCCTCAACCACGGGCGCGAGGTCGCCAAGTCCCGCCCCGTCGACGTACGGCTGAAGGACTGGAACGAGGTCTACGTTCCGGGCTCGCTGCTCCCGATCATCTCGAAGCAGGCGTCCCGCTGCATGGACTGCGGCATCCCGTTCTGCCACAACGGCTGTCCCCTCGGGAACCTCATCCCCGAGTGGAACGACTACGCCTACCGCGAGGACTGGGGCGCCGCCTCGGAGCGTCTGCACGCGACGAACAACTTCCCGGAGTTCACGGGCCGTCTGTGCCCCGCTCCCTGTGAGTCGGCGTGCGTGCTCGGCATCAACCAGCCGGCCGTCACCATCAAGAACGTCGAGGTCTCGATCATCGACAAGGCGTGGGACAGCGGCGACGTCGCGCCCCAGGCCCCGGAGCGCCTCTCCGGCAAGACGGTCGCGGTCATCGGCTCGGGCCCGGCGGGCCTCGCGGCTGCCCAGCAGCTGACGCGGGCCGGCCACACGGTCGCCGTGTACGAGCGCGCGGACCGGATCGGTGGGTTGCTGAGGTACGGCATCCCCGAGTTCAAGATGGAGAAGCGGCACATCAACCGCCGTATCGAGCAGATGCGCGCGGAGGGCACCCGCTTCCGTACGGGCATCGAGATCGGCCGCGACCTCAAGGCGACCGACCTGAAGAAGCGGTACGACGCCGTCGTGATCGCCGCCGGTGCGACGACCGCGCGTGACCTGCCGGTGCCCGGCCGCGAGCTGGCCGGCATCCACCAGGCGATGGAGTACCTGCCGCTGGCCAACAAGGTGCAGGAGGGCGACTTCGTGGCGCCCCCCATCACGGCCGAGGGCAAGCACGTCGTGGTCATCGGCGGTGGCGACACCGGCGCGGACTGCGTGGGCACCGCCCACCGCCAGGGCGCGGCCTCCGTCACCCAGCTGGAGATCATGCCGAAGCCGGGCGAGGACCGCGCCCCGAACCAGCCGTGGCCGACCTTCCCCATGCTCTACAAGGTCACCTCCGCGCACGAGGAGGGCGGCGAGCGGGTCTACTCCGTCTCCACCACCCACTTCGAGGGCGACGAGGACGGCAACGTGCAGTGGCTGCACCTCATCGAGGTCGAGTTCGTCGACGGCAAGCTGACGCAGAAGCCGGGCACGGAGCGGAAGATTCCCGCCCAGCTGGTCACCCTCGCGATGGGCTTCACCGGCACCGACCGGGAGAACGGCCTGGTCGAGCAGTTCGGCCTGGACCTCGACGAGCGCGGCAACATCGCGCGCGACGCCGACTTCCAGACCAACGTGCCGGGTGTGTTCGTGGCGGGCGACGCGGGGCGCGGTCAGTCCCTCATCGTCTGGGCGATCGCGGAGGGCCGCTCGGCGGCCCGTGGCTGCGACCGCTTCCTCACGGGCGCGAGCGAACTGCCGGCCCCGATCCGGCCGACGGATCGCTCGCTGATGGTCTGACGACCTGAGCGACACGGGACGGTGACCTTTCACGGTTCACCGTCCCGCACACACGTCCCGTACAACGGCGTACGGAACACAGACGGCGCCTGCCCACCAGTCCCCGACCGGACTACCGGGCAGGCGCCGTCGCATGTCCCAGGTGAGGGCCTCAGCCCGTCATCGCCGCCGCCTTCGCCAGTGCCAGTACCACCAGCAGCGCCAGCATCCCCGCGCACGCCCCCGCCTGCACCAGCACCCGCCGCCGGTCGCGGGGTGCGTACGCGAAGCCCAGGGCGATCAGGCCGCCCGTCAGGAGGCCGCCGAGGTGGCCCTGCCAGGACGTCACGACCGCCGAGATGACCAGCCAGATCAGCAGGCCCGCCATGAAGCGGTTGATGCCCGCCGGGTCGGCGCCGAGGCGGCGGGCCAGGACGTAGTACGCCGTGCAGACGCCGAAGATCGCGCCGGAGGCGCCGACCGTGCTGGCGTCGGGGGCGAGGAGGAGGACCAGGACGGAGCCGCCGAGGGCCGAGAGGAGGTACAGGCTCAGATAGCGGGCCCGGCCGAGCTGGGCCTCGACCACCCGGCCCACGTTCCACAGCGTGACCATGTTCATCACGATGTGCAGGATGCCGAACGTGCCGTCGGTGGGCGGGATGTGGAGGAAGGCGCCGGTGAGGAGCCGGTACCACTCGCCGTCGATCACGCCTTCGAGGTGGAAGTCGGCCGGGTAGGCGCTCTGCCAGACGTAGTGCAGACCGTCCGGGCCGGCGAGGCCCCGGCCCAGCATCGCGAAGTCGTCGACGATCGACGGGCGGAGCAGTTCGGCGACGTAGGCCACGACGTTCAGGCCGATCAGGACGTACGTCACCAGCGGGACCGCCGAGATCCGGCCGCCGAAGGCCGTGCGGGCCTGGCGGACCGTTCGCGCGCCCTCCTGCACGCACTCCGGGCACTGGTGGCCCACGGCGGCGTCGCGCATGCAGTCGGGGCAGATGAACCGCTCGCAGCGGGTGCAGCGGACGTACGACTCCACTTTCGGGTGGCGGTAGCAGGTGGTGACGGCGGGCTCGGACGACGACGGGGACTCGGGTTCCACGGCCGGCTCCTTGTGGGTGCGGGACTGATGACGAGCCGGTGAGGACGGCGGCGAACAAAATAGCGAACGGCGTCGGGTGCGCGGGGAGGGGGTGGTGTCCGGAGTGCCCTAGCCTCTGGGTTCCGCAGCCCCCCTGTGCCAGGAGAGTGCCGTATGTCCGCGATCAGCCTCAGCAAGATGCGGGAGACCGCCCCCGCGCTGGTCGACCTCTACAAGGCCGCCGGCGTCTCCCTCGACAAGCACGGCCTGAGGGGGCAGCGGGCCGCCGTCTATCTGGTGGTCGATCACAGCGGATCGATGCGGCCCTACTACCGGGACGGCAGTGTGCAGGCCCTGGCCGATCGTGTGCTCGGACTGTCCGCTCAGCTCGACGACGACGGGAGCGTGCCGGTCGTCTTCTTCTCCACCGGCGTGGACGCGGTCACCGAGATCGGTCTCGCCGATCACCGCGGGCGGATCGACCGTGTCGTGGCCGGCCTGGGACACATGGGGCAGACCAACTACCACCTGGCCATGGACGCCGTCATCGACCACTATCTCGCCTGCGGCGCCGAGGACCCGGCCTTCGTGGTGTTCCAGACGGACGGCGGGCCGACCAGCAGGATCGCCGCCGAACGGTATGTGTGCAAGGCCGCCCGCCTCCCTCTCTTCTGGCAGTTCATCGGTTTCGGCGACCCCGGCAGCAGGCAGTTCGACTTCCTGCGCAGGCTCGACGAGTTGGCCGTGCCGGGAAAGCGGGTCGTCGACAACGCCGGGTTCTTCCATGCCGGTTCGGACCCGGGGGCCGTGTCCGACGCCGAGCTGTACGACCGATTGCTGGGGGAGTTCCCGAGCTGGTTGGCGGCGGCGCGGACCCACGGGATCGTGCGATAGCGGCACCGCGAAAGCGGGGAGGGTGGCGAGGAGTACCTCGAGATCACCGGCGGTGGCCGCCGGCACTGAGGACCACGTCCCTGCACTCCGCCGGAGCGCCCCACGCGCTCCGCAACGCGCGCGCCTTGGTCAGCCAGAGGGAGAGGTCGTACTCCGCCGTGTAACCGATCGCGCCGTGCAGTTGCAGCGCCGTGCGCGCGGTCGTGTGCGCCGCCTCGCACGCCGTCACCTTGGCCGCCGCCGCGTCCACCGGGTCCAGGGTGACCGCGGCCCCGAAGACCAGCGGACGCGCGAACTCCAGGGCCACCTTGGCGTCCGCCAGCCGGTGTTTCACCGCCTGGAACGACCCCACGGGCACACCGAACTGCGTGCGCTGCTTGACGTACGCCACCGTCCTGTCCAGGAGGGACAGCCCGACGCCCAGCGCCTGGGCGGCCACCGCGAGACGGGCCCAGGTGAGGGCGTGGGGGAGGGGCGCGTGGGGGGCGAGGACTTCGCCGCCGGGGGAGAGGCGGGTCAGACGGCGGGCCGGGTCCAGGGACGGGCGCACGGGGCCGTGGCCGGGGGCGAGGCGCAGTCCGCCTGCCGCCGGGTCGAGCAACAGGCGGGTCTCCGCCGCGTCCCCGTCCAGCGCGTACGACCCCGGCGCCGACGCCACCGTGGCCATCGCCTTCCCCGACACCAGCGCCGGGAGCAGGCGCTCGGCCGGGCCAGGGTCGTCCAGGCCGGCCAGGAGGACCGTCGCCGTCACCGTCTCCACGAGCGGGCCCGGCACGGCGTGCCGACCCAACTCCACGAAGGCGACGGCCAGTTCGACGGGGAGCGGGCCGACCCCCTCGTACGCCTCCGGCGCCGCCAGCGCGAAGACGCCCGCTTCCGCGAGACGCGCCCACACCGCACGCCCCGGCGCGTGCTCCCCGCGCCCCCAGGCCCGTACGACGGCGGGTGTGTCGGCGGCCGTCAGCATGGCGTCCAGCGACTCGGCGAACGCCCGCTGCTCGGTGTCCAGGAGGAAGCGCATCGGCGGCGGCCCTTCGGGAGGGGGCCACGCGTGAGCTGCGGCCCTTGAGGTTGAGATTGGGGTGGAGGCCACGCGCCCGCGACGGCCATCGGACGGACGCCATCACGCGTCAGCGGCGGCGCGTCAGCGGCGCCCCTTCGGCAGGCCGAGGAGGCGTTCGGCGATGATGTCGCGCTGGATCTCGTTGGTGCCGGCGTAGATCGGGCCGGCGAGGGAGAAGACGTACCCCTCGGACCAGCCGGTGTCCGCCGCCTCGCCCTCCTCGCCGAGCAGGTCGAGCGCCGTCTCGTGCAGGGCGATGTCGTACTCGGACCAGAAGACCTTGTTCAGGCTGGCCTCGGGGCCGATCGGCGTGCCCTCCAGGAAGCGGGAGGCGGCCGCGTGGGTGAACAACTCGTAGGCGCGGGCGCCGATCAACGCGTCGGCCACCGCGTCGCGCGCGGACGCCGGGCTTCCCCGGTCGCGCCAGAGGTCGGCCAGCCGGTCCGCGGCGGCCAGGAAGCGCCCCGGGGAGCGGAGCATCAGCCCGCGTTCGTTGCCGGCGGTCGACATCGCGACGCGCCAGCCCTGGCCGGGCTCGCCGATGACGTCCTCGTCCGGCACGAACACGTCGTCGAGGAAGAGTTCGGCGAACGCGGGCCTGCCGTCGAGGCGGCCGATCGGGCGGACCGTCACACCGGGGGCGCGCAGGTCGAACATGAGGTACGTCAGCCCCTGGTGGGGCCTGGCGGTGCCGGGCTCGCTGCGGAACAGGCCGAACGCCCGGTCCGCGAACGCCGCCCGGGACGACCAGGTCTTCTGCCCCGTCAGCAGCCAGCCCCCGGCCGTGCGCACGGCCCTGGAGGTGAGCGAGGCCAGGTCGGATCCGGCCTCGGGCTCCGACCAGGCCTGGGCCCACACCACCTCGCCGGAGGCCATCGGCGGCAGCACGCGCGCCCGTTGCTCCTGCGTGCCGTGGTCGAAGAGGGTCGGGGCGAGGAGGTTGACGCCGTTCTGGCCGACCCGGCCCGGGGCGCCCGCCGCGTAGTACTCCTCCTCGAAGACCAGCCAGCGCTGCAGGCCCGCGTCGCGGCCGCCGTACGCGGTCGGCCAGTGCACCACCGACCAGCGGTCGGCGGCCAGTTCGGCCTCCCAGGCGCGGTGGGCGGCGAAGCCCTCCGCGGTCTCCAGGGAGGGGAGCGGCTCCGACGGGACATGAGCGCGCAGCCAGGCGCGGGCCTCGGCGCGGAAGGCCTCGTCGGCGGGGGAACGGGCGAGGTCCATGGAGCGCTGCTCCTTCCCTAACAAGTGTTTGGTAGGTTAGCGTGCCCGCATGAAGAACGTCGACCCTCCGACGTACGTCCCCGGCCACGGCCTGCTCGCCGGACGGACCGCCGTGATCACCGCGGCGGCCGGCGCGGGCATCGGCGGGGCCACCGCGCGACGTTTCCTGGAGGAGGGCGCGCGCGTACTGATCAGCGACGCCCACACGCGCAGGCTGAAGGAGTACAAGACCGAGCTGGTCGCTGAGTTCGGGGCGGACTCCGTCCGCGCGGTGCCGTGCGACGTCACCAACGACGACCAGGTACGGGCACTGTTCGAAGCGGGCGCCCGGCTGCACGGACGGCTCGACATCGTCGTCAACAACGCCGGCCTGGGCGGCACCTCGGACCTCGTCGACATGACCGACGAACAGTGGGCCAGGGTGCTGGACGTGACACTGAACGGCACCTTCCGCTGCACCCGGGCCGCCCTGCGACTGATGCGGGAAGCCGGGGCCGGCGTGATCGTCAACAACGCCTCCGTCGTCGGCTGGCGCGCCCAGGCGGGCCAGGCGCACTACGCCGCGGCGAAGGCGGGCGTCATGGCCCTGACCAGGTGCGCCGCGATCGAGGCGGCCGCGTACGGGGTCCGGGTCAACGCCGTGTCGCCGAGCCTCGCCATGCACCCGCACCTGGTGAAGGTCACCACCCCGGAACTGCTGGAGGAACTGACCGCGCGCGAGGCCCTCGGGCGGTACGCCGAACCCTGGGAGGTGGCCAACGTGATCGTCTTCCTCGCGTCCGGCTACTCCTCGTACCTGACGGGTGAGATCGTCTCCGTCAGCAACCAGCACCCGTGAGGACGAGGAACAGCGTGCCGACCAAGAAGAAGCCCCCGACGACCGCCGGCGACAAGCCCCCCGCCGCACCCGCCCGCCGTCGGGAACTCCTCGACCGGGCCGCGACGGTCTTCGCCGACCTGGGCTACAACGCCACCACCGTCCGCAGGATCGCGGACGACGTCGGCATGCTCGCGGGCAGCCTCTACTACTACTTCGAGTCCAAGGACGCGATGCTGGAGGAGATCCTGCGGACCTTCCTCGACGAACTCTGGGAGGGCTACGACGCCGTCCTGGACGCCGAACTGCGCCCCCGGGAGACCTTCGAGGCCCTGGTCGTCGAGTCGTTCCGCGCCATCGACCGGCACCGCGCCGCCGTCGCGATCTACCAGAACGAGGCGAAGAAGCTGGTCGCGCAGGACCGGTTCCAGTTCCTCGACGCGTCACAGCGCAAGTTCGAGAAGGCATGGCTGACCACGCTGGAACGCGGCGTGGCCGCCGAGGAGTTCCGGGCCGACCTCGACACCAGGCTCACCTACCGGTTCGTGCGCGACACGGTGTGGGTCGCCGCCTCCTGGTACCGGCCCGGCGGACGACTCGGCCCGGAGGAGATCGCCCGACAGTACCTGTCGATGGTCCTGGAGGGGATCGCCGTACACGCGGAGCCCTAGGGCTCATTCGGTGAACAACCTTTGATGTCAGGGGAGTTGCCATGGCCGAGGCTTATATCGTCGAAGCGGTCCGGACACCCGTCGGGCGGCGCGGAGGAGGGCTCGGCCGGGTCCATTCGGCCGACCTCGGCGCACACGCCCTCAAAGCGCTCGTCGCACGCGCGGGCGTGGACCCGGCCGCCGTGGAGGACGTCGTCTTCGGCTGCCTGGACACCGTCGGCCCGCAGGCCGGTGACATCGCCCGCACCAGTTGGCTGGCCGCCGGGCTGCCCGAGGAGGTACCGGGCACCACCGTCGACCGGCAGTGCGGCTCCTCGCAACAGGCCGTGCACTTCGCCGCGCAGGCGGTGCTCTCCGGCACCCAGGACCTGGTGGTCGCGGGCGGCGTCCAGAACATGACGATGATCCCCATCGCGTTCGCCTCCCGCCAGGCCGCCGTCCCCCTCGGACTCACGGACGGCCCCTTCGCGGGCAGCGAGGGCTGGCGGGCCCGCTACGGCGACCGGCCGGTGAACCAGTTCGCCGGCGCCGAGATGATCGCCGCGAAGTGGGGCATCAGCCGCCGCGACCAGGAGGAGTACGCGCTGCGCTCCCACCGGCGCGCGGTACGGGCCGTCGACGAGGGCCGCTTCGCGCGCGAGACCGAGCCGTACGGGGACGTCACCGTCGACGAGGGGCCGCGCCGCGACACCTCGCTGGAGAAGATGGCCGCGCTGAAGCCCGTCATCGACGGCGGCACCGTCACCGCCGCCTGCTCCTCCCAGGTCTCCGACGGCGCCGCCGCGCTCCTGCTCGCCTCCGAACGCGCCGTACGGGAGCACGGGTTGACCCCGCGCGCCCGCGTGCACCATCTCTCCGTACGCGGTGAGGACCCCATACGGATGCTCACTGCGCCGATACCGGCGACGGCGTACGCCCTGAAGAAGTCCGGCCTCACCCTCGACGCGATCGACCTCGTCGAGATCAACGAGGCCTTCGCGCCGGTCGTCCTGGCGTGGCTGAAGGAGACGGGCGCCGACCCGGAGAAGGTCAACGTCAACGGGGGCGCGATCGCTCTCGGCCACCCCCTGGGCGCGACCGGCGCCAAGCTCATGACGACCCTCCTGCACGAACTGGAGCGCACGGGCGGCCGGTACGGGCTCCAGACGATGTGCGAGGGGGGCGGGCAGGCGAACGTGACGATCATCGAGCGGCTCTGAGGGAAGGCGGTCAGGTGTCGGTGAGGCGTCGACGGGTCTCCTCCGCTTCCCGCATGATCCGTTCCACCAGCTCCGCGCACGACGGCAGGTCGTCGATCACCCCGGCGACCTGCCCGGCAGCCATCACCCCCAGGTCCGTACGGCCCTCCACCATCGCGGACCTGAGCAGCATGGGCGTGTTCGCGGCGAGCAGGACCTGACTCCAGGCGAGGTCCTTGCCGTGCCGCAGCGCGAGGCCGTCGCGGACCATGCCGCGCCAGGTGAGCCCGGACAGCCGCCGGAAGCCCGCCGCGTGCCGCACGGCTCGCACCAGGGCGCGCGCCCGTCCCGACGCCTCCAGCGCGCTCACGAACTCCGTGCGGAGCATGCGGTGCGGCAACCCGTCCACGGCCCGCGTGACCGTGACGTCCTTGACGGTCGCCGCCAGATAACGGGCCTTCACCGCGTCGGGCACCGTCGAGTCCGAGGTGAGCAGGAACCGCGTGCCCATCGCCACCCCGGCCGCCCCGAACGCCAGCGCGGCCACCAGCCCCCGCCCGTCGTGGAAACCGCCGGCGGCCACCACGGGAATGTCGACGGCGTCCACGACCTGCGGCAGCAGCACGGTCGTCGCCACCTCCCCGGTGTGTCCGCCGCCCTCGCCGCCCTGCACGACCACCGCGTCCGCCCCCCACGCGGCCACCTTCTCGGCGTGCCGCCGGGCGCCCACGGACGGGATCACCACCACCCCCGCGTCCTTGAGCTCGGCGATCAGCTCCCTGGACGGCGCGAGCGCGAACGACGCCACCCGGACGCCCTCCTCCACGAGGATCCGCACCCGCTCCCGCGCGTCGCCCGCGTCGGCCCGCAGATTCACCCCGAACGGCGCGTCCGTGCGGGACCGCACCTCCCGTACGGCGTCCCGGAGCCGCGCCGGTGTCATCGTCGCGGAGGCCAGGATCCCGAGCGCCCCGGCGTTCGCCGTGGCGGAGACCAGCCGGGGACCGGCCACCCAGCCCATACCGGTCTGCACGACCGGATGGCGGACGCCGACGAGCCGGGTCAGCGCCGTCTCCATCAGCCCCGGACCTCACGGTCGCGGGTGCCCGCCGGGTCGATCACCTCGCGGATCAACCGCAGCTCCTCCGCCGTCGGGTCCCGTGTGCACGG
The DNA here is from genome assembly GCF_036322545.1 of Streptomyces sp. SP18BB07. Taxonomy (NCBI): domain Bacteria; kingdom Bacillati; phylum Actinomycetota; class Actinomycetes; order Kitasatosporales; family Streptomycetaceae; genus Streptomyces; species Streptomyces sp. SP18BB07. The sequence goes on from NZ_JAQYWT010000363.1 coordinate 142,318, forward strand.
CACCTCGTCCGGGACGGCGAGCGCGAAACCCGTCGCCTCCGCGACCTCCTCGACCGTGACCCCGGGATGCAGCGAGGCCAGCCGCATCGCGCGGTCGGGTGTCGCGAAGTCGAACACCCCGAGGTCGGACACGACCCGTGGCAGGTGGTGGAAGCGGGCGGCGGCCGGATGCGCGGCCACGCGGTCGTGGCCCACCCCGCACACCATGTCGACCTTCTCGACGAAGACCCGCCGGGAGTGCCTCGGAACCCAGTAACTGGTCGGATTGTTCAGGGTGTTGACCGGTGCTCCCCGCACCCCCAGCAACTGCCGCCTCGGCCTCGCCCAGTCGCCGACGCAGGAGATGTTCTGATTGCCGTACCGGTCGATCTGGCTCGCGCCCATCATCACGTGCCGTCGGCCGCCGGTGACCAGGTCCAGATGCCGACGGTAGGGCAGCCAGCCCTCCACGGTGCCGTCGAGGTCGACGAGCAGCGCCTCGCCGTCGGTCAGCAACAGGTCCGGCGAGAACGTCCGCCTGGCGAGGCGAGCGCCCAGCGACGGGATCAGCCCCATCGGACTCGCGAGGATCTCCCCGGCCCCGCGCCAGGCCTCGGCGCAGGCGATCACGCAGTACTCGGCGCGCGTTGCTCCGCTTGTCGTTCCGCGCGTCGTTCCGCTCGGCATCGGCCCCTCGTTCACGAGCCCTCCTTCTGCCAGGTCCGCACGGCCGACTGGTAGGCGGGCTCGTCGCCGGAGAGAAACCGCTCGGCGAAGTCCTCCCAGGGCGTGGTCGCGTACATCCTCTGGAAGGCCTCGTCCCGGCCGTGGTCGGGGGCGCAGGACGTGAAGTGCGCGCCGTTCGGGGCCTCGATCACACCCGTGACCACATGGCGGCCGACCAGCAGCGTCTGCGGCGCCGCCTCCTTCGTCAACTCGGCCGTGTCCACGATCCGTTCGCAGGAGACATACGCCGTGTCGGCCGCCTCGCAGAACAGGTCGTCGAAGTAGGGGTCCGGGCCCAGATACTGGCCGTTGCCCCCGCGGTCGGCCCGATTGACGTGCACGAACGCGGCGTCGAGGCGCAGGGCGGGCATGGCGACGAAGGTCTCGCCGTCGTCGTACGGCGAGGTGACCGTCCGCAGGCCGGGGTTGACCCGCATCACGTCCGAGCCGATGCCCGCCCGCACCGGGAGGAAGGGCAGCCGGTGCGCGGCGGCCCGCAGGCCCCCCAGGAACATCGCCTCGTCGACCTCCATCAACTCGAACGCGCCCCGCTCGCGCGCCGTGCGGAAATGGGGTTCGAGGGGGATGGAGTCCAGGGTGGCGAAGGGGGCGACCAGTTTCCTGATCCGTCCGGCGGCGGCGAGCATGCCGACGTCCGGGCCGCCGTACGAGACGACGGTGAGATCGCCGATCCCGGCCCGGAGCACCGCCCTCACCAGGGCCATCGGCTTGCGGCGCGAGCCCCAGCCGCCGATACCGACCGTCATCCCACTCACCAGCCGCGAGCCGACTTCGTCGAGCGTCATGCTCTTGTCACGCACCCGGGTCCCCCTCCACCGCGTCCGGTTTCATGGCCGACGGGCGAGCTTGGTTCGGCGGGCCGGCCTGGGCTGGCGTGCGGGCGCGGGTTGGCGTGCGGGCTTGGGTCGGTGGAGCGGCTTGGGTCGGTGTGCGGGCTTGGGCCGGTGGAGCGGCTTGGGTCGGTGTGCGGGCTTGGGCCGGTGGAGCGGCTTGGGCCGGTGTGCGGGCTTGGGTTGGCGGTGGGGCTTGTGCTGGTGGACGGGCCATGGCTGCGCCTGCCGTCCGCTCCGCCCCTGTTGTCCGCTCCGCCGCCCCTGCCGTTCGCTCCGCCGTCTCGGCCGTCCCCTCCGCCTCGGCCCTTCCCTCCCTCCGCGTCGTCCCGGCCCTCGCCTTCGTCCCGGCCCTCTCCACCACCCGTGCCCCCTCCGCCGTCTCGGCCCTGCCCTCCGTCCGCTCCCTCTCGGCCCTTCCCCCCGTCCCGAACCGGTCGCGGATCTCGTCCGCCAGTCCGCTGAGGTTGGCCTCAAAGGTGAAGCCCTGTTCGAAGCGGTAGCTGCGGCGGACGTCGACCGGGTCGATGCCGTTGATGGCGGCCTTGGCCAGGCGCAGCAGGCGGCCGTCCTTCGCGGCGATCTCCCGGGCCAACTCCAGCGCGGCCGAGGGAAGTTCGGCACGCGGTACGACCCGCCACACCGAGCCGTGCGCGCGAAGCTCCGCGGCGGTCGCCGTACGCGAGGTGTAGTACAGCGCGCGCATCAGATGCCGGGGCACCAGCCGGGCCAGATGCGTCGCCGCACCCAGCGCGCCCCGGTCCAGCTCCGGCAGCCCGAAGGTCGCGTCCTGGCTCGCCACGATCGCGTCCGCGTTCCCCACCAGCCCGATCCCACCGCCCAGACAGAACCCCTGCACGGCGGCGACCACCGGCACCTCGCACTCGTACACCGCGGCGAAGGCCTCCGCACACCCGTGGTTGGCGCCGATCAACGCGCTCTGCCCCACCGCCTGGATCTCCTTGATGTCCACCCCGGCGTTGAACCCGCGCCCCTCCGCCCCCAGCACGACACACCGCACCTCGGGATCGCGCCCCGCGCCGCGCACGGCCTCCGCCAGCTCGAACCAGCCGCGCACCGGCAGCGCGTTCACCGGCGGGAAGTCGACCGTGACGACGGAAATCCCCTTTTCCGGGGACGAGGTGGAGACACTCATCGGCGCATCAGCTACCTTCCACCTAACGTTTGTTTGGTGCGTCTCTTCTGCGGAAGGTAGCAGCGGATGCGGCTCAACGGGAAGGTCGCCGTCGTCACCGGCGGCACGCGCGGCGTCGGCGCCGGCATCGCCCGCGCCTTCACCGAAGCCGGCGCCGAGGTCGTGACCTGCGCCCGCAGACCGCCCGAAGTACCGCTCAAGGGCGCCGAGTTCATACCGCTGGACGTCCGCGACCCCGACGCGGTGCACCGCTTCTTCGCCGAACTGCCCCGCGTGGACGTCCTCGTCAACAACGCCGGCGGCACCCCCTACCGCCCACTCACCGAGGCCGACGCCCGCCGCCACGCGCGCGTGCTCGAACTCAACCTCACCGCCCCGCTGACCGTCTCCCTCGCCGCCCACGCGCAGCTACGGCGGACCCGGGGCGCGATCGTGATGATCGGCAGCGTCAGCGGCAGCCGCCCCTCACCCGGCTCGGCTGCCTACGGCGCCGCCAAGGCCGGCCTGGAACACCTCGCCCGCTCCATGGCCGTGGAGTGGGCCCCGGAGATCCGGGTCAACACCCTCGTCCTCGGCATGGTCCGCACCGAGCTCTCCCACCTCCACTACGGCGACGAGGCCGGCGTCGCCGCCGTCGCCCGCACCGTGCCGCTGGGCCGCCTCGCCGCCCCCTCCGACATCGGCGACGCGGCGGTCTTCCTCGCCTCCGACGCGGCCGCCTACATCACCGGCGCCTCCCTCCTCGTCCACGGTGGCGGCGAACGCCCCGCCTTCCTGGACGCGGCGACGGCCCACACCGACGAAGGAGAACCACGATGAGCGGCACACACCGGCACCGCGCGGGGCGGCTCTGCGAAGGGCGCGTGGTCGTCGTGACCGGCGCGGGCCGCGGCCTCGGGCGCGCGCACGCGCTCGCGTACGCCGCCGAAGGCGCCCGCGTGGTCGTCAACGACCTCGGCGTCGGACTCGACGGCACACCCGACCCCGACAGCCCCGCCGCCCGGGTCGTCGAGGAGATCCGCGCCCAGGGAGGGGACGCGGTCGCGCACGGCGGGGACATCGCCACGACCGACGGCGCCGCCTCCCTGGTCCGCACCGCTCTGGACACCTACGGCCGACTCGACACCCTCGTCAACAACGCCGGCTTCCTGCGCGACCGGATGCTCGTCAACCTCGACGAGGACGACTTCGACGCCGTCCTCCGCGTCCACCTCAAGGGCCACTTCCTGCCCCTGAAACACGCCGCCGCCCACTGGCGCGCCGAGACCAGGGCGGGCCGCACCCCCACCGCGCGCATCGTCAACACCAGCAGCGGTGCGGGCCTGCTGGGCTCACTCGGCCAGGGCAACTACAGCGCCGCCAAGGCCGGCATCGTGGGCCTCACCCTCGTCGCCGCCGCGGAACTCGCCCGCTACGGCGTCCAGGTCAACGCCATCGCCCCCGCGGCCCGCACCAGGATGACCGAGACGGTCTTCGCCGAGACCATGGCCGCCCCCGACACCGGCTTCGACGCCATGGCCCCCGAGAACGTCTCCCCCCTGGTGGTCTGGCTGGGCTCCCCCGCGAGCGACGGCGTCACCGGCCGCGTCTTCGAGACGGAAGCGGGCCGCATCACCGTCATGGAGGGCTGGCACCCGGGCCCGACCGAGGACAAACACGCCCGCCGCACCCCGGAGGAGGCGGGCGAGACCGTACGAAAGCTCCTGGCGGAGGCCCGCCCCCCGGCCCCGGTATACGGCACCTCATGACCGGACCCGCGCCCCTAAGGAGCGCGGGGAACTGCGCGACAAGCCCCCACCCACCCGCACCCGCCCCCCAACCGAACCCACCACCCCCTCCCGCGCCCCACCCCACCCACCCCTACGTGTCACACTCCAACACCGTCCGACACAACCCACACCGAGCCCGCACCCGCCCCCGCACCGGCACCCGAATCCGCTGCTGACACGTCGGACAGGGAAACGACACCCGCAACGCGACCCCCCGCCCCTCCGCCGTGAACGCATACGAGACCCCCGCACCCCCCGCCCCCACACCCCCCGGCCCAGCCGACCGCAGGTCCCCCGCATGGCGCCGATCCTGCACATACCGCCGCCGCCCCACCCACCCCGCCGCCGTCAGCGGCGGCTGCCGCTCGTCGCTCCGCGCCCGCACCCGGCCCTCCGCGAACGCGGCATACGCCTGCGCACTGGTGAACCACACCGACGGATCCTCACCGAACACCTGCGCCCGCTTGGCCAGCACGTACCCGAACTCCTCCGGCGTCAGATACCCCAGCTTCTGCGACGACGCGCCGTCCTCCCGGTACGCGTCCAGCAGCAGCCACCCCGCCCCCAGATACGTCGCCGCCGTGTCCGTCAGGATCTCGTTCTCCCGCGTACCGGAAAAGGACAGCCCGAGCCGGTGCAGATAGACGTGCATCACCTCGTGCGCCAGGGCCGCCCCGATGTCCCGCCGATGCCTGCGGAAACGGTCGTTGAGTTCGACGAAGTACTCCGGCCCCGCCGCCAGCTCCACATGCGCCGCGTGCGTCATCTCCCGGAACGAGACGATCATCCGCGCGTCCGGCAACCGATAGTGCCGCACCAACTCCCGCGCCACCCGCTGCGCCCCCAGATACAGATCGTCGGTGTCGCAGAACGCCACGTCGACGGGGGCCACACTGGTGGCGAAGGTCTGGATCGTGTCGTACGAGAGCCGCTTGTACAGTGCGGTGATCGACGCCCGCACGGTGTCCAGGTGCGGGTAGCCGTGCTCGACAGGTCCGCCGTTCGCCACGTCCGCACCCCCAGAAGACGCCCCGATACGTTCCACTCTAAGCCGGTGCGGGCCGCGAACCACGGCGTCGTAGGGTGACGACCATGACCACCAGCAACACCGATCAGGCGAACAGCGGCGCCGCCCCGGCCGGCCACGTCGACGCGGACGTCCGGGCCGAACTCACCCGGCTGCGCGACAGCATCGACAACATCGACGCCGCCGTCGTCCACATGCTCGCCGAACGCTTCAAGTGCACCCAGCGGGTCGGCCACCTCAAGGCCGCGCACCACCTGCCCGCCGCCGACCCGGGCCGCGAGGCCCAGCAGATCAACCGCCTGCGCGGCCTCGCCGAAAGCGCCAAACTGGACCCGGCGTTCGCGGAGAAACTGCTGAACTTCATCATCGCCGAGGTCATCCGCCACCACGAACGCATCGCGGACGACGCCCTCAACAGCGCGGCGGGCACCGCACCCAACCGGGGGGAGTGACATCGAGTCCTCCAAAGGGCATCCTGCGTGAGCACTGCTTGTCAGGAATCGACCACACACCGTGAGAAGCCATGCCGTCGGAAACCAAGATCCTCATCGTCGACGACCATGAGGACACGCTGTACGCCCTGGAGAGCGCCCTGGCCCCCCTGGGCTACCTGCTGACGCGCGCCACCAGCGGCGACGCGGCACTCAAGGAAGTCCTCCGCGGCCAGGTCGGCCTGCTCCTCCTCGACGTCCGCATGCCCGGCGTCAGCGGCCTCGACGTCGTCCGCTACATGCGCGGCGTCGAACAGACCCAGCACATCCCCGTCATCCTCCTCACCGGCTTCGGCCCCGACGCCGAACTCACCGCCACCGCCTACCGCCTCGGCGTCGCCGACCTCGTCATGAAACCCATCGACCCCTGGGCCCTGCGCACCAAGGTCCGCTACCTCTACGACGCCCACGAACGCTCCCACGCCCTGGAACGCGAGGTCCGCGACCTGCGCGCACGCCTCAAGAACCACGACGAACCCCGGCGCCACGGCGACGGCGGCCACCGCGACAAGGGGCGCGTCCCCGCGCAGGCCGACGGAGCGAAGGACCGGGCATAGGCCGCATACGGCCGGACGCGCGGCGCGTACGACCGGACAAAGGTCGCGTACCAGGCCCGCCCCTGTCCTGCGTCAAGGCCATCAGGCAGCATGTCCCTCATGTCCGTACTGACGCGCGACGAAGCGCATGCCCGTGCTCGGCTCCTCGACGTCCACCGCTACGAGATCGCACTCGACCTCACGCGCGGCGACGAGACCTTCGACTCCCGTACCGTCATCCACTTCACCGTGCGGGGGAAGAAGAAGGCCGCGGACACCTTCGTCGAGCTCAAGCCCGCCGAGCTGCGCACCGTCACCCTCGACGGCGAAGCCCTCGACCCAGCCACCCTCGACGGCAACCGCCTCCCCCTCAAGGGCCTCACCCCGGGCGACCACGAACTGCGCGTCGACGCCGCCATGCGCTACTCCCGCACCGGCGAGGGCATGCACCGCTTCACCGACCCCACCGACGGCGAGACCTACGTCTACACCCAGCTCTTCATGGACGACGTGCAGCGTGTCTTCGCCGCCTTCGACCAACCCGACCTCAAGGCCGCCTTCGACCTCACCGTCACCGCCCCCGAAGGCTGGACCGTCCTCGCCAACGGCATCACCGAACGACAGGACGACGGCACCTGGCGGGCCGCCACCACCCCGCTGATCTCCACCTACCTCGTCGCCGTCGCCGCCGGCCCCTGGCACTCCGTCCGCACCGAACACCGCGGCCTGCCCTTCGGCATCCACTGCCGCCGCTCCCTCGCCCCCCACCTCGACACCGACGCCGACGAGATCCTCGACGTCACCCGCGCCCTCTTCGACCGCTACCACGAGAAGTTCGAGGAGCCGTACCCCTTCGACTCCTACGACCAGGCGTTCGTCCCCGAGTTCAACGCCGGCGCCATGGAGAACCCCGGCCTCGTCACCTTCCGCGACGAGTTCGTCTACCGCTCCGCCGTCACCGACACCGAACGCCAGACCCGCGCCATGGTCATCGCCCACGAGATGGCCCACATGTGGTTCGGCGACCTCGTCACCCTCAAGTGGTGGGACGACATCTGGCTCAACGAGTCCTTCGCCGAGTACATGGGCTACCAGACCCTCACCGAGGCCAGCCGCTTCACGGACACCTGGGTCGACTTCGGCGTCGCCCGCAAGGCCTGGGGCTACGACGCCGACCAGCGCCCCTCCACCCACCCCGTCGCCCCCGAGAACGTCGACGACACCGCCGCCGCCCTCCTCAACTTCGACGGCATCTCCTACGCCAAGGGCGCCTCCGCCCTGCGCCAACTCGTCACCTGGCTCGGCGAGAAGGACTTCCTCGCCGGCATCAACGCCCACTTCACCCGCCACCGCTTCGGCAACGCCACCCTCGCCGACTTCATCGACAACCTCGCCGGCGCCACCGAACGCGACGTCCACGCCTGGGCCGACGCCTGGCTCCGCACCACCGGCGTCGACACCCTCACCCCCGAGGTCACCCGCGCCGCCGACGGCACCTACACCCTCACCGTCGACCACACCGGCGGCCGCCCCCACCGCATCGCCGTCGGCCTCTACGACCGGGACCACGGCGACGACCAGGGCCACCTCACCCTCCGCGACCGCGTCGAACTCGACCTCCCCCAGACCGCCGCCCAGCCCATCGGCAAGCGACCCGCACTGCTCCTCCTCAACGACGGCGACCTCACCTACGCCAAGGTCCGCTTCGACCCCGACTCCTTCACCGCCGTCACCGGCCACCTCTGCGGCCTGCCCGACCCCCTCACCCGCGCCGTCGTCTGGAACGCCCTGCGCGACGCCGTACGCGACGCCGAACTCCCGCCCACCGCCTACCTGGAGGCGGCCCGCACCCACCTCCCGCGCGAGACCGACCTCGCCATCGTCCAGGGCGTCCTCGGCTTCGCCGGCACCCAGGTCGCCGCCCGCTACCTCGCCCCCGAACAGCGCGCCGCCGGCCTCGCCACCCTCGGCTCCCTCTGCCGCGACCTCATCCGCCGCACCGAGGACGGCGACAACCCCGGCCTGCGCCTCATCGCCGTACGCCACTTCATCGACGTCACCGCCCACCCCGAGACCATCGCCGCCTGGCTCGCCGAGGGCACGGTCCCCGGCGGGCCCGAACTCGACCCCGAACTGCGCTGGCGCGTCCTCGGCCGGCTCGCCGTCCTCGGCGCGGTGGACGCCGCCACGATCGACGGCGAACTGGAGCGGGACCCCAGCGCCAGCGGCCGGGAAGGCGCGGCCCGCTGCCGGGCCGCGCTGCCCGACGCCGAGGCCAAGCGGGCCGCCTGGGAGGCGATGTTCACCTCCGACGACCTCTCCAACTACCTGTTCACCGCCACCGCCCAGGGCTTCTGGCAGCCCGAACAGGCGGAACTCCTCACGGAGTACGTCGAGCGGTACTGGGCCGACGCGGTGTCGCTGGCCGCTCGGCGCGGACCGGCGATCGCGGAAGCGGCGGGGCGGTGGGCGTTCCCCGTGTACGCGGTGGACCCGGAGACACTGGGACTGGGGGAGCGGTGCCTCCAGGACGGTGAGGTGATCCCGGCGCTCCGGCGCAAGCTCGTGGATCAACTGGACGATCTCGCACGGGCGTTGCGGGTGCGGGAGGCATAGGCCGGGGTGCGCCGTAGGGGCTTGGGGGTTCTGCGGGCCGTTCGTGGCTGGTCGCGCAGTTCCCCGCGCCCCTGACGGGGCCGCTGCTGTGCGGGGCGTCCTCCCGTACCCTCTTTCGGCTGTAATCAACGGCCTTTTCGGGCTCGGCACCCGATTGGCGTACAAGATGGGATTCCCCGTGCTCGGAGGAACCCATGACCGCCCCGCCCCTCGCCTCGGGACCCCAAGGTCCCGACGCGCTCCGGCCGTTGCTCGACACCGTGCTCGACGCGTTGCGGGAGGGGGCCGGGACACGGGGCGGCCCCCTCCCCGCCGGTGGCCCGGAGGCCGTCGCGGCGATGGTGCGGGACGCCCTCGGAGAGCCGCTGCCCGCCGAAGGCGACCCGGACGCCCTGCACCGCCTGGTCCGCGCCCTCGCCGCCGGCACCGCCGACCCCGCCGACCCCCTGTGCGCGGCCCACCTGCACACCCCACCCCTGGCCGTCGCCGCCGCCGCGGACCTCGCCGTCTCCGTGCTGAACCCCTCCCTCGACTCCTGGGACCAGGCCCCGGCCGCCTCCGCCCTCGAAGCACTCGTGACCCGGGCACTCGCCGAAGAGACCGGCGCCGCCGACGCGCTCGTCACCACCGGCGGCACCGAATCCAACCAACTCGCCCTGCTCCTGGCCCGGGAGACACACCCCGGCGTACGACTCGTCTGCGGTGCCAACGCCCACCACTCCCTGCCCCGCGCCGCCTGGCTCCTCGGCCTGCCCGAACCCGTCGTCATCCCGACCCCGGCCGGCACCCTCGACCCCGCCGCCCTGGACGACGCCCTCACCCACCTCCCCGGCCCCCTCCTCGTCGCGGCCACCGCCGGCACCACCGACGCCGGACTCATCGACCCCCTGCCCGCCATCGCCGACCTCTGCCGCACACACGGAGCCCGGCTCCACATCGACGCCGCCTACGGCGGAGGCCTCCTGTTCAGCGACCGGCACCGGCCCCGGCTCGACGGCCTCGCCCGCGCCCACACCGTCACCCTGGACCTGCACAAACTGGGCTGGCAGCCGGTCGCCGCCGGACTCCTCGCCGTACGCGACGCGGCAGACCTCGCCGCCCTGCACCAGCGCGCCGACTACCTCAACGCCGACGACGACACCGAGGCCGGCCTGCCCGACCTCCTCGGCCGGTCACTGCGCACCACCCGACGGCCCGACATCCTCAAGACCGCCGTCACCCTCAAGACCCTGGGCCGCACCGGACTCGGCCGACTCGTCGACCAGGTCTGCGCCCTCGCCCAGGAGTTCGCCGACACCGTCGAGGCACACCCCGGCTTCGAGCTCCACGACCGGCCCACCATCAGCACGGTCCTCTTCCGGCCCGCCGGAGCCCCCGACACGGCCGTGGCAGCCGTTCGCCGCCGGCTCCTCCACGACGGCCGGGCCGTCATAGGCCGCGCCGAGCTCGACGGCCGGCTCTGGCTGAAAACCACCCTGCTCAACCCCCACGCCCGGCCGGACGATCTCACCGCCCTGCTGAAGCTCGTAGACCTCGCAAGCCTCGCCGAAGGACACACCCCCACATGAGCACCACCCCCGCGCACGACCAGCCCGACCCCGAAGCTCCCCGCGACCTCGTCGGCGTCGGCATCGGACCCGCCAACCTCTCCCTCGCCGCCCTCGCCCACCCCCTCGCCGAACTCGACGCCGTCTTCTACGAACAGCGCCCCGGCTTCGACTGGCACCCCGGCCTGCTCATCGACGGCGCCACCGTCCAAGTGCCGTTCCTGGCCGACCTGGTGACCCTCGCCGACCCGGTGAGCCCCTGGTCGTTCCTGAACTACCTCAGGACCCGCGACCGGCTCTTCCCGTTCTACTTCGCCGAGCGGTTCCACATCCAGCGCGCCGAATACGACGCCTACTGCCGCTGGGTCGCCGAGAACCTGCCGGGACTACGGTTCGGCCACCAGGTCGACTCGGTGCGCTGGAACCCCGAACGGGACCTGTTCGAGGTCGACTTCAGCCGACTCGACGCCGACGGAGAGGTCGAGGCCCTCGGCCGCACCCACGCCCGCAACATCGTGCTCGGCGTCGGCACCGAACCGTACGTGCCCGAACCCCTCAAGCCGCTCGTCGAGGCGGCCGGCGTGCCCGTCGTCCACGCCGCGGACTACCTCGGCGAACGCGACCGCCTGCTGACCGCCGGACACGTCACCGTCATCGGCGCCGGACAGTCCGGCGCCGAGGTCTTCCTCGACCTGCTCAGACACCGGCCCGCAGGCCGGGAAGGACTGCACTGGCTCGGCCGGACCGAGGCGTTCGCCCCCATGGAGTACTCCAAGCTGGGCCTGGAACACTTCACCCCCGACTACACCCGCTACTTCCACGCCCTCGCCGAACCCACCCGCGACCGGCTCGTCGCCGCCCAGTGGCAGCTCCACAAGGGCATCGGCGCCGACACCATCGCCGCCATCCACGACGAGCTGTACCGCCGCACCCTCGACGGCGGCTGGCCCGACGCCGTCCTCACCCCCGGCGTACACGTCCGCACCGCCGGCCGACTCGCCACCACCCGGGTCGAACTCCACCTCGAACACCTCGAGCAGGGCACCCGCTCCCGCCTCACCACCGACGCCGTCGTCCTCGCCACCGGCTACCGCGAACGCCCCCTGGACCGCGTCCTCGCCGGCCTCGACCCGTACATGCGGCGCGACAACCGCGAGCGGCCCCGCGTCGACGAGAACTTCCGGATGATCCTCGACCCGTCCATCACCGCCTCGGGCTGCCACGTCTACGTCCAGAACGCCGAACTCCACACCCACGGCGTCGGCGCCCCCGACCTCGGCCTCGCCGCCTGGCGCAGCGCCACCATCCTCAACACCCTCACCGACAAGGAGCCCTACCCACTGCCCGGCCGCACCGCCTTCACCACCTTCGGCCTCGAACCCCAGCCGCAGATCCCGCCCGCCCGCAGGCCCGACTCCGCCGTCCCCCTCACCCCCCTGGTCGACGTGAGGTAGCCGACAGGCAAAGAAGCAAGGGGGGAGGCGGCCGCAGCAACCGCTACGGCCACCTCCCCCCTGGAAGACCGGCGTACCGACTAGAAGACCGGCGTACCGTTCCGCGTCAGCTTCCAGTCCACCGAAGCGAAGTCGGCCGGGTCGATCGACCCCTTCGCCTTCACCCACGCGATCATCGTGTTACGGATCTCGTCCGAGTTCGACCACAGCAGCTGCGCCGCGGCGACATGCGGGAAGTTGCCACCGCCGTTGGCCCGGTAGTTGTTCACCGCGAACACGAACTTCTGCTCGTCCGCCAGCGGAGCACCCTCGAACCGCACGTTCGTGATGCGCGACCCCGCCGGCTTCGCGATGTCGATCTCGTACGACAGCCCGCTCACCGCGTCGTAGTTGTAGTCAGGCGTCCCGTTCGCGTTGGTCAGCTTCGCCGGGTCGACCGCCGCGTCCGCCGCCGTCTGCACGAAGTAGTTCGCCGAGTACTCCAGGTACGCCTTCATCTGCGCACCCGTCATCAGACGCGCCTCCAGCGTGTTCTCGAAGACGTACAGACCGGCGACGTCCCGAATGGTGACGTTCCCCGCCGGGATCACCGCGCTCCGCGAGAACGCCGCCGCCTGCGACAGCACCGGCAACGACCCGTACTCGGTCGCCGAGAGCGCCTGCTTCACCGTGTCGGCCTGGATGTGGTTGATCAGATCGATGATCGCCACGTCCTTGTACGGCGCCTCCACCGACGTCATCTCGGCGGCATTCGTACCGATGATCTGATTGACGTACGCCACGACCTTCTCGTGCTCGTCACCCAGCATCTTCACGATCACCGGGTCCTCCTCCACCGTGTTGGAGTTGAGCACCTGCGCCGCGACCTTCTCGACCTTCCAGCAGCCCTTGCTCCACACCAGCTCGAAGTCGAACAGCGTCAGCCGCTGCCCCCACTTCAGCGGCTCCGACAGCACGACCTGCTTGCCCGTCTCCTTGTTGGTGACGAAGTACTCCGGGATCTCCGTGTGCGCGTGCCCCACGAGAATCGCGTCGATCCCCGGCACCTGCTCGGCGACCAGCCCGGCGGCGTTCTCGATGTACGGCAACTGGTCACCGTACGACGACGTCCCCGACGAACCGCTGTGCGCCGACACGATGACGACGTCCGCCCCCATCGACCGCAGCTTCGGCACCCACTTCGCCGCCTGCTCCTCCAGCCCCGGGAACGTCATCTTCCCCTGCACGTTCGCCTTGTCCCAGATCGCGATCCCCGGGTTGGTCAGCCCCAGCACCGCCACCTTCACATCACGCCCGTGCGGCGTACGCAACCGGTGCATGCTGTACGGCGGGAAAGCCGGCCGCAGCGTCTTCGCGTCCAGCGCGTTCGCCCCGAGCAACGGGAAACGACACTGCTCCTGGAACTTCCGCAGTACCGGAATGCCGTAGTTGAACTCGTGGTTGCCCAGCGCCGCCGCGTCGTAGTCGATCGCGTTCATCGCCTGCGCCATCGGGTGCACCGGACCACCCTTGGCGGTGATCGGGTCCACCTTCGCGTAGTAGTACGACAACTGAGTGCCCTGAATGGTGTCACCGGCGTCGATGAGCAGCGTGTTCCGGCGCCCCTTCTCCTTGCGGATCCGGTTCACCAGCGTGGAGATCTTCGCCAGACCGACATCGTTGTGCGCCTTGTCGTCGAACTCCTTGTCCGTGAAGTAGTCCCAGTTGAAGACGTTCCCGTGCAGGTCGGTCGTCCCCATCACGGTGAAGCTGTACCGCTTCGGCGCCTTCTTCCCCTCGGGCTTCACCTCGGCCGCCTGCGCGCTCGGAGCGAGCGCCGTACCGGCGACGGCCACACCCGCACCGGTGACGGCCGACTTCTTCAGGAACTTCCGGCGGTTCAGGGGCATATCGGGGCACTCCTCGGAGGAACGGACGATCGCAACGCGCGTAGACAAGGGACGTCACAACGCGCGTAGATTCTGACCCGCCGCGCCCCCACCGCAACAGACCCCCCAGGTTGCGATCTGGTGACCGACAACACCCACCACCAGGCCATCAGTGACAGAGTGGGGCGTATGACCACCAGTCCAGAGGAAGCCCAGCCCACCGCCGTCCCCTACGGCACCCCCGACGCGCCCCGCATCGCCGTACGCGGCGAAGCCCGCCTCGACGTCGACCCCGAAATAGCCCGCATCGGAGTCACCGTCCTCGCCCGCGGCAAGGACCGGCGCGCCGCCCTCGACGACCTCACCCGCCGCAACACCACCGTCCTCGACCTGGTCAAGACCTACGGCGAAGCAGTCGAACGACTGGAGACCGGCGCCTTCTCCATCACCCCCGAACTCAAGGAGAAGGGCCGAGGAGAACGCATCCAGGCCTACCACGGCCGCGTCCACATCACCGCCGAACTCACCGACTTCACCGCCCTCGGCGAACTCACCACCCGCCTCGCCGACCTCGACCTCACCCGGGTCGACGGCCCCTGGTGGTCCCTCCGCCCCGACTCACCCGCCCACAGGAAGGCCAGGCAGAAAGCGGTCACAGAAGCCGTCCAACGCGCCCGCGAATACGCCGAAGCCCTCGGCACCACCCTCGCCGCCCTCGTCGAACTCGCCGACATCGGCGCCGAAGCCCCCCAACCCCTCCGCCCCAACGCCCCCGGCGGCCTCATGCGCTCCGCCAGAGCCAAGAGCGCCGACGACACCGACGCCGCACCCCTCGACCTCGAACCCCAACGCCAGCGCGTCCACGCACAGGTCAACGCCCGCTTCACGATGCGGCCCCCACGCCTGTGACAGGCCCTCCCGCATCTGATGACTACTTGTCAATTACCCTTCACCCGACCGCCGTTGAGTAGTCACGCTCCGCCAAGTCGCTACCGGCGGGTAAGCCGTAGGCTCGCACCATGCGCCGAGCAAAGATCGTCTGCACCCTCGGGCCCGCCACCGACTCGTACGACCAGATCAAGGCACTGGTCGAGGCCGGCATGGACATCGCCCGCTTCAACCTCAGCCACGGCGGTCACGTCGAACACGACGAGCGGTACCAGCGCGTCCGCAAGGCCGCCGACGAGACCGGCCGCAGCGTCGGCACCCTCGCCGACCTCCAAGGCCCGAAGATCCGCCTCGGCCGCTTCACCGAAGGCCCCGTACTCCTCGAACGCGACGACACCTTCACCCTCACCGTCGAGGAGGGCGCGACCGGCGACAGCGAGGGCTGCGGCACGACCTACGCCGGCCTCGCCGCCGACGTCACCCCCGGCGAACAGATCCTCGTCGACGACGGCAAGGTCACCCTGGAGGTCACGGCGGTCGACGGCCCCCGCGTCCACACCAGGGTCGTCGAAGGCGGAATGATCTCCGACCACAAGGGCCTCAACCTGCCCGGTGTCGCCGTCTCGGTCCCCGCCCTCTCCCCGAAGGACGAGGAGGACCTCCGCTGGGCCCTGCGCACGGGCTTCGACGTGATCGCGTTGTCCTTCGTCCGCTCGGGCCGGGACATCGAACGCGTCCACCAGATCATGGACGAGGAGGGCCGTCGGCTCCCCGTCATCGCCAAGATCGAGAAACCGCAGGCGGTCGACAACATCGAGGAGATCGTCGCGGCCTTCGACGGGGTCATGGTCGCGCGGGGCGACCTGGGCGTGGAAATGCCCTTGGAACAGGTCCCGCTGGTCCAGAAGCGCACGATCAAACTCGCCAAGCGCAACGCCAAGCCGGTCATCGTCGCCACCCAGATGCTCGACTCGATGATCCACCACTCCCGGCCGACACGCGCCGAGGTCAGCGACGTCGCCAACGCGGTCCTCGACGGCACGGACGCGGTGATGCTGTCCGGCGAGACGAGCGTGGGCAAGTACGCGGTGGAGACGGTGCGGACGATGGGCCGCATCGTGGCGGCGGCGGAGGAGGAGATGCTCGGCAAGGGTCTCCCGCCCCTCACCGAGCACAACAAACCCCGCACCCAGGGCGGCGCGGTCGCCCGAGCGGCCGCCGAGATCGGCGACTTCCTCGACGCGAAGTTCCTGGTCGCCTTCAGCCAGTCCGGCGACACGGCCCGCCGCCTCTCCCGCTACCGCTCGCCCATCCCCCTCCTCGCCTTCACCCCGGACCCGGCGACGCGCTCACAGCTGAGCGTGACGTGGGGCGCGGAGACCTTCCTCGGCCCACAGGTCGACTCCACGGACGCGATGGTCGACCAGGTGGACGAGCTGTTGTTGAAGTACGGCCGCTGCGAGAAGGGCGACGTGGTGGTGATCACGGCGGGCTCACCGCCGGGGGTGGCGGGCACGACGAACATGGTGCGGGTGCATCACATCGGGGAGGGCGGCGGCCCGCAGTAGGACGTCAGTACTTGGGGCCCACGTGGGTGTCCATGAGGGCGACGGAGGCTTTGCGGGCGATGGAGACGTTGCGGGCGTTGGCGAGTCTCCAATCGACGCCCACCTGGTCGAGCGTTGCTGTGAAGAGTCGGAGGATGTCACCGGACACGTTGGTGAAGAAGTACCGGGGGTACTCGTAGCGCTTGCGCTCGCCTCCGACGACACGGGTCGTCGAGTTGGTGACGCGGCAGCCGTCGGAGTGGATGAGTCCTCGGATGAACTCCCAGGGGTGCGCGTCGACGATGGTCCGCTGCCAGGGCGCGAGGACGATCGGGCGCTCATGCTTCTTGCCGGGGCCGTGTTGGGGAAAGAGTAGGGGCCAGTGTCGGGAGTAGCTGGTCACCATGGTGTACCCCTCCTTCTGTAAGGAGTAGACGCCAATGCCCGGGCGGACCTTCGCGATGGCCTCACGGCACTGCTGCATGAGCCCGGGCCAAGCGTCTGCGCAGGCGATGCGGAGGTAGTAGCCACTGCGAGGGTGTGCGGAGATGCAGCCGTCGCCCAGGTAGAGGCCCAGCAGATAGGCGTACGCGCCGTCATCGGCTGGTGGGCCCGGATCGCAGGGTGCCATGCGAGGCAGCGGTTCGAGGCGCTGCTGCCAGGAACGGATCGCTGCGCGTGAGATGCCGGTTTCCCGGCTCACCGAGTTGAGGCTGCGGCCCTGAGCAACCAACGCGAGTGCTCGTTTGCGTGTGCTGATGTCGTACATGCGGCCACTCTCGGTGACTGATCGCCACCGCGTGCAGCAAAAAGCGGATGTTCACGAGAACGAGAACATCCGCTTCCGAATGGTGACCTTGGAATCTAAGGAAAGTGCCCCGGGTCGGACTCGAACCGACACTGTATGGGTTTTGAATCCATTGCCTGCTGCCAATTGGGCTACCGGGGCTCAGTGAATCGAAGGTTTACCTCGACCCGCTGCCCGACCACCATATCGCAGCTAGGTACCCTCATGTCAGCAGTACCCCTGCCCCGAACAAGGAGCCCACGTGACCGCCCCCGAGTCGCCCCAGCCCCTCGACGCGCCCGACGACGACAAGTCGCACGTGCCTCCGCTGACGACCCGTGTCGTCATCGCCGAGGACGAGGCGTTGATCCGTCTCGACCTCAAGGAGATGCTCGAAGAGGAGGGCTACTCCGTCGTGGGCGAGGCCGGTGACGGGGAGCAGGCCGTCGAGCTGGCCCGGGAGCACCAGCCGGATCTGGTGATCCTCGATGTGAAGATGCCGAAGATGGACGGGATCTCGGCGGCGGAGAAGATCGCCGAGGAGAGCATCGCCCCCGTGCTGATGCTGACCGCGTTCTCGCAGCGCGACCTCGTCGAGCGCGCCCGGGACGCGGGCGCGATGGCGTACCTGGTGAAGCCGTTCAGCAAGAGTGACGTGGTGCCGGCGATCGAGATGGCCGTGTCGCGGTTCACGGAGCTGAAGGAGCTGGAGAAGGAGGTCGCCGACCTCACGCTGCGGCTGGAGACGCGGAAGCTGGTGGACCGGGCGAAGTCGATCCTGCAGACGGAGTACGGGTTGACGGAGCCGGCCGCGTTCCGGTGGATCCAGAAGACGTCGATGGATCGTCGGATGTCGATGCAGCAGGTGGCGGAGGCGGTCATCCGGGACGCCGACGAGAAGAAGGCGGCCAAGGGCTGATCCCCTCACTCCGGCCCACACACGACGAGGCCCGCACCCCCTACCTGAAAGGGGGTGCGGGCCTCGTCGTGTGTGGGCCGGAGGCTAGTCCTCGCCGAGGTAGGCCTTGCGGACCGACTCGTCGTGCAGGAGGTCGGAGCCGGTGCCGGAGAGGACGATCTTGCCGATCTCCATGACGTGCCCCTGGTCGGCGAGGGAGAGCGCCGCCTGGGCGTTCTGCTCGACGAGCAGGATGGTGGTGCCCTGGGACTTCAGCTCGGCGATCGTGGCCATGATCTTCTGCATCATGATCGGCGAGAGGCCCATGGAGGGCTCGTCCAGCATGAGCAGCTTCGGCTGGGACATGAGCGCGCGGCCCATGGCCAGCATCTGCTGCTCGCCGCCCGAGAGGGTTCCCGCGGCCTGCTTACGGCGTTCGCCCAGGATGGGGAAGAGATCGTAGGCGCGCTGGATGTCCTTCTCGATGCCGGGCTTGTCGTTGCGCAGGAAGGCGCCGAGGCGGAGGTTGTCCTCGATGGTCATGCGCGGGAAGATGTGCCGCCCCTCGGGGGAGTGGGCGAGTCCGAGCGCGACGATGTCGTGCGCGGGGATCTTCTTGAGTGACTTGCCGTTGAACTTGACCTGGCCGCCGACGGGCTTGAGGAGGCCCGAGAGGGTGCGCAGGGTGGTGGTCTTGCCGGCGCCGTTGGTGCCGATGAGGGTGACGACCTCGCCGGCGTCGACCTTGAAGGAGATGCCCTTGACGGCTTCGATCTTGCCGTAGGCGACCCGGAGGTCCTCTACTTCGAGCAGTGCGGTCATCGGTCGTTCTCCTTGCCGGGCGCGGCGTCGTTCGAGGCCTCGGCGTGTGCTTCGGCGGCTTCGACCTCGGCGATCTCGTCCTGGCCGGGTGCGTCCTCGAAGGGTTCGCCGAGGTAGGCGGCGACGACGCGTTCGTCGCCCTGCACGGTGGCGCTGTCGCCTTCTACGAGTTTTTCGCCTTGGACGAGGACGGCGACGCGGTCGCAGAGGTTGAAGATGAACCGCATGTCGTGCTCGATGACGAGGACAGCGATGCCCTGGTCGCGGATGGCGAAGACCAGTTCCTCGGTGGCTCGGGTCTCCTGGGGGTTCATGCCGGCGGTGGGCTCGTCGAGGAGGAGCAGGCCGGGTTCGCTCGCGAGTGCCCGGGCGATCTCCAGCTTGCGCTGTTCGCCGTAGGGGAGGTTGCGGGCGAGGTGTTCGGCCTTGGCGTCGAGGCCGACGAACGCGAGGAGTTCCATGGCGCGTTCGCGGGAGGCCTTCTCCGCCTTGTGGAAGCCGGGGCCGCGGAGGAGGGCGGACCAGAGGCCTTCCTTGGTGCGGGTGTGGCGTCCGACGAGGACGTTTTCCAGGACCGTCATGTTGGCGAAGAGGCGGATGTTCTGGAAGGTGCGGGCGATGCCGGCGGCGGTGACCTTGAAGGACTTGGGCGGCAGGACCTGGTCCTTGTAGCGGACTTCTCCCTCGGTGGGGATGTAGAGGCCGGTGAGGCAGTTGAAGAAGGTCGTCTTGCCGGCGCCGTTGGGGCCGATGAGGCCGACGATCTCGCCGCTGTTGACGGTGAGGTTGACGTTGCGTACGGCGGTGAGGCCGCCGAAGCGCATGGTGACGCCGCATGCGTCGAGGACGGTCTCGCCGGGGGCGTTGGCGCCGGGTGTGGCGTCCTTGGTGGTGGTGTCGGTGGTCATGGGTCAGGCCCCTGCCTTGCTGAGGACTGTGGGTGCTTCGGCCTCTTCGTGGAATTCGAGCTGGCGGCGCCGGTTGGGGATGAGGCCCTCCGGGCGGAAGCGCATGAGGAGCACGAGTGCGAGTCCGAAGGCGAAGAGCTGGTAGTCGCCGAGGAACTGGAGCTTGGCCGGGATGAGGTAGAGCAGTGCGGCGCCGACGAGGGGGCCGCTGATGGTGCCCATGCCACCGAGGACGACCGCGGCGAGGAGGAACGCCGAGTTCGGCGGGACCACGTGGGCGAACTGGTACTGCTCGGGGGTCACGGTGTAGGTGACGTGCGCCTGGACGGTGCCGGCGAGGCCGGCGAGGGCGG
The DNA here is from genome assembly GCF_036322545.1 of Streptomyces sp. SP18BB07. Lineage (NCBI taxonomy): Bacteria > Bacillati > Actinomycetota > Actinomycetes > Kitasatosporales > Streptomycetaceae > Streptomyces > Streptomyces sp. SP18BB07. The sequence continues at coordinate 162,541 of NZ_JAQYWT010000363.1, forward strand.
CGCCCAGGGCGAAGGCGATGAGCTTGACCCGGAAGCCGTTGATGCCCATGGCGAGGGCGGCCGTCTCGTCCTCGCGGATGGCGATCCAGGCGCGGCCGATGCGGGAGTCGCTGCTGCGCCGGAAGACCACCACGACGATGAACGTGATGAGGAGCATCAGGAAGAAGTAGTTGGCGAACCGGGCGATGGTGAACCCGGCGATGGTGTGCTCCTGGCCGAAGTCGAAGCCGAGGATGTTGAGGTTCGGGATCGAGGAGATGCCGTTGGAGCCGTTGGTGATGTCGGGGCCGGAGGTGCCGTCCATGTTGAGGACGGCGAGCCGGAAGATCTCACCGAAGCCGAGGGTGACGATGGCGAGGTAGTCGCCGCGCAGTCGCAGGGTCGGGGCGCCGATGATGACGCCGAAGATCATGGCGACGACGGCGCCGAGGATGGCGCTGGCCCAGAACGGCAGGTGGATGTCGAAGGGCGAGGAGGGGGAGCCGGAGACCATGGCCGCGGTGTAGGCGCCGACGCCGAGGAAGGCGACGTATCCGAGGTCGAGGAGGCCGGCGAGGCCGACGACGATGTTGAGGCCGAGGGCGACGGTGGCGAAGATCAGGATGTAGACGCCGATGGTCGCGTACTGGTCGTCGGACTGGGTGAACGGGAAGGCCGCCGCCGCGGCGAAGGCACCGGCCATGGTGACGGTGCGGTGCTTCGAGGTGACGGCGGAGACGCGGCCGACCAGGCCCGCCTTGGCCAGGGCGCCGAAGCCGAAGCCGGCCATGATGAGGAAGCCGATGAACAGTTCGTCGTACTCGGTGCCGATGCCGTAGGTGAAGACGAGCAGGCCGAGGGCCATGGCCGCGACGATGATCAGGATCTCGGCGTAGGCGGGCAGCTTCGGGGCCGGCGTGGGTGTGCCGGTGGCGAAGGCGGACTTGATCAGGGCGCGGATCTGGCGTCCGACGCGGGCGAGCCGTTCTCCCGGGGTGTCCTCGGGGTCGGCGGTCTCGGCCTCGGGGTGCTCGAAGGGCAGCGAGAGCGCGCCGAGCAGGGCGGCGAGGGTCGCTATGGCCGCGACGTAGCCGCCGGGTTCGAGGTTGACGACGCCGCCGAGCTGGATGCTGATGGCGAGGATCGTGTACCAGGTGGTGATGAAGGTGCCGAGCGCGGCGAGGCTGATGGCGCTGTCGGCGCCGGCGGGGACGAGCCAGCGCAGGCCCTTGATGCCGTAGGACGCGAGGCCGAAGAGGGCCGTGAGGGCGCCGCCGATGAGGGCGAGGACCTGCAGGCCGCCGGGGTAGCCGTAGTAGGTGAGGTCGCCGGGGAAGGCGGAGGTCCAGGTCCAGGCGAGGAAGGTGGAGACAATGGTGAGGACGCCGCCGCCGGTGGCGAGGGCACGGCCGATGTTCTCCGGGATGCCGACGAGTCCCTTGGGGGTGCTGTCGTGCTTGGTGGAGGCGGGGATCGCGGTGGTGTCTGTGGTCATCGGTGTCACGCCCTGTCCGCCACGCGCTCACCGAGCAGACCCTGTGGCCTGACCAGGAGGACGAGGATGAGGAGTACGAACGCCCAGACGTTGGCCCAGGACTGGCTGCCGAACTGTTCCATGCCGGGGATGTCGGCGATGTAGGCGGTGGAGAGGGCTTCGGCGAGGCCGAGGACGACGCCGCCGAGCATGGCGCCGTAGATGTTGCCGATGCCGCCGAGGACGGCCGCGGTGAAGGCCTTGAGGCCGAGGATGAAGCCCATGCGGAACTGGACCTGGCCGTACTTGAGGCCGTAGGCGACGGCTCCGACGGCGGCGAACGCGGCGCCGAGGGCGAAGGCGACCACGATGATGCGGTCGGTGTTGATGCCCATGAGCTTGGCGGTGTCGGGGTCCTGCGCGGTGGCCTGCATGCCGCGGCCGGTGCGGGTCTTCATGACGAAGTAGGCGAGGATCGCCATGCTGATCGGGGCGGCGACGAGCAGGAAGATGTCACCGGTCTGGATGGTGACGTTGCCGATCTCGAAGGGTCCGCCGTCGATGTGCGGGAAGTTGATGGACTCCTTGGCGTCCGGGTACCACGCCCACACGGCCTGCTGGAGGGCCAGGGAGAGGCCGATGGCGGTGATGAGGGGGGCGAGGCGGGGTGCGGTGCGCAGGGGCCGGTAGGCCAGGCGTTCCGCTCCCACGGCGGCGAGCACGGCGACGATGATGCCTCCGACGAGCATCAGCGGGAGTGCGACCCACATGCTCGTTCCGTCGGGCAGCACGTAGAGATAGACCGTGATGGCGCCGAAGCCGCCCAGCATGAATATCTCACCGTGGGCGAAGTTGATGAGCTGGACGATGCCATAGACCATCGTGTAGCCGATGGCGACCAGCCCGTACATGGATCCTAGTAGCAGGCCGTTGACCAGCTGCTGCGGCAGTTCGTTCACCGCATGTCCTCCGAGACTTTCGGATGTTCGACGAATGTGACCGGATGTGAGTCCGCGCGGGGCGCTGTGGTGCAGCGCCCCGCGCGGCTCAGGTGTGTGCGGGTTGGGTCAGCCGGTGTAGGTACCGGAGTCGACCGCCTTCCACTCGCCGCCCTCGACCTTGTAGACGGTGAGCTGCTTGTTGGTCGTGTCGCCGTACTCGTCGAAGGAGACCTTGCCGGTCACGCCGTCGAAGGAGATGTTCTGCATCGCCTCGGTGATCTTGGCGCGGGCGTCGCTGGGAAGCTTGCCGTCGTTGTCCTCGACGACCTTCTTCACGGCCTCGATGATCGCCCAGGCGGAGTCGTAGGAGTAGCCGCCGTAGGCCGCGTAGGGCTCCTTGTAGCCGCCGGCCTTGTAGTCCTCGATGAACGTCTTGGCGGAGGGGAGCTCCTCGACCGGGGCGCCGACGGAGGTGGCGAAGTCGCCGGTGCTGGCGCTGCCGCCGAGCTCGATGTAGGTCGGGTCGTACATGCCGTCGCCGCCGGCGACCGGGATCTTGGCGCCCGCGGCCTTGATCTGCTTGGTCAGCGGGCCGGACTGCGGGTACTCGCCGCCGTAGTAGACGACGTCGGCGCCGGAGTTCTTGACCTTGGTGGCGACCGTGGAGAAGTCCTTGGTCTCGGGGTCGATGTGCTCGGTGCCGACGACCTTGCCGCCGAGCTTCTTGAACTCGTCGGTGAAGGTGGCGGCCAGGCCGGCGCCGTAGGTCTTCTTGTCGTCGATGACGAAGACCTTCGTCTTCTTGGCCTTGTTGTACAGGTACTGCGCGGCGAACGGGCCCTGGATGGCGTCCGTGGTCGCGGTGCGGAAGTACGACTTGTACGGGCGGACCTTCTTGGTCTGCCAGTCGGCGCCCTGGGTCAGGGTCGGGCCGGTGTTGGCCGGGGAGACCTCGACGAGCTTGGCGTCGTCGAAGACCTTCTGCATGGACTCGGCGACCGAGGAGTTCAGCGGGCCGACGACGCCGAGAACGTCCTTGTTGGCGACGAACGTGGTGGCGTTCTGCTGGCCCGAGGAGGGCTGCGCCTGGTCGTCGAGGGCCTCGATCTTGAAGGTTATGCCCTCGACGTACTTGTCCTTGTTGGCGGTCTTGGCGGCGAGGTCGGCGGAGTTCTTGATGCCGAGGCCCAGCGCCGAGAGGTCACCGGTCAGCGGGGCGTCGACGCCGATGACGACAGTGGTCCCACTGCCGGTGTCCGAGCCGCCCTTGTCGTCGTCGCGCGAACCACAAGCGGTGAGAGTGAGTGCTCCCGCCGCCAGCGCGGCGGTGATGGCGATGAGCGAACGTTGACGCACGATCAGTCCTTTCCCTGGCACGGCCCTTCCTGTTTGGAAGCGGCCGAGTCGAGCGCTGGGCCGAAGACGTGACTTCGATTCCGTTGGCGCGGTGACTGGCCGTGACTCTAAGCGTGTGTGGACAACGTGGAGGAGAGTCTGACCAAGGCTGTGACGCTCTTGTTATGACACGAGGTAATGCAGAGCGGTACTCAGTGGGCGGTTGCGCGGAATTCAGGCCGATTCGCCCTGTCCGCATAGTGAGAACGTGCAGGGTCGACGCGGGTAGGTTCAGGAGTGTTCAGCTTTTTGGTGATGACGCGGAATCGTTGCCACAAGCGACTCGGAGGGCGTCGGAGAGGTCCTGTGCGTAGCGCTCACCCAAGATGAAACTGTGCGCTTCTATTGCGCGCGTATTACGTAGAGTTACATCCAGGAAGGGGAGTCCGGCGCCCTCCGGTGCTTTCCCGCATTCGGTGACGCGCATGGTGACGAGGATCTTTCGGGCATCTTTCGTCCCGATCCGGAGCGGAGTACGCGGGTCCGTGCGCAGCGACAGTCCCTCGTAGGGCTGGGTCACCCCTTCGACGGTGATCGGGGGGCCGTACCGCACGCTCAGCCGCACCTCGAAATCGAAGCGTCCGCGCGGCGCCCGGCCGGAGCGCGCCACCGGACCGAGGTAGCTGACGACGATGGCCTGGGAGGGGTACGGCGTCTCCCGCGGTGTCGGCTCCGGCGTCGGGGCCGAGGTGGGCCGGGTCGCGTAGAGGTAGCCGCCGCCCGCGAGTACGACGACCGCCGCCGCCCCCGCGAGCACGGCCCGGCGGTGGTGGGCGTACGCCTGGGCGTACCGTCCGCGCGGCGGTTCCGGCGGGGGCGGGGCGTCCGCGTCCGCCGGCTCGTTGGCCGCGTCCCACGCGCGCGTGCCCTCGCCCGGCTCCACGGGGCCGACCCCGCTCAACTCCAGGGCCCCTCGCCCGGGCCGCCCGAGCGGTACCACTCCTCGCAGCCCGCGCGGGCCCGCCGCTCGATCAGCCGCCGGGCCGCCGTGGCGCCCGCGCGCTTCTTCTCGGCCCGCGCCTCGTCGACGACCTCCCGCAGGATGTCGTACTGCCCGTTCGACAGTCCCATGGACTGATAGTCCCCATAGGTGTCGCCGTCCAGCACCTCCAGCGACCAGTGCGAGACGAGCTTCGCGCACAGTTCCTCGGGCGGGGTGGCCGACGGCGATGGCGAGCCGCCGCCCCGCACGGCCGTCGAGGGGCCCGCCGCCCCGTCCGCCTCTTTCGCCTCCGCGCACCCGGTGACCAGGACGCCGATCAGCAGCGCCGGCCCGAGCACCGCCCCCGGCCAGGGGGCTCCTCCCGTTGCCATGCCCCGACGCTAGGGCCTGCGCGGCCCGGCGGACCAGAGGCGAACAGGTCGCCGCCCCGGCCCGCCCCTCGTCCGCACGGGTCACTCGGCCGTCCGGGCCTTCGCGCTCGGGGCGGTGGGCGCGTCCCGCAGCAGACAGGTCAGCCGGGCGGTGCAGACCCGCTTGCCGTCCTCGTCGCTGATGACGATCTCGTACGTCGCCGTCGAGCGCCCCCGGTGCAGCGGTGTGGCGACACCTGTCACCAGGCCGGACCGTGCGCCCCGGTGGTGGGTGCAGTTCAGGTCCACACCGACGGCGATCTTGGAGCTGCCGGCGTGCAGCATGGAGCCGACCGAGCCCAGCGTCTCCGCCAGCACGGCGGACGCGCCGCCGTGCAGCAGCCCGTACGGCTGGGTGTTGCCCTCCACCGGCATCGTGCCGACGACCCGGTCCGCCGAGGCCTCCACGATCTGTACGCCCATCCGGGTGCCCAGGTGCCCGGCGGAGAACATCGCGACCAGGTCGATGCCGAGGGCCGCGTACTCGTCGATGACCTCTTGCGGGAACTTCGCGTGGTGCTGCTCGCCCATGGGGCTCCGTTCGTCGTCGATCGCGTTTCGCCGCCGGCGGAGGAGCGCCGGACAGCTGAGCAAACGCTCAGTCGGTCGACGATTGTTCCAGACGGACCACGACGGACTTGCTGGCCGGGGTGTTGCTGGTGTCAGCGGTGGAGTCCAGCGGCACCAGGACGTTGGTCTCCGGGTAGTAGGCGGCCGCGCAGCCCCGCGCCGTCGGGTAGTGCACCACCCGGAAACCGGGGGCGCGTCGCTCGACGCCGTCCTTCCACTCGCCCACCAGGTCCACGTACGACCCGTCGGCGAGCTTCAGCTCCCGCGCGTCCTCGGGGTTGACCAGCACGACCCGGCGGCCGTTCCTGATGCCGCGGTAGCGGTCGTCCAGGCCGTAGATGGTGGTGTTGTACTGGTCGTGCGAACGCAGGGTCTGCAGCAGCAGACGGCCCTCGGGCAGCCGCGGGTACTCCACCGGCGCGGCCGTGAAGTTGGCCCTGCCGGTGGCGGTGGGGAAGCGGCGCTCGTCGCGCGGGGCGTGCGGGAGGGCGAAGCCGGACGGGTCGGCCACGCGCGCGTTGAAGTCCTCGAACCCGGGCACCACGCGCGCGATGCGGTCGCGGATCGTCGCGTAGTCCTTCTCGAACTCCTCCCAGGGCGTCCCGCTCTCCTCGCCGAGGACCCGCCGGGCGAGCCGGCACACGATGGCCGGCTCGGACAGCAGCTGCCCGCTCGCGGGCTCCAGTCGGCCGCGCGAGGCGTGCACCATGCCCATGGAGTCCTCGACGGTCACGAACTGCTCGCCGCCGCCCTGGAGATCGCGCTCGGTGCGTCCCAGGGTGGGCAGGATCAGCGCCCGGGCGCCCGTGACCACGTGCGAGCGGTTCAGCTTCGTCGACACGTGCACGGTCAGCCGCGCCCGGCGCATCGCCGCCTCCGTGACCTCCGTGTCGGGGGACGCCGAGACGAAGTTGCCGCCCATCGCGAAGAACACCTTCGCCTTGTCGTCGCGCATGGCCTTGATGGCCCGTACGACGTCGTAGCCGTGCTCCCGGGGAGGGGCGAAGCCGAACTCCCTCTCCAGGGCGTCCAGGAACGCCGGGGCGGGCCGCTCGAAGATGCCCATCGTGCGGTCGCCCTGCACGTTGGAGTGGCCGCGCACCGGGCAGACACCGGCGCCGGGGCGGCCGATGTTGCCGCGCAGCAGCAGGAAGTTGACCACCTCGCGGATGGTCGGCACCGAGTGCTTGTGCTGGGTGAGACCCATGGCCCAGCAGACGATGGTCCGCTTCGAGGCGAGGACCATGCGCAGCGCCTCGTCGATCTTCTCGCGCGTCAGACCGGTCGCCGTGAGCGTCTCGTCCCAGTCGGCCGCGCGGGCGGCTGCGGTGAACTCCTCGAAACCGTGGGTGTGTTCGGCGACGAAGGTCTCGTCGACGGCACCTTCCGTCTCCAGGATCAGCTTGTTGAGGAGGCGGAACAGGGCCTGGTCGCCGCCGATGCGGATCTGGAGGAACAGGTCGGTGAGGGCGGCGCCCTTGAGCATGCCCTGCGGCGTCTGCGGGTTCTTGAACCGCTCCAGACCGGCCTCGGGCAGCGGGTTGACGGTGATGATCTTCGCGCCGTTGGCCTTGGCCTTCTCCAGGGCGGAGAGCATCCGGGGATGGTTGGTCCCCGGATTCTGTCCGGCCACGATGATCAGGTCGGCCCGGTAGAGGTCCTCCAGCAGGACGCTGCCCTTGCCGATGCCGATGGTCTCGGAGAGCGCGGAGCCCGACGACTCGTGGCACATGTTGGAGCAGTCGGGCAGGTTGTTCGTGCCGAACTCGCGGGCGAACAGCTGGTAGAGGAACGCGGCCTCGTTGCTGGTCCGCCCGGACGTGTAGAAGAGGGCCTCGTCGGGGGAGGCGAGCGCCTTCAGCTCCTCGGCGACGATGTCGAAGGCGCGGTCCCAGGACACCGGCTCGTACCGGTCGCCGCCCTCGGGGAGGTACATGGGGTGGGTGAGCCGGCCCTGCTGCCCCAGCCAGTAACCACTGCGGGTGGCGAGATCGGCCACGCTGTGGGCGGCGAAGAACTCGGGCGTGACCCGGCGGAGCGTGGCCTCCTCGGCGACCGCCTTCGCGCCGTTCTCGCAGAACTCCGCCGCGTGCCGGTGGTCCGGCTCAGGCCAGGCGCAGCCCGGGCAGTCGAACCCGTCCTTCTGGTTGACCCGCAGCAGGGTCAGCGCGGTCCGCTTCACGCCCATCTGCTGCTGCGCGACCCGCAGTGTGTGCCCGATCGCGGGCAGCCCCGCCGCCGCGTGCTGGGGCTCCGCGACCCGGGGCGCGTCCTGAACCGGATCATTCTTCGGCGCCTTGCCGGCCATGGCTGCTCCCATATCGCATACACGTGCTGTTCGGGCGGGTGGCTACATCTCCGATCCTCGCACGAGCGATCGGACGGGAACGAGGGTGATCGGGGGCGGGTGGTGAGTGGGGCGGGGTGGTGAAGGAGCGGGGTGCCGGGGCGGGACTGGGGGGGGCCGGGGGGAGGGGAGGGGGCCGCGGTGGGGGCCGGGGCCGTCGGTGGAGCGGTCGGTGCCCCGGCCCCGTCCGGGCCTCCGGACGTCCCTGGGGTCCGGGTGTCAGTGGTACGTGGCAGGATCGGGGGCGTGGCAGAGACAGGATCGAAGAAGACCGACAGCACCTCCGGCGGCAGCCGTCCCCGGCTCATGCTCATGGACGGGCACTCGCTGGCCTACCGCGCGTTCTTCGCGCTGCCCGCGGAGAACTTCACGACGGCGACGGGCCAGCCGACCAACGCGATCTACGGCTTCGCGTCGATGCTGGCGAACACCCTGCGCGACGAGGCCCCCACCCACTTCGCGGTCGCGTTCGACGTCTCCCGCAAGACCTGGCGCTCGGAGGAGTTCACCGAGTACAAGGCGAACCGCTCGAAGACCCCGGACGAGTTCAAGGGCCAGGTCGAGCTGATCGGTGAGCTGCTCGACGCGATGCACGCCGTCCGCTTCGCCGTCGACGGCTTCGAGGCCGACGATGTCATCGCCACCCTCGCCACCCAGGCCGAGGCCGAGGGCTTCGAGGTCCTCATCGTCACCGGCGACCGTGACTCCTTCCAGCTCGTCAGCGAGCACACCACCGTGCTCTACCCGACGAAGGGCGTCTCGGAGCTGACCCGGTTCACCCCGGAGAAGGTGTTCGAGAAGTACGGCCTCACCCCGGCCCAGTACCCGGACTTCGCGGCCCTGCGCGGCGACCCGTCCGACAACCTCCCCGGCATCCCCGGCGTCGGCGAGAAGACCGCCGCGAAGTGGATCAACCAGTTCGGTTCGTTCGCGGATCTCGTCGAGCGCGTCGAGGAGGTCAAGGGCAAGGCCGGGCAGAACCTCCGCGACCACCTGGACGCCGTCAAGCTCAACCGCCGCCTCACCGAGATGGTCCGCACGGTCGAACTCCCCAAGGGCGTGGGCGACCTGGAGCGCGCCGCGTACGACCGCAAGGCCGTCGCGATGGTCCTGGACACCCTGGAGATCCGCAACCCCTCGCTGCGCGAGCGCCTGCTCGCCGTCGACCCGGGCGCCGAGGAATCCGACGCCGCCTCGCCGGCCGCCCCCGGCGTCGCGGTGGACGGCACGGTCCTCGCCTCCGGCGAGCTGGCCCCCTGGCTCACCGAGCACGGCACGGACGTCCTCGGCGTCGCCACGGTCGACACCTGGGCGCTCGGCACCGGCTCGGTCGCCGAGGTCGCTCTCGCCGCCGCCGGGGGAGCGGCCGCCTGGTTCGACCCGACGCAGCTGGACGAGACCGACGAGACGGCGTGGACGACCTGGCTCGCCGACATCGCCCGGCCGAAGGTGTTCCACAACGCCAAGGCCGCGATGCGGGTCTTCGCCGAGCACGGCTGGAGCGTGGACGGCGTCTCCATGGACACCGCGCTGGCCGCCTATCTGGTCAAGCCGGGCCGCCGCTCCTTCGACCTGGACGCGCTCTCCCTGGAGTACCTGGGGCGCGAGCTGGCGCCCGCCGCCACGGCCGACGGCCAGCTGGCCTTCGGCGCGGACGAGGGCGCCGAGGCCGACGCGCTGATGGTGCAGGCCCGCGCGATCCTCGACCTCGGCGAGGCCTTCGGGGAGCGGCTGGAGGAGGTCGGCGCGGCGGAGCTGCTGCGTGACGTGGAGCTGCCCACCTCCGCGCTGCTGGCCCGGATGGAGCGCCACGGCATCGCGGCGGACCGGGCGCACCTGGAGACCATGGAGCAGATGTTCGCGGGCGCCGTCCAGCAGGCGGTGAAGGAGGCGCACGCGGCGGCGGGGCACGAGTTCAACCTGGGCTCGCCCAAGCAGCTCCAGGAGGTCCTCTTCGGCGAGCTGGGGCTGCCCAAGACCAAGCGCACGAAGACGGGCTACACCACGGACGCGGACGCCCTCGCCTGGCTGGCGGGCCAGACGGACAACGAACTGCCGGTCATCATGCTCCGGCACCGCGAGCAGGCGAGGCTCCGGGTCACCGTCGAGGGCCTGATCAAGATGATCGCCGCGGACGGCCGGATCCACACCACCTTCAACCAGACGGTCGCCGCCACGGGCCGTCTCTCCTCCGTCGACCCGAACCTGCAGAACATCCCCGTCCGCACCGACGAGGGCCGGGCCATCCGCCGCGGCTTCGTCGTCGGCGAGGGGTTCGAGTCGCTGATGACGGCGGACTACAGCCAGATCGAACTGCGCGTCATGGCCCACCTCTCCGAGGACGCGGGCCTGATCGAGGCGTTCACCTCCGGCGAGGACCTGCACACCACGGCAGCCGCGCAGGTGTTCGGCGTCGAGCAGTCCGCCGTCGACGCGGAGATGCGCCGCAAGATCAAGGCGATGTCGTACGGCCTGGCCTACGGGCTGTCCGCGTTCGGTCTTTCCCAGCAGCTGAACATCGAGGCGGGCGAGGCGCGGGCCCTGATGGACGCGTACTTCGAGCGGTTCGGCGGGGTGCGGGACTATCTGCGCCGGGTCGTGGACGAGGCCCGGGCCACGGGCTACACGGCGACGTTGTTCGGCCGCCGCCGCTACCTCCCGGACCTCAACAGCGACAACCGTCAGCGTCGCGAGGCCGCCGAGCGGATGGCTCTGAACGCGCCGATCCAGGGCACCGCGGCCGACATCGTCAAGATCGCGATGCTCAACGTCGGCCGCGCGCTGGACGAGGCGGGCCTCGCCTCCCGCATGCTCCTCCAGGTCCACGACGAAATCGTCCTGGAGATCGCCCCCGGTGAACGCGAACGCACCGAACAACTCCTCCGCCACGAAATGTCCAACGCAGTCCATCTGCTGGCCCCCCTGGACGTCTCGGTGGGCCACGGCCCGGACTGGGAGTCGGCGGCGCACTAGCCGACGGAGGTGGGGTGGGGTGCGGGGTGCGTTGTCGGGTGCGGCTCCGGTGGGGCTTCTCGCGCAGTTCCCCGCGCCCCTGAAAGGCCTCCGGCCTTTCGGGCCGAAAAGCACGGGGCGCAGCCCCTGCTTTTCAGGGGCGCGGGGAACTGCGCGACCAGCCCCCACCGGACCCGCACCCGAACGCGGCCCCACAAACCCCCGCACTCACCCGACCGGCCCCCACCACCGCGCCCCCAGCGGAGCGCAGCCGTAAGGATGCCCGCATGGGCATACGCACGCTCCGCCGTCGTACAGCGACAGCTGCCACCCGCCTGTCAGGGGTGCGATCCCGCCTCACCCGGGGCCCCTGGACCCGCCCCCGCGTCCGGCGGCCGCACAGCCTCTACCCCTGGCCGCTGACCCACCCCCTCGCGGCCCTCCTCGGCCACGTCCCGCCCTACGCCCCCCGCGCCGCCAGACCCCGCATCCCCCGCGGAGCCCCACCCCGGCGCCCGGCACTCAGCGGCGGACCGAACTGTCCGCCTCCGCGTCGACTGCGGGCGCCGCAACGGCAGGAGCCGGGCGCCGCACCCTGACCCCGACCCCGTAGAGGATCACACCGACCACCAGCCCGGCGCCCGCCCCGAAGCACACCGTCGGGATCACCTCGTACGGCTTGGCGACCGCCCCCCAGTGCGCCCACCACCGGGCCACCCGCTGCACCGCCGCGACCAGCGCGCAGCCACCGATGACGACGCCCGCCACCCACCGGTCGGCCGAGGAGAGCACCGGCACGCCCACGGGCTCGCCCACCGGCTGCCGGCGCAGCGCCCGCACGACGAAGACGACGAGCACGACGGCCGCGACCGCCGAGCCCCCGTACTGGAGGTACCAGTAGAGCGGCGAGCCCGCGATCTCCTCGCCGAGGACGGGGAAGAGCCGCATCCCCCACCGGTCGAGATGCGTGAACGCGTCCCACACCACATGGGTCAACGAACCGAGGGCGGCCGAGACGTACCACCACAGCGCCACCGAAGAGCTGAACGGCCGCGCCCCCGTCCCGCACCGCACCAGCGCGGCCACCCTCCCCTGCCGCCGTCTCGGCAGCAGCGCCACCACCGGCTCCCGGAGCACCAGCCACAGCCCGACCAAGGCCCAGGTGACGAGCACGTCGACGGTGAAGACCCCGGCGAAGGAGTGCGTGACATCGCCGAACTCCATGGCCTCCGGCAGCACACTCGCCGCGTAGTAGGTCATGTCGGGCGCGAACGAACCGGCCACGAGCACCGAGGGCACCAGAGGGCCGCGTCCGGTGCCGTTCCCCCGCAGGGCGGGCAGTACGGCGGCCGCATGGCTGAGCGTGAAGGGCAAGTCGTCCCCCTGTGACGGACTTTGGCCGGACGGATCGCCCGGCGATGACCGGTCGCCAGTATGCGCGACAAGGGAGCCGCCCCAAGGAGGACGCCCACAGACAGCAAACCGATAAGGCCAATCGGTGAATATCGGGCACGAACGGGTGTCCGGGCGGCGGAAGTTGTCGTAGGGTCGCCTGGGCCGTCGTGCCGGTCGGCGCGGTGGTCGCCGGAGTTCGGGAAAAGGAATGCCGGAACAGGGCAACCAAGACCGGAACTTCGGAGTCGGTGTACCTGGGCAGGGAAAGCCGGTCCGGCGAAACCGGAAGAAATGCCCGAGACATCACGAGACGGGAAGAACGCCAAGGCGTTCGGCCACCGGGAGGGGTTCACTCAATGGCGGCGCAGTTCGGTTTGAGGCTCCGCAAGGGGGCGGCCACCACCGTCCTGGCCGCGGCCACCGTGGCGGCGATGGCCGCCTCGCAGGCCCCGGGAGTGACCACCGACGGCGCGGGCAGACAGACCACGGGCTCGCCCTCACCGGAGATGAGCACCCAGGCCGACGACACCGCCACCGGCAACTCGCGGTACTACACGGACCTTCCGCCCCTCGACAGCCCCACCCCGACGACGGGCACGGGCGACACCTCGGGCACCACCGGCTCCGAGCGCGGCATACCCGCGACCGTCCTCGATGCTTACAAGCAGGCCGAGGCGTCCCTGCGCGAGTCCAAGCCCGGCTGCAACCTGCCCTGGCAACTCCTCGCCGCCATCGGCAAGGTCGAGTCCGGCCAGGCGAGCGGCGGTCGGGTCGACGCCGAGGGCACGACGACCGGCAAGAAGATCCTCGGCCCCCCGCTCAACGGCAACGGCTTCGCGAACATCAGCGACACCGACGACGGTGCCTACGACGACGACCGCACGCACGACCGCGCGGTCGGCCCGATGCAGTTCATCCCCTCCACCTGGGAGTGGGCGGGCCGCGACGGCAACGACGACGGTGCCAAGGACCCCAACAACATCTACGACGCCGCCCTCGCCGCCGGCCACTACCTGTGCCGCTTCGACTGGGATCTGTCGAACGACGCCAACCTGCGCAGCGCGATCCTCAGCTACAACAACTCGACGGAGTACTACAACACCGTCATGAGGTGGCTGGAGCACTACCGCAAGGGCACCCACGAGATCCCGGACGGCACCGGCTCCCTGCCCCAGACGCCGAGCGGCGGCAACAGCAACAACACCGGCAGCGGCAACAGCGGTGGCCGCAACGGCGGCGGCTCCACGACGAGCCCCAGCCCCAAGCCGTCGAATCCGTCCAAGCCGGGGAAGCCGGGCACCAACGAGCCGGGCGGTGGTGGCAGCACCCCGAAGCCGCCCACCACCACACCGCCGCCCTCGACGCCGCCCACCCCCACGGACACCGTGCACCACCTGGAGAACGCGGGCGCGTCCAACCTCACGGCCATGGCCGGGGACACCTTCACCGGCAAGCTCGCCACCCGCACCGAGACCAAGGACGGCAAGGCCGTCGCGAAGGTCCGGGTCCGCTTCACCGTCGTGGGCGACACCGACACCACGTTCGTCGGCGGCGAGAAGGTGGCGGTCGTCATCACCGACAGCGTGGGCAAGGCCACCGCCCCGGCGCTCGTGGCCGGTGAGAAGACCGGCACCGTCACGGTCCGGTCCACCGTCGTGGGCCGCTCCGTGACCGCCCTCGATCACAAGGTCACCGTCACCGCCCGCCGGGCCGACGCCCTCGCCCGCGTCGGCACGGCCGCGCTGACCTGCGTGACGAACGGCGAGTTCGCCGAGCAGGTCGGGCTCAAGGCCACCTACCGGGGCGAGGTCGCGGACAAGGTCGCCGTCAAGGCGACCCTGATCAAGTCCGTCCTCGACCCCACCGCGAACGACAAGGGCCCCTACTTCGAGGACGCGGCGGGCAACCCCGTGCGCACCCTGACCGCCCTGGAGACCGACGCCGACGGTCTGCTCAAGCTCCCGAAGCTCCACGCGGACGACACCGTCGGCACGTTCCTGCTCCGCATCGAGACCGAGGGCGGCGCGACCCTCACGCTCGAACTGAAGGTGGAGGCCCCGGCCGGGACGACGGAGCCGACCGGACCGACGGAGTCGACCGGCACGACCGAGCCGGCGACGCCCAGCCCCAGCGAGTCCTAGACCTGATCGGTCGTCCCACGGCCACGGCGGCGCCCCTCCCGGAGGAGGGGCGCCGCCATCGTGTGTGCGCGACGTGTTCTCATCTCGCCCGCCCGTTGCTACGGTGCCGGATCTGACGAACTATCAGTTCCCGTTCTGGGGCCCGTAGTCGGGAGGTCCGTATGCGCGCCCTGATCGCCGCCGCGACCGGTCTCGCCCTCGCCTTCGCCCTGGTGTTCACGCTCACCGCGCTGGGCTCACCGACGGGGAAGACGTCCCCGAAGCCACTGCTGACGACGGTCCCCGCACATCCATGACCGCCAGGGAGGGAGGCCCGAGATGCGCCGTAGGGCCGGTCTGATCCTGCTCGCGCTCGCCGTGTTCTTCACCGCGCTGTCCCCACTGCTGCGCTGGTACGCCTTCCCGAACCTGGCCAAGATCCCGGCGAACCAGTACCAGGACATGGTCCTGGAGGCCAAGGACGCCACTCTGCTCGACTACGCCACGATGACCGCCCGTACGGTGCCGAAGGTCACCATCGTGCAGACCCTCAAGGGCAACGTGGAGGCCTCCGAGGAGATCGAGAGGACGACCGACCGGGACGTCGTCGTCTGGGACGGCCTGTCGTACGTCCAGGGCCCCGACGGCGAGATGGTCTCCCGTATCCCCGAGCGCTACATCTTCGACGCCCACACCCAGGAACCCGTCCACGCCAAGGGCGAGATGGTCGACGGCGACCCCGTGAAACGCCAGGGCCTGGAATTCAAATGGCCCTTCCTCACGGAGAAGAGGGACTACGAGTACTTCGACGCCCAGGCCAGGATCACCGCCCCCATCCACTACAAGGGCACCCAGGACTTCCGCGGCGTCGAGGTCTACTACTTCGAACAGACCATCCCGTGGACCGAGGTGCCCTTCCCCCGCGTCATGCCCGTCGAGGGGATCACCCGGGAGACGGTCGCCCCGACGGGCACGACCCGCTGGTACACCACGGTCCGCAAGTTCTGGGTGGAACCCGTCACCGGAGCCCCCGTCTACGGCGAGGAGATCCACAAGGAGGAACTCCGCGGCGGCACGCTCCTGGGCGACCGCGAGAAGGTGACCGCCTTCGCCGGGCACGTGAAGATGCGCGAGGACTACATCGAGCACACCGTCGACCTGGTCAAGTCCCAGCGCCTGCTCGTCCTGCTCATGACCTCCTACCTCCCCTGGGGATTCCTGGGCCTCGGCCTGCTGCTCCTCGCCCTCGCCCTCTACGTCGAGGCCCGCGGCCGCAGGCCCGGCGAACCGGAGGCCAGTAAGCCCCCGGCGTCCGAGCCGGTCAGCGCCTGAGCCGCGCGTTGGTGTACCGGGTGGGCTCCGCCGTCGCCGGGTCCTCCGGCCACGGATGCTTCGGATACCGCCCGCGCAGTTCCGCCCGCACGGCCCGGTACCCGTCCCGCCAGAACGAGGCGAGGTCGGCGGTGACGGCGGCGGGCCGCCCGGCGGGGGACAGCAGGTGTACCAGCACAGGCACCCCGGCCAGCACGGGCGACTCCCGCAGCCCGAACATCTCCTGCAACTTCACCGCCAGCACCGGCTGTTCTGGCCGCGAGTAGTCCACCCGGATCCGCGAACCGCTCGGCACCTCGATCCGCTCGGGCGCCAGCTCGTCCAGCCGTACGGCGTCCCCCGTGGCCCACGGCAGCAGCCGCTTCAGCCCCTCCCCGGCATCGATCCGCGCGAGGTCGGCCCGCCGCCTGGCCCGGCTCAACTCGGGCTCCAGCCACTCCTCCACGCGCGCGTGCAGGGCGCCGTCGGACACGTCCGGCCACGGCTCACCGAGCCGCCCCCTCAGGAACGCCAGCCGCTGCCGCAGCCCTGCCGCGTCCTGGGACCACCGCAACAGCCCGAACCCCTCGGCCCGCAGCCCTTCCAGCAACGCCTGGCGTACGCGTGCGGGCGTCGCATCCCGCAACGGCCGCACCCCCAACTCCACGGCCCCCAGCCGCTCCACCCGCCGCGCCACGACGTCCCCGTCCCGCCACACGACCTCCTCGTCCCGGCGGTACAGCCCCCCGGCCGCCTCCCGGGCGACCCCCTCGTCGATCGCGACCCCGAGCCGCACGCGCGCGTGCCCGCTCCCCACCGCCCGGTCGGCGACGGCGACGGCGATCCAGCTCACCCCGCGCAACCCGGACGCCTCCGACACCTCGGCCCGGGTCCCGGAGACCATGAGGAACGTCCCGTCGTCCCGTCGGGCCACCCGCTCCGGGAACGCCAGCGCGGCCACTACTCCGGCCGCGTGGTCGCCCCCGGCACCCGCCGCCGCCCCACCGTACGGAGCATCCCCGCGCGGTTCGCCCGGCGAGGCGTCATGGGCCGGTTTCGGGTGGGACAGGGGCCGCGCCGCAGGCGCGGGCGGCGATGCGGTCCGCAGGCGCCGGGCTTCCGCGCGCCAGCGGGCCGCGTAGGCGTCGCCCCCGCGCCGGGCGCTGCGCAACGCGGCGGGCAGGTCGTCGCCGTACTCCCGGGGCGGCTCCTCGCTCAGCAGCGCCACGACCTCCGCCGCGAGCTCGGCGCCCACCAGCGGCGCCGCGTCCAGGAGGGCCCGGGCCAGCCGGGGATGCAGGCCCAGGCGGGACATGCGTACACCCCGGTCCGTGGCGTGGCCCGCGGAGTCGACCGCCCCGATCGCCGAGAGCACGTTCCGCGCCGCCGCCATCGCCCCGCCCGGCGGCGGGTCCAGAAGGGCGAGCCCCGTGGCCTCCGGGTCGCCCCAGCAGGCCGCCTGCAACGCGAACGCCGTCAGATCGGCCACCTTGATCTCCGGCGAGGGGAAGCGCGGCAGACGGGCGTCCTCGGCCTCCGCCCAGCACCGGTAGACGGCGCCCGGGGCCTCGCGCCCGGCCCGCCCGGCCCGTTGCCGTCCGGCCGCCTGCGAGGCCCGTACCGTCGTCAGCGAGCCGAGGCCCCGCGCGTGGTCGACCCGCGGCTCCCGCGCGAGCCCGGAGTCGACGACCACCCGCACCCCGGGCACCGTCAGCGAGGACTCGGCCACCGACGTCGCCAGCACCACCCGGCGTCGCTCCCCGCCCGCCAGCACCGCGTCCTGCACCGCGGCCGGTGCCCGCCCGTGCACCTGGAGCACGTCCACGTCACCGAGCCCGCCCAACTGCCCCGCCACCCGCGCGATCTCGCCCACCCCCGGCAGGAAGCACAGGACGTCGCCCTCGCGTTCGGCCAGCGCCCGCCGCACCACCGACGCGACATGCGTCAGCGCCGCCGGGTCCACCCGCATCCCGTGCGGCGGCCGTACCGGACGCGCCGGCGGCGTCCACACCACCTCGACCGGGTACGACACCCCCTCGGCCGCGACCACCGGCGCCCCGCCCAACAGCCGTGCCCAGCCCTCCGCGTCGGTCGTCGCCGACGCCGCCACCAGCCGCAACTCGGGCCGCAGCGCCGCCCGCACGTCGAGCAGGAACGCCGCGACCGTGTCCGCGTCCAGATGCCGCTCGTGGCACTCGTCGAGCACGACGACGTCGACACCCGGCAACTCCTGGTCCCGCTGCAACCGTTGCAGCAGTACACCGGTCGTGACGACCTCCACGCGCGTGCGTGGTCCCACGACCCGTTCGCCGCGCACCGTGTGGCCGACGCTGTCGCCGGCCTTCTCGCCCAGCAGCCACGCCATCCGCCGGGCCGCCGCCCGCGCCGCGATCCGCCGCGGCTCGGCGACGACCACCCGCCGTACCGGCCCGCCGCCCAACAGGCCCGCCAGGGCGAGCGGCACCAGCGTCGTCTTGCCCGTCCCGGGCGGCGCGACGAGGACGGCGGTGCCGTGCGCTTCCAGGGCGTCGTCCAGTGCGGGCAGGGCGGCGCGCACGGGCAGCGCGTCCAGGGCGTCGTAACGGATCACGCCCCCAGTGTGTCGCCTGCCCGACTCAGTCCCGCTCGCACACGAAGATCGCCGTCCCCGGGATCAGGTTGCCGCGCAGCGGGGACCAGCCGCCCCACTCGGAGGTGTTCCAGGCGGGCCACTCCGGCTCGACCAGGTCGACCAGGCGGAAGCCCGCCGCGACGACGTCCCGGACGCGGTCGCCGACCGTGCGGTGATGCTCGACGTAGACCGCGTTCCCCGTCTCGTCCTGCTCGACGTACGGCGTGCGGTCGAAGTAGGAGCCGGAGACGGACAGCCCCTCCGGGCCGGGCTCGTCGGGGAAGGCCCAGCGGATCGGATGGGTCACCGAGAAGACGAAACGGCCCCCGGGGCGCAGGACGCGGCGGACCTCCCGCAGCACCCGCACCGGGTCGGCGACGAAGGGCAGCGCCCCGTACGCCGAGCACGCCAGGTCGAAGGAGGCGTCGGCGAACGGCAGATCGCCGGCGTCGGCGCACACCAGGGGGAAGGACCCGCCGATGCGCAGCGCGTGCTGCAGCTGGCGGTGGGAGAGGTCCAGGGCCACCGGACGGGCGCCCTGGGCGGCCAGCCAGCGCGCGCACTGCGCGGCACCGGCTCCGATCTCCAGGACGTCCTTGCCCTTCAGCTCCTCCGGCGGCCCCAGCAGCTCCGCCTCGATCTCGTCGAGCCCTTCCGGGCCCCACACGAATCGGTCGTCGCCGAGGAACGTGCCGTGCTCGACCTGGTAGTCGTCGGCGTTCCGGTCCCACCAGCCCCGGTTGGCCCGGGAACTCTCCGTCATCCCGGCGTCGCGGCGGGTGGCCTCCGGTTCGTCGGTCCCGGTGGCACCGGACGCCTCGTGGGCCCCGGCGGCTTCGTGGACTTCGGGCTCTTGGATGATCGGCTCCCTCGTCGTACTCTTCCGTAACCTGCGTGCCGCGACCCGCTCCGGCGGTGACACGAAAGGGGTCTCCCAGGCCTGCGTGGCCTCAAGGGACAGGTTTTGTGCCGGGTATGCGGCGTTCCGCCCCGGGTGTGCGCCTTCGCGCATTGACCCTGCCTGGCTGCCCCCGTATGCTACAAGTTGCGCTGCGGGCCTGCGCACCTCAGACGTAGCAGGCTGCGCTCGCATCTGTTGTATGTCCCCTCGGTTTTCGAGGCGCCACCGGCTTTTCGTCATGGGGCGCTTCCTTGGCTGTCCGGCTTCTTCAGAGCGATACGGGCTCCCGGCGTAGCAGTACCTACGACTCACTGTCCGTACCGGAGCCCTTTCCCACATGACGAGCAGCACCGAGACCACCGCCACCACCCCGCAGGTAGCGGTCAACGACATCGGTAACGAGGAAGCCTTCCTCGCCGCGATCGACGAGACGATCAAGTACTTCAACGACGGCGACATCGTCGACGGCGTCATCGTGAAGGTCGACCGGGACGAGGTCCTGCTCGACATCGGTTACAAGACCGAAGGTGTCATCCCGAGCCGCGAGCTCTCGATCAAGCACGACGTCGACCCGAACGAGGTCGTCAAGGTCGGCGACGAGATCGAGGCCCTTGTTCTCCAGAAGGAGGACAAGGAAGGCCGCCTGATCCTCTCGAAGAAGCGCGCCCAGTACGAGCGTGCCTGGGGCACCATCGAGAAGATCAAGGAAGAGGACGGCATCGTCACCGGTACCGTCATCGAGGTCGTCAAGGGTGGTCTCATCCTCGACATCGGCCTCCGTGGCTTCCTGCCGGCCTCCCTCGTCGAGATGCGCCGTGTCCGCGACCTCCAGCCCTACGTGGGCAAGGAGCTCGAGGCGAAGATCATCGAGCTGGACAAGAACCGCAACAACGTGGTCCTGTCCCGCCGTGCCTGGCTGGAGCAGACCCAGTCCGAGGTCCGCCAGACGTTCCTCACGACCCTCCAGAAGGGTCAGGTCCGCTCCGGCGTGGTCTCCTCGATCGTCAACTTCGGTGCCTTCGTGGACCTGGGTGGCGTCGACGGTCTGGTCCACGTCTCCGAGCTGTCCTGGAAGCACATCGACCACCCCTCCGAGGTCGTCGAGGTCGGCCAGGAGGTCACGGTCGAGGTCCTCGACGTCGACATGGACCGCGAGCGCGTCTCCCTGTCGCTGAAGGCGACCCAGGAAGACCCGTGGCAGCAGTTCGCCCGGACCCACCAGATCGGTCAGGTCGTCCCGGGTAAGGTCACCAAGCTGGTTCCGTTCGGTGCGTTCGTCCGCGTGGACGAGGGCATCGAGGGTCTGGTCCACATCTCCGAGCTGGCCGAGCGCCACGTGGAGATCCCGGAGCAGGTCGTCCAGGTCAACGACGAGATCTTCGTCAAGGTCATCGACATCGACCTCGAGCGTCGTCGCATCAGCCTCTCGCTGAAGCAGGCCAACGAGTCCTTCGGTTCGGACCCGGCCTCGGTCGAGTTCGACCCGACCCTGTACGGCATGGCCGCGTCCTACGACGACCAGGGCAACTACATCTACCCCGAGGGCTTCGACCCCGAGACCAACGACTGGCTCGAGGGCTACGAGACCCAGCGCGAGGCTTGGGAGGGCCAGTACGCCGAGGCGCAGCAGCGCTTCGAGCAGCACCAGGCCCAGGTCATCAAG
The DNA here is from genome assembly GCF_036322545.1 of Streptomyces sp. SP18BB07. Lineage (NCBI taxonomy): Bacteria > Bacillati > Actinomycetota > Actinomycetes > Kitasatosporales > Streptomycetaceae > Streptomyces > Streptomyces sp. SP18BB07. The sequence goes on from NZ_JAQYWT010000363.1 coordinate 183,553, forward strand.
TCCCGCGAGGCCGACGCCGCTGCCGCGGCCGAGGGCGGCGACGCCGCGGGTGCGGCTCCGGCCGCGGGTGGTGGCTCCTACTCCTCCGAGGGTGCGGACACCTCCGGTGCCCTGGCTTCGGACGAGGCCCTGGCGGCCCTCCGCGAGAAGCTGGCCGGCGGCCAGAGCTGAACGCCCACGGCTGAGCGTTAGCCGATAACACCTCGGGCCCGCGTCCTTCCTGGACGCGGGCCCGAGGTGCGTCATGAACTGGACGTCCCCGCCGAGGTGTTCACCTTCCCGGGAATGCCGGGCCTCCGCCCCGCGTTGTGCAGTACGAACACGAGGAGGAGCGGTCACAGTGCTTGATCCGCAGGGTTTGTACGCATGGGAGCCGAAGGGCCTGGCAGTCGTCGACATGGCACTCGCCCAGGAGTCGGCGGGACTTGTCATGCTCTACCACTTCGACGGATACATCGACGCGGGTGAGACGGGCGACCAGATCGTCGAACGGCTCCTCGGCTCGCTGCCCCACCAGGTGGTGGCCCGCTTCGACCACGACCGGCTCGTGGACTACCGCGCCCGCCGCCCGCTGCTGACGTTCAAGCGCGACCGCTGGAGCGACTACGAGGTGCCGGCCCTGGAGGTGCGGCTCGTCCAGGACACCACCGGAGCGCCGTTCCTGCTGCTGTCGGGCCCCGAGCCGGACGTGGAGTGGGAGCGCTTCGCCGCCGCCGTCCGGCAGATCGTGGAGCGCCTCGGTGTCCGCCTCTCGGTGAACTTCCACGGCATCCCCATGGGCGTCCCGCACACCCGCCCGGTCGGCCTCACCCCGCACGGCAACCGGGCCGAGCTCGTCCCCGGCCACCGCAGCCCCTTCGAGGAGGCGCAGGTGCCCGGCAGCGCCGAGTCCCTGGTGGAGTACCGCCTCATGGAGGCCGGACACGACGTGCTGGGCGTCGCCGCACACGTCCCGCACTACATCGCCCGCTCGCCCTACCCGGACGCCGCACTGACCGTCCTGGAGGCCGTCACGGCCGCCACCGGACTGGTGCTGCCCACCGTCGCCCACGCCCTGCGCACCGAGGCGCACCGCACGCAGACGGAGATCGACCGGCAGATCCGGGAGGGCGACGAGGAACTGCTCGCTCTCGTGCAGGGCCTGGAGCACCAGTACGACGCCGCCGCGGGCGCCGAGACGCGGGGCAACATGCTCGCCGAGCCCGTCGACATCCCCTCCGCCGACGAGATCGGGCGGGAGTTCGAGAAGTTCCTGGCGGAGCGGGAGGGCGAGGGCTGAGCCGGCCGAGCCCGCCCGGGTCCGCTCTTCAGGTGTGTCAGTGGCAGGGCCTAAGCTGCCGGGCATGCTGAAAGTGGGCCTGACCGGCGGCATCGGTGCCGGCAAGAGCGAGGTGTCACGGCTGCTGGTGGAGTGCGGCGCCGTGCTGATCGACGCCGACCGTATCGCGCGTGAGGTCGTCGCACCGGGCACCCCCGGACTCGCGGCGGTCGTCGAGACCTTCGGCGAGGGCGTCCTCGCGCCGGACGGCAGTCTGGACCGCCCCAAGCTGGGCTCCGTCGTGTTCGCGGACCCGGAGAAGCTCGCCGCGCTGAACGCGATCGTGCACCCCCTGGTGGGCGCCCGCTCCAGAGAGCTGGAGACCGCCGCCGCCGAGGACTCCGTCGTCGTCCACGACGTCCCCCTGCTCGCCGAGAACGGCCTCGCCCCGCTCTACGACCTGGTGGTCGTCGTGGACGCGGCGCCCGAAACCCAGCTCGACCGCCTCGTGCGGCTGCGCGGTATGACCGAGGAGGACGCCCGCGCGCGCATGGCCGCCCAGGCGACCCGCGAGAAGCGGCTGGAGATCGCGGACATCGTCGTCGACAACGACGTCCCCCTCGACGACCTGCGGCGGAGAGTGCGGGAGGTGTGGGCGGACCTGACCCGCCGGGCCCACGCGTCCCGGGAGGGATCCGAACACCCACAGGAATAGCGGGGTCGCACGGGGCGTTGAACCGTCCCAGCAAGGGAAGGACTCAGCCGTGCCCGAGACCAGCGGTTCCACCGGACGTAGCCCTCAGACGCATGTCATCGACTTCCGCGCCGCCGAGCACCTGCTCGCCGCGAAGGACCCGCGGGGTGCCGTCAAACTGCTCGACCGCGTCATAGCCGAGCACCCCGAGAACACGGCGGCCCGGCTGCTGCGCGCCCGCGCCTTCTTCGCCGCGGCCCAACTGCGGCCCGCGGAGCTGGAGTTCACCATCGTCCTGGAGCGCGAGCCGGACAACGCGTTCGCGCACTTCGCCCTGGCCCGCACCTATGAGCGCCAGGCCCGCCCCGACCAGGCCAAGCGCCACTTCCGGCTCGCCGCGGCCCTCGACCCGAATCCGCAGTACGTGGAAGCGGCCCGGTTCGACTCCTGACGGCCCGACCGCCCGCTACGGGTGGTGGGGCCCCGGCGGTGGGTACGGCGGGATGTCACGGCCCGGCTGGTAGTGCGGCCCCTGACGGATGTGGCGCACGACCATCACCAGGTCGACGGTGACGATCATCCACAGCACCCCGCAGGCGACGGCCCAGCCGGTACGGCCGACGACCGCGAAGGCCGCCGTCCCGGCGATCGCCCAGATCAGGCCCCACACACTCAGCCAGAGCCGCATCCGCAGAGGACTGCGCGCTGTCGTCGGTTCACTGCCGGTACGCATCGCCGCCACTCCTCCTCGTCCTGTTCGGAAACGTACTCCTCGTCCCACGCGTTTCCCCAGGAGACCGACGGAAACGGGGAGGCGAAGGTGCTGCTGGACGCGGTGCGGGCGGACGAGAGGCTCGCCGACTGGCTGGGGAGCCTGGAGGAGAGCGGGGCCGCCGCGGTGGAGGCGCGGCTGCCGGACACCGACGACGAACTGCTCGACGCGCTGCTGGATCTCACCGTGCCGTTCGAGGACGTCAACGACCTGATCGCGCTGCGCCGCGCGCTGGCCGCCGACGAGGGGGCGACCTGGCTGCTCGGGCGGTGCGTCGACGGGTTGGTACGGGACATGGGGAGGGTCGGGAAGGGGCTGAGACTGCTGCCGCTGCCCCTGGAGTCGGGTCCGCTCGGCCGCTACTTCCACGTGTACGTCTTCGTGGCGGCCCTGCCGTACGTGCGCGCGTACCACCGGGAGCGCGGCATTCCCGACGACGTCTCCCGGCGCACCCTCGCCGACCTGGGCCGAGGTCTGGTGCTGCACCGCCGGCGGTACGGCGTGGGCGGGCTCGTCGCGCCGACCTGGTACTCGTTGCACTTCCACGGAGAGCTGTTCCAGCTCGGCCGGCTGCAGTACCAGCGGTCCCGGGTGGGCGGACGGGAGGGCGTCGCGCTGGCGGCGGCGGGCCTCGCCCTGCGGCCCGGGGAGCCGTGCCTCGACCTGCACATACCCGACTACGCGGGGCCCCTGACGCCGATGGCGTGCGACCGGTCGCTGGCGTCGGCCCGCGACTTCTTCGCACGGCACTTCCCGGAGGAGCGGTACACGGCGGGCTGCTGTCACTCCTGGCTCCTCGACCCGCAGCTGCGGCGGTATCTGCCGGCGGACTCCAACATCGTCCGGTTCCAGCAGCGGTTCCGGGTCGCCGGCGGCACCGGCGAACCCGAGGACGACCTGCCGGTCCGCTTCGTGTTCGGGGACCCCGACCTGCCGGTGGAGACCCTGCCGCGCCGGACGCGTCTCGAACGGGCCGTGGTCGATCATCTGCGCGCGGGCGGGCACTGGTACAGCGGGCACGGCTGGTTCACCTGGTGAGGCTTGCGCGGTCCGCCGGAACCGAGACGTCGAGGACACGCTGATTCACCCCATCGGGTGAGGCCTGAGGGGAACGGCCCCTGTCGGCCCGGCCGTTGGACGGACATGGGCATTCAGATGCGTGAGGGATACAAGGGGAGCGGGTCCGGCGCGATCACCCCGGACGGCTGCGCGGTCGAGCTGTACACGCGACTGCCGGTGGGGGACGAACCGGAGGTGATCGCGGGCGTCGCACCCGCGGGGGCGCGCATCCTCGAACTGGGCTGTGGAGTGGGCCGGATGACCCACCCCCTGATCGAACGGGGATTCACCGTCACGGCCGTCGACGAGTCGGCGGAGATGCTGGAGCGGGTGCGCGGCGCCCGCACGATCCACGCCTCGATCGAGGACCTCGATCTGGACGAGACGTTCGACGTGGTGCTGCTCGCCTCCTTCCTCGTCCACACCGGGGACCCCGATGTGCGGCGGGGAATGCTCGCGACGTGTGTGCGCCATCTCGCGGACGGCGGCTTCATCCTGATCCAGCGCGAGGGGGAGGACTACCACAGCAACGTCCCCAGGGAACGGGTCGACCCCCGAGGCTTCACCATCCGCATAGCCTCGACCGAACCGATCGGCGACGGGGTCCACTCGGTGACCGCGGAGTACTTCTTCCCGGACGGCGAATGGACCCAGACGTTCCGCTCACGCCCCATGACCAAGGAGCAGTTCGAGGAGGCGCTGGCGGAGGCCGGGCTGAGGGTGGACCGGTATCTGACGGAGGACCGGATCTGGGTGAAGGCGGTGCCGTTGGGGTGAGCGGACCGGCCCGGGTGCGGATTCAGGCGTTAATTCCGGGCGGGCGGCGATGAGTTCGGGGGAGTGGCCCGGTCTACCTCCGTGACAGCGAACACGGAACCGCTTCCCGGAGGAGACCCCATGTCCGAGACCACCGCTCCCGTCGTCCGTACCGAGGCCACCGCGCGCGGCAAGGGCGCGCGCATCTCGCTGCGCGCGCTGCAGATCGCGCTCGCGTTGTTCTACGGGTTCGCGAGCGCTCTGCCCAAGCTGATCGCCCACCCGTCCGCCGTCGAGTCCTTCGACACGCTCGGCTGGGGCAGCGCGGGGATGTACACCATCGGCGTGCTCGAACTTGCGGGCGCCGTCGGGCTGTTGATCCCCGTGCTGGCCCCGGTCGCGGCGGTGTCGCTGGGCGCGTTGATGGTGGGGGCGTTCATCACGCAGCTCACCGCCTTCGACGGGCAGTACGCGGCGACACCGCTCATCCTGATCGTTCCGCTCGCCCTGATCGCCTGGGTGCGCCGCCGGGACGCGGCCGGGCTGACGAAGCTCGCGCACGGCCGCCGGGCGTGACCGTCGCGGCTGGGCAGGGCAGGGCGTGGCGATACGGGCGACGGCACCTCGGGGCCGCGCGGGCGGGTGGGCTCAGCTGGGGCGGCGGTGCCGGTCGGCGTTCGCCGCCTCGGCCAGGCCGCGCAGGCGCTCCATGTCCCGTCGATCGCGCTTGGTGGGGCGACCGGTGCCCCGATCACGGATGCCGGCGGGGGCGACGGCCTCGCGGGGCGGGGGCGGCGGAGAGTTGTCGACGTAGCACTCGGCGGCGACGGGCGCACCGACCCGCTTGCGGATCAGGCGCTTCACGATCACGATCCGCTCGTGGCCGCCGGCCTGGCGCAGTCGTACCTCGTCGCCGACGCGCACCGCGTATGCGGGCTTGACGCGTTCGCCGTTGACATGGACGTGGCCGCCACGGCAGGCGGTGGCGCCCATCGAACGGGTCTTGACCAGACGCACCGACCAGATCCAGCTGTCGATGCGCACGCTCTCGCCGCTCGCCGGTCGGGCCGCCACGGCGGACGTCGCCGGCGATCCGTCGGAGCCCCCGTCCGTCGCGGCCGGATCGCCCGCCCGCTCCCGCCTACCTTCAGAAGCCATGCCTCGACCTTAGCTCCCCGGCCGCCCCACGGGGCAGGCGATCACCGGACGTACCGTGGAGACATGGACGGCGGCGGCAGCGGTGGTGACGGGGTGGTGGCCGACAGCGGAGGCGGTCGAGGCGGCGGCGAGGGCACCGGTCTCGCCGCGCTGGACGAGCGGATCACCGGGTGCCGGGCCTGCCCCCGGCTGGTCGAGTGGCGGGAGGAAGTCGCGCGCACCCGACGGGCCGCGTTCGCCGACCAGGAGTACTGGGGGCGGCCGGTACCGGGCTTCGGCCCGCCCGACGCCGCGCTGCTGATCGTCGGGCTCGCACCCGCGGCGCACGGGGCGAACCGGACGGGACGGATGTTCACCGGCGACCGCTCGGGCGACGTGCTCTACGCGGCGCTGCACGACGTGGGTCTGGCCTCGCGTGCCACGGCGGTCGCCATGGACGACGGGCTGCAGCTGCACGGCGTGCGGATCACCTCCCCCGTGCACTGCGCGCCGCCCGCCAACAAGCCGACACCCGAGGAGCGGAACACCTGCCGGCCCTGGCTGGTGCGGGAGTTGGAGCTGCTGCGGCCTACGCTGCGGGCCGTGGTCGTGCTCGGCGGCTTCGGGTGGCAGGCCGCGCTGCCCGCGCTCGCCGAGGCCGGCTGGGACGTGCCCCGGCCCCGGCCCGTCTTCGCCCATGGCACCCGGGTCCCGCTGGACGGTCTCGACCTCTTCGGCTGCTTCCACGTCAGCCAGCGCAACACCTTCACCGGCCGCTTGACCCCTGCCATGCTGCGGGACGTCCTGCGTACGGCGGCGAGGTCGGCGGGGCTGGCGGTCGTGCCGTAGCCGAGGGGAGAACTGCGCGGCGGCCCAGCGGAAAACCGGATGCGGACCTCGTCGTACGCCGGTTAGGGTCGCGCAATGCCCCTCTATCCAGAGATCGAACCGTACGACCACGGCATGCTCGACGTCGGGGACGGCAACCGGGTGTACTGGGAGGTCTGCGGGAATCCGCGGGGCAAGCCCGCCGTCGTGCTGCACGGCGGGCCGGGCTCTCGGGCCAACGCCTGGTTCCCCCGGCTCTTCGACCCCGAGGCGTACCGGATCGTGCTGCTCGACCAGCGGGGCTGCGGACGGTCGACGCCGCCGGCGAGCGCGTACGAGACCGACATGAGCGTCAACACGACGGAGCGGCTGATCGCCGATCTGGAGCTGTTGCGGCGGCACCTCGGGATCGGGCGGTGGCTCGTGTGGGGGGTGTCGTGGGGGTCGGCGCTCGGTCTGCGGTACGCGCAGACGCATCCGGAGGCCGTGACGGAGCTGGTCCTCACCGGTGTCGCCACCGGGTCCGACGCCGAAGTCGCCCTGCTGACCAGGGGACTCGGGCAGTTCTTCCCGGAGGCGTTCGAACGGTTCGTGGCCGAGCTGCCCGAGGAGGAGCGGGACGGGAATCTGCCGGCCGCCTACAACCGGTTGCTCGAGTCGCCCGACGAGGCGGTGCGGGCGCGGGCCGCGCGGGCCTGGACGGACTGGGAGACCGCCATCGCGGCGCAGCCGCCCCGCTCGGTGCCGCGCTATGAGGACCCGGTCTTCCGCTACGGCTTCGCCCGTACCGTCACCCACTACTGGGGCAACGGCCACTTCCTCGGCGGCGACGGCGACGCGGACGGGGTCGTCCTGCGTGACGCGCCGCTGCTCAAGGGCATCCCGGGCACGCTCGTCCAGGGCAGCCTCGACCCCGGCAACCTCCTCGGTATCGTCTGGCGCCTCCACCACGCCTGGCCCGGCAGCGAGTTGATCCTCGTCGACGACGTGGGACACGACGCGGGCGCGCCGGACATGACGGAGGCACTGGTGGCGGCGACGGACGGGTACGCCGGGAACGGCTGAGGCCGCCGGCCGTCAGAGGCGACGCGGGCCACCGAGACGGGCCGGGCGCCGCCGTCACAGTCCGGCGAGGCGCCGCAGGGGCTCCAGCGGTAGCGGGAGAAGAAGCCGGTGGTTTCACGGCCCGCCGGGGCTCACGGCCCGCCGGGGCTCACGGCCCGCCGGGGCTCACGGCCCACCGGCGCCGGCCCGCCGACCCGGTCGGCCGGGGGTTCACGGCCCGCAAGACCCGGCCGTCGTGTCCGGCCCCGCCGCCCTCCCAGGGCCGGCCGTCCTCTTAGGTCCGGCCGTCGTGTCGGGTCCGCTGTCCTCCCACGTCCGGCCGTCGTATCGGGTCCGCCGTCCTCCCACGTCCGGCCGTCGTGTCCGGTCCGGCGTCCTTCTAGGTTCCGCCGCCCTCCCCGTTTACGCCGCCCTCCCCGTTCCGGTCGTCCTCCCCGGTCTCGCCGAAGAGGTGCCGCACGGTCGACCGATAGTTGGTCCGGACGTGGGTGAGGGCGTGTGCGCGGGCGCGGTCCGGGTCGCCTGAGGCGATGGCGTCGTACAACTCCCGGTGTTCCGTGAGGAGTTGGGGCCACTCGGTGTTCTGGCGGGTCAGCCAGCGCAGTCGGCCGTCGACCGGCTCCATGACGGAGGCGAGCAGGCTGTTGCCGGCCATGGCGAGGACGCGGTCGTGGAAACGCGTGTTGATGTCGGTGATCGTCTCGGCGTCCCCGGCGTGAGTCGCCTCCGCGGCCCGGTCGAGCAGGGCCGACAGCTCGGCGAGGGACTCGGGGGTGGCGCGGGAGGCGGCGAGCCCGGCCGCGTACACCTCCAGCGCCTCGCGCAGTTCGAAGAGTTCCGCCACGTCCGCCGGGGTGAGGCGGCGGACGACCGTACGGCGCGGGGTCTCGAAGTGGACGAAGCCCTCGGCGACCAGTGCGCGGATCGCCTCGCGGACCGGGACCCGGGAGACCCCGAAGCGGTCGGCCAGCTCGCGCTCGACGAGCCGGTCGCCCGGACGGAGACGTCCCGCGATGATGTCCTGCCGCAGGGTGCCGAGGACACGCTCGCGCACCGCACCCAGGGGTTCGATCTTCGCTCCTTCCGGAGTCAGGGAGCTCATGGAGCAATCTTCGCCGACACGAGGGGTGTTTTACGTGGGGTTAACGACGGCGACATCGGTCAGAACGGTCGACGGGAGCACTATGGGCGAAGTTTGGTATACCAAACTGCTCGTGGTGCTCCCCCGTTCCCCCACGCCGGTGCCGCACCCGTCCCCACCACCTACGCTCGTCTCCTCTCGCTCCTGGAGGCCCCGTGTCCCTCGCCGACAGTGTCGAAGCCACCGGCACCACAGCGTTCGTTCCCGACCCCCGCCTCACCAACGAAGACCTCGCTCCCGCCGGGAAGCGGAACTGGAAGGTCTTCGACCTCTTCGCCCTGTGGATGTCCGACGTCCACAACCTCGGCAACTACACGTTCGCCGCGGGCCTGCTCGTCCTCGGCATGAACGTCTGGCAGGTGTTCACCTCGCTGCTCGTCGGCTTCGTGATCATCTACATCGGGATGAACTGGATGGGGAAGATCGGACAGCGCCACGGCGTGCCCTTCCCCGTGGTCAGCCGCATCAGCTTCGGCGTCTGGGGCGCCAACATCCCGGCCCTCATCCGGGCCGTGATCGCCATCATGTGGTACGGCATCCAGACCTACCTCGCGTCCGTCGCGGTCAACGTCATGCTGCTGGCCGCCTGGCCGGGCCTGGAGTCCTGGACGCACAACTCCTTCCTGGGCCTGCACCAGCTCGGCTGGTGCACCTTCGTCGCCCTCTGGCTCATCCAGGCGCTGATCATCAGCCAGGGCATGGAGTCGGTCCGCAAGTTCCAGGACTTCTGCGGCCCGGCGATCTGGATCGTCATGATCGCGCTGGCGGTCTGGGTCCTCGCCAAGGCCGACTGGACCATCTCCCTCACCTCCACCCCGAACCCGGTCTCCGTCGGCGAGCAGTGGCGGCAGTGGTTCGGCGCGATCGGGCTGGTCCTCGCCACCTACGGCACGCTGATGCTCAACTTCTGCGACTTCTCCCGCTTCGCCCCCGACTACCGGACGGTCAAGCGCGGAAACTTCTGGGGCCTGCCGATCAACTCGACCGCCTTCGTGGTCGTGTCCGTCATCGTCACGGCCGGCTCGCTGGAGGTCTTCGGCGAGGCCATCACCGACCCGGCCGAACTCGTCGCCAAGGTCGGCAACACCTGGATCCTCGTCCTGGGCGCCCTGACCTTCGCCATCGCCACCATGGGCGTCAACATCGTCGCCAACTTCGTCTCACCGGCGTACGACCTCGCCAACGTCTGGCCGCAGAAGATCACCTTCAAGGTCGGCGGCATGATCAGCACCGTCGCGGCGCTGGTCGTCACCCCGTGGAACCTCTTCTCCAACCCCACCGTGGTGCAGTACTTCCTCGGCGGACTGGGCGCCTTCCTCGGCCCGCTGTTCGGTGTGATCATGCTCGACTACTTCTGGGTCAAGCGCGGCCGCATCGACGTCGACGAGCTCTTCAGCGCCGAGCCCGGCTCCCGCTACTACTACCGCAAGGGCGTCAACCCCAAGGCCCTGTGGGCGTTCCTGCCCGCCGCCGCGGTCTCGGCGGTGCTCGCCCTGGTCACCACCTTCAGCGAGGTCGCCCCGTACTCCTGGTTCATCGGTACGGCGCTGGCCGCCGGGCTGTACGCGGTGCTGTGCCGGGACGAGCGGGCCGCGGGGTCCCCCTCGACGGCTTCCCCCGAGACCCCCTCGGCCGCCTTGACCCCCGCCGTGGAGGGCTGAGCGTGCGTATCGTCGTCACGAACTGCAACACGACGCAGGGAATGACCGAGGAGATCGTGCGAGGTGCCCGGGCCGCAGCAGGCCCGGGCACCACCGTGACCGGACTGACTCCCGCTTGGGGCCCCGAGTCCGCAGAAGGCTGGTTCGACAGCTACCTCTCCGCCGCCGCCGTCCTCGACACCCTGCGGACCTACGAGGAACCGTACGACGCCGTCGTCATGGCCGGCTTCGGGGAACACGGGCGCGAGGGCGCGCGGGAACTGCTGGACGTCCCCGTCGTCGACATCACCGAGGCCGCCGCCCACCTCGCCTGCCTGCTCGGACGCCGCTACGGGGTGGTGACCACCCTGGACCGCACCTGCGGGCAGATCGAGGACAGCCTGGACGCCGCCGGCGTGGGCCGCAACTGCGCCGCGATCGTCGGCACCGGGCTCGGCGTCCTCGACCTCGCCGACACCGACCGCACCACCCTGGCCTTCCTCGCGGCCGGACAGCGCGCCCGCGAGGCGGGGGCCGAGGTACTGGTCCTGGGGTGCGCCGGGATGACCGGGCTGCAGCGGGTGGTGGGGGAGAAGCTGGGGGTGCCGGTCGTCGACGGGGTGGGGGCGGCCGTGAAACTTGCCGAGTCGCTGGTGGGGCTGGGGCTGACCACCAGCCGGGCGGGGAGCTACGCGAAGCCCCTGCCAAAGGGGAGGACGTGGGGGAACGGGGCGCGTTAGAGGGCTTGCGGGCTGCGGCCCTACGGGATCACTGCTCCTACTGGATCCCTGCTGCTACGGGATCCCTGCTGCTACGGGACCACCGCCGTCGCCGTGATCTCCACCAGCTGGCCCGTGTAGCCGAGGCAGGCGACGCCGAGGAGCGTCGAGGAGTGGGGGCCGATGCTCAGGCCGGACGCCTCGACGACGTTCCAGACGGCGGAGAGGACGGCCGGCTCGCTGCTGACGACGTACACATCGGTGTAGGCGACATGCTCGAAGTCACTGCCCACCGCCCGTAGTTGCTCCCCGAGGTTGGCCAGCACCTGCTCGGCCTGCCGCACCGGATCGCCCTCCCCGACCAGTTTGCCGTCGGCGTCCAGCGGGACGGAACCGGCGAGGAAAGCGAGCTTCGTCCCGGCCTCGACGACGGACGCGTGCGCGTAGACGGGCGGTGAGAAGAGGCTGGGCACGTTGGTGCGCCGGATCATCGCTGAAGACACCCGTCGATGATGCTCGTCCCGCTCTCCCTCCGCATCCGAATTCCGGCGAGGGCGAGCGGAGCGGTCAGTCGTTCGAGGCCACGACGGTGGGGCTGGCCCGCGAGAACGCCGCCGTCCAGCACGAATGCGCAGCCCGTCGAGAACGTGGCGTCTGCGATGACGAAGAGCACCATTCGGGCGACCTCGTCGGGTTCCCCGAAGCGCGGGAGGGGCTGCCCGGCGGTACAGGCGTCGCCGAAGCCGGCCGTCATCGGGGTGCGGATGGCACCCGGGTGGACCGAGCACACCCGGACCCCGTCGGCGGCCAGTTCCAGCGCGGCCGTCTTCGTCAGCCCGCGCAAGCCCCATTTGTTCACCAGCACCGAGACCGGGCCCAGCTCCCGTTCCATCACGGCCACCGTCCGCCGCCAGCCGTCCTCGTCGGTGACGTCCAGGCGCCGGTGGCGGGACTGTCCGCCGAGTTCCGCCGCCAGTTCCGCCCCCGCGCCGTCCTGGACGATCGCCACCCGCTCGTCCGGACGTTCCATCACGGCCTCCCGCCTTCCGAATAGCGCTCGGAAATAATCCTTCGAAAGGGAGGGAGTTTCCCTGTTACCGTCCTCCGCGTGGCGAAACTCAATCAGATCATCGCAGTGGAGAAGGGCGTCAAGGCCAAGTCGCAGCAGGACCTGACGGCCGCTCATCACGGGCTGCAGAAGCCGGCTTTGCTGGCCGGTATCGCGCGTACCTATCAGCCGAAGGACGAGGAGGGCGAGCAGTTGCCGCCCGAGTCGACCCGGGTGCAGGTGCGGGCGGAGGACGTGTTGCGGGAGACAGCGGGAGTTCTCACGCGACTGTTCGACGTGACCGCCACCAAGGACTGGGCCAATTGCACCGCGCGGGCGGATGTACAGGTCGAGGGACGGGTGCTCGTCGCCGACGTTCCGGTGGCCTATCTGCTCTTTCTGGAGAAACAGCTCGGGGAGATCAACACACTGGTGCGGAAGCTGCCCGTGCTCGACGCCTCCGAGGCGTGGGCGCAGGATCCGTCCACCGACGCCTGGAAGACCGAGGCGGTGCGGACGGTGCGGACGAAGAAGGTGCCGCGCAACCATGTGAAGGCCGAGGCGACCGACAAGCACCCCGCCCAGGTCGAGGTGTACTACGAGGACATTCCGGTCGGCTACTGGACGACCGTGAAGTTCTCCGGGGCCCTGCCCGCCCGACGCGTCAACGAGATCCTCGGCCGCGTCGAGAAGTTGCAGCAGGCCGTGAAGTTCGCACGGGAGGAAGCGAACGGCGTGGACGTCGTCGACCAGCGGGTCGGTGACGCCGTCTTCGGCTACCTGTTCGGATAGGGCTACCTGTTCGGACGGCCAATAGCCCCATGAACTCCCCGGTCGGCCTGTGAGCCGGGCGGGGTGCGCGAGGAGCGCAAGCTGAAGCTGAGGCTTGTCGTGACGGAGCGGTCCGTACCCGCCCAGGAATTCAGGGACGGGCCGTGATCAATCTCAGACTATTGCTCCAGACTCAGTATTCGCCGCCGATCGCCGCAACGACCGGACTCAGGCCCCGGACGTCGAAATGCTGGTTCAAGTCCAGCCCGCGCAGCTCGATGCGTGGTGGTCCAAAGGCAGGACGCGGCGACATGATGACTGACCTGGGTTCTCAACCGTGGCGGCGTGCCCAAGAGGCGGCATATCAGGGCCCGGGGGCCGGCTACGCCCCCGGGTCCACCTTTATTGCGTTCATAAAGAACATGGCCTCTACAGAGATCGTCACATCGCGGTAATGCGAGCGTCCCATATCCTCCAGGTCCGCGACCTACGGTGGAGTGCACGCACAAGTCACGCACACACGTACACGCATCCGCATCCGCACGCCACCAACGCCCCGGCCACCGTCGCCCGAAGGCACACCCCCGCCCTCACCCGACGACAGGAGCCCCGTGTCCCGCCGCGCCGTCCTCTCCCTGCCGCCCTGGCTCGCCCATGCTCTGCGTGCGCAGCGGGGGCCGGTGCCCTGGAACGCGGTGCTGCGAGGGGCGTTGGCCGGTGGGCCGTTGCTGCTGGTCGCCGTGGTGTGGGGGCGCCCCTCCGTCGGGGTCCTCGCCGCACTCGGCGCCATGCTCGCCGGAATCAACGACCGCCCCGGCAGCAGGCGCGTCGCCGTGCAACGGCTCGGAGTGCCCGCGCTCGCCGGAGCCGTGGGGCTCCTCGTCGGGACGTACGCCGGACAGTACGCCGGGGCCGTCGTCCTCACCCTGCTGCTCACCGCGCTCGGACTGCTCGCCGGCGCGATGAGCGCTGTCGGACCCGTGGCCTCCGGAGCGGGCACCCAACTGCTGGTCGCCGCCGCCATCGGCGCCGGGATGCCGCTGCCCGAACCGGGATGGCAGCGGGCGCTCGCCTACCTGGCCGGCGCCGGATGGCTGCTCGCAGTGCGCCTCGCCCTGCCCACCCCCGCGATCCTCACCGCCGGCGACTACCGCTTCGACGGCGAACGGGACGCCGTCGCCGCCGTGTACGACGCGATCGCGGCGCTGCTGGACGCCGTCGGCACCTCCGGTGCCATCGCCCGGCGGGCCGCGCTGACCGCCGCCCTCGACCACGCCCAGGACGCCCTCGCCGGACCCCGGCTGCGGCGCTACGCCAGCTCGTCGGCCGAACGGCGCCTGCACGCCCAGTACACGGCCGCTCTCCCGCTCGCCGAGGCGGCGACCGCGCTGGCCTGGGCCGGGGACGCCGTCGTCGGCCGCGCGTCCGAAGGCCCCCGGCGGCTCGCCGCGGCCGTACGCGGCAACACCGGCACCGGACCGCTGCCCGCGCCCGCACGCTCGGCGCCCGCGCTGCGCGCCCTCGACGACGCGCTCCTGCGCGCCGCCGAGGCCTTCGACCGGGGCGGCGACCCCCGCGACCTGCACACCCGCCGCCGTACCCTCGGTTCGCTCGTCCGGCTCGGCCTCGGCTCCGGCGGGCGCGAGTACGGGCTGCGGGTCGCCCTCTCCTTCGGCGCCGCCGCGGCCGTGGCCCAGGCGCTGCACCACCAGCACTGGTACTGGCTGCCCGCCACCGCCGTCTTCCTGGTCAAGCCCGACCTCGGGCCGCTCGTGTCCCGGGTGCTGTGCCGGGCGGCCGGGACCGTGCTCGGTGCCGTGCTCTTCGCCGGGTTCGCCGCGGTGCTGCCCCGGCCGGAGGGGCTCATCGCACTGGTCGCGGTCAGCGGCGCGCTGATCCCCGTGGCCACCCGGCACTTCGCCGCCCAGACCGCGGTCGTCACCGTGCTGGTGCTCGCGCTCGTCATGGTCGGCGGCGACCCCCAGGCCTCCTGGAGCCGTATCGCCGAGACCCTGCTGGCCTGCGCCATCGTCCTGATCGTCGGCCACCTGCCGATGCCCAGGGGGCAGCGCGGCGGGGGCGTACGCGCCCGGCTCACCGAAGCGGGCACGGCAGCGCACGCCTATCTCGCACACGTCCTGCACGAGGCGCGCACGCCGGGCGCGGGCCCGGGAGGGGGCGGGACCTCCCCGTCGGGCAGGACGTCCACGCCCCACGGGGTCACCGTGGCCAACGGCGTGACCGTGTCCGTCGGGGCCGCCCTGCCGGGCGAGGCCGACGAGCGGGCCGCCCGCTGGACCCTGCGCCGCGAGGCCTACCGCTCGCTCGCCGGCGCCCGCGCCGCGATCGCCCTCTCCGGGGCCGAACTGCCCGCCCTGGCCCGGCACACCGAGGGCACCGACGAGATCGCCGCCGTGCTCGAACGGCTGGTCGACACCACCACCGCCTGCGCCGTGCACCTCGACGACACGGGACGGCTGGGCCGCCACCACACCGAGCGGCTCACCGCGCTCCTCGACGAACTCGCCCGCCACCGGAGGCACGCCGACATCAGCCTCCCCACCCCACCGGAGGTGGCCGACCTCCTGCCGAGGCCGGGCATGACGGCATGACGGCATGACGGGGTGAGGGGGTGACGGGGTGAGGGGGTGACCGGGAGGACGGGGGCACGGATAAGGGGGCGACGGCGCTGACCCGGCGTCGGCGTGACCGACCGAGTCCGTGCGCGCGAAGCGGCCGGATCCCGCTCGTCGGACGCCCGAGTCACCCCCTCCCGAGCGCGCCCCGGTCGTACCGTGACGTCATGACGCCGCCTCCGCCCCCGCCTCCCTCGTCCGTGCCCCCGCCCACGGTCCCGGCCTCGCCCTCGGCCACGTCTCCCGCTGATCTCGTCATCACCGGCTGCACCGCCCTCGTCCACGACGAGCACGAGGGGATCACGTTCGTCGAGGACGCCGCGATCGTCGTACGGGAGGGGGTGATCGCGAGCATCGGACCGGCGGAGGAGACGGCCCCCGTGGCCACGGCGGAACGCATCGACGCACGGGGCCAGGTCGCCGTGCCCGGGCTCGTCAACTGCCATACGCACGCGCCCATGGTGGCGCTGCGGGGCATCGCGGAGGACATGCCGGCGGAGGAGTGGTTCAACGACGTCATCTGGCCCGTCGAGTCCAACCTGACGGCGCGGGACGTCGAGCTGGGCGCCCGGCTGGCCTGCGCGGAGATGATCCGAGGTGGCGTGACCTGCTTCGCCGATCACTACTTCGCGATGGACGCCGTCGCAGCCGTGGTCGAGGAGACCGGCCTGCGGGCGCATCTGGGGGAGGCCTTCTTCTCCTCGCAGGGACCCGAAGGACGCGAGAGGTCCCTGGAGTTCGCGCTACGGCACCGGGGCGCGGCCGGCGGCCGCATCACCACCGCGCTCGCCCCGCACGCCCCCTACACCGTCGTCGACGCCGACCTCGCAGCGACCGCCGCACTCGCCCGCGACCACGGCCTCCCGGTGCACCTGCACGCCGCGGAGAGCCGCGACCAGACCGACAACAGCCTGGCCCGGCACGGCGTCACACCCATCGAGGTCCTGGAACGCACCGGACTGCTCGGCGTCCCCGCGGGCGTCCTCATCGCACACGGCACCGGCATCGTCGAGCGCGACCTGCCGGTCCTGGAGCGGGCGACGGGACCGGTGGCCGTCGCGACCGCGCCCCGGGGCTACCTCAAGTTCGCCTGGCCCACCACCCCGGTCCGTGCCCTGCGCCGCATCGGGATCCCCGTCGGGCTCGCCACGGACGGGGCCGCCTCCAACAACTCCCTCGACGTGTGGGAGGCCATGGCCCTCACCGCGCTCGTGCAGAAGTCCACCGAGGGCGACCCGCGCTGGCTGACCTCCCGCCAGGCCCTGCACCACGCCACGCTCCAGAGCGCCCGGGCCGTGGGACTGGGGGAGAGCATCGGCAGCCTCGCCCCCGGCCGGCGGGCCGACATCGTCCTGGTCGACCTGAGCGGCCCGCACACGCAGCCCGTGCACGACCTCGCCGCCACCCTCGTGCACAGCGCCCGGTCCGCCGACGTCACCACCACGATCGTCGACGGCCGGGTCCTCATGCGCGACCGCGAGCTGCTCACCGTCGACGTGCGGGCGACGGTGCGGGAGATGACCGGCCGCCTGGCCGCGCTCACCGACCGCGGTTACGGCGGCCGGATCCAGGACTACGACAGGCCGCCCGAGTAGCCGCCGCCTCCCACCCTCCACGGGCACGACGCGTCCGAGAGTGACAAATAGTGCAAGTGTTGGCACGCGGCGTCACCGGAATGTGTGGTTTCTGAGAGGTACCTCACGATCCTTCGTTGACCTCGTGTCAACTACGTCTCAGTACCGTCACTTCGCGAGCCGTTCACCCCATGGTTGGCGTTTAAATCTACGAGCTGACTAGCCGCGGGCTACGGGCTCACGGGTTCAGCGTGACATGGAGGTGCAGGGTGAACGGGCGAACGGTGCTGGGGCGCTTTCCCGCCGGTGGGCCGCGCGGCTCGTGGCCGGCGGAGGAGTTGGCGCACGCGGCCCGCCTCGAGGGGCAGCAGGCCGAGGTCGTCATGGACATCGCGACGGACATGTTCCTGGTCATCGTGCGCGGCGCCGAGACCGCCGCGACCGCGTCGGCCTGACCGTCACCCCGCCTTCGGCGCGGGAACCCTCTCCGCTGCGGTCCGCTCGGCCGGCACCCGTGCCGCGAACTGCTCCGCCTGGAGCGAGTACAGCTCGGCGTACACCCCGCCCGTGGCCAGCAGTTCGTCCGGGGTGCCGGACTCCACCAGACGCCCCTGGTCGAGGACGTGCACGAGATCGGCGTGGCGGACCGAGGCCAGCCGGTGGGTGATCAGGACGACCGTCTGACCGGTGCCCGCCAGGGCGCGGATCTTCTCGAAGACCTCCAGCTCGGCGCGCGCGTCCAGGGCGGCGGTCGGCTCGTCCACGATGAGGATGCGCCCGCGCCGGTACGCGGCCCGCGCGATGCCGAGGCGCTGCCACTGCCCGCCCGACAGTTCGTGCCCGCCGCTGAACCCCTTGCCCAGCAGTGTGTCGAGGCCGCGCGGTAGATCCTCCATCACGTCCTGCGCCCCGGCCTCCGCGACGGACGCCGCGAGCCGCTCCTCGGTCAGCGGCGCGGCGGGGCGGCCGATCGCCATGTTGACGCGGGCCGTGAAGGGCCATCGCTTGAAGTCCTGCGCGACCATCGCGATGCGCTCGGCGAGCTGCCGCCGGTCGGCGCCCGCCGCGTCCACGCCGTCCCACATGATCTTGCCCTGGTCCGGGGTGTACAGCCCGGCGAGCAGCTTGACCAGGGTCGTCTTGCCCGAGCCGTTCTCACCGACGAGGGCCACGATCTTGCCGAGCGGCACGGTCAGGGTGACGTCGCTGAGCGCGGGCCGGCCGGCCTTGCCCGGGTAGGCGAAGGTCACGTTCTCCACCCGGATCTCCCGCGGGTCCTCGGGCAGCGGATCACCGCCCTCCGGGATCGCGCGCTTGGCGGCCTCCACGTACAGCCGCTGCATGTCGCCCACGAAGAGGGCCTCCTCGTGCAGGGAGTTCACCTCCAGGACCAGCGTGTCGAGGCTCGCGGAGCCGGTGCGGATCGCGATCACCGCCGTACCCGCGACGGACAGCGCCATGGCGCCGCCGAGCAGCAGACCGCCCAGCGTCGCGTACGTCGCCACGGTGGCCAGCCCCGTCCACAGGGCCGCGTACAGGCCCGTACGGGCCGCCAGCCGGGCCAGGCGGGCCTGCTCGGCCTCCGCGGTCTCCGACATGGAGCGGAAGTGGCGCAGCAGGAACGGGCCGACACCGTGCACCCGGATCTCCGGGGCCGCCTCCGGCTCGATCAGCAGGGAGCCGATCAGATATCCCGCGCGCGCGTGCTGCACCCAGGCGTGGAACGACGTGTAGCGGCGGCGGGCGATCGTCAGGGAGCTCCAGGCGCTCGGCAGGGTCATCGTGACGAGCAGCGGCAGCAGGGCCGGGTGCAGCACGGTCAGCACACCGGCCGCGGCGATCAGCGAGATCAGCGCGTTGACCACGCGCGCCGAGTAGCTGATCATCCGGCGGGCCGACTGGGCGCCGTACTTCGCGGTGTCCAGCAGCTTGTGGAAGCCGTCGTCCTCGATCGCGGACAGCTCCACCGCCGCCGCCCGCTCCAGGTACAGCTCGGTCGCGACCCGCTCCACCTTCGGTTCCAACCGGCCCGTGGCGTACGTCGACGCGGCCCGCAGCAGCGTGGCCACCAGCATGACGGCGGCGATGGTGACGAGGGCGGGGACCGCTTCCCGCAGCCGCTCCTCGACTGTGCCGTCCGTCATCAGCCGGGCCAGGATCGTGTTCACCGCGAGCAGGCTCACCGCCTGGGCGAGGCCACGGCCCGTCTCGGCGGCCAGCACGGTACGGGCGGCCCGC
This sequence comes from Streptomyces sp. SP18BB07, assembly GCF_036322545.1. Taxonomy (NCBI): domain Bacteria; kingdom Bacillati; phylum Actinomycetota; class Actinomycetes; order Kitasatosporales; family Streptomycetaceae; genus Streptomyces; species Streptomyces sp. SP18BB07. Next base: position 202,889 of record NZ_JAQYWT010000363.1, read on the forward strand.
CGGTCCGCCTGCCAGGCCAGCCGGAAGCTCGACGCGAGCAGGGACGGCAGCCGCCGCACCATCGCGCGGAAGTTCAGCTCCAGAAAGGCGTCGGCGTGCTGCGACCAGCCCATGTCGTACCGCAGCGGCCCTCCGAAGAGCAGTGTCTCCGACTCGGACGTCTCCGGCTTGCCCCCATCACGCGCCTTCCGCACTCACGGCCTCCCCCGAGTCGTCGCAGACGGCCACTATCCCGGTGCTCTCCGCTCCCGACCAGGGCGCACGACGGTGCCACCACGCCCCACCCGGAGCACAAGGGGCGCGCGATGAAGGACCGAAGGCTCCTTCAGGGGCGCGGGGGACTGCGCGACCAGCCCCTCACAAACCGGCAGTCGCACAGCTACCGACCCCACCGCAACCCGACGCGCACCAGGGGCGCAGCCCCTGCCACGAGCTCGGCCCAACCGGCGGAGCCTTACGCCGTCATCCGGGACCACGTAGGCGTCGTCCCCGTCACCCGGCACAACGCCAGATACAGCGGTATCGGCGGCGTATAGGGAATCGTCCCCTCGGGCCTGAGGATGAGCCCGGGAGCGGCCGCACTGTCGGAGACCAGCGCCCCGGTGGTGTAACGCACCGGCGACGGCCACTCCAGCGCGTAGTCGGAGTCGGCCGGCACCAGCCACCACCAGTGCGCGCGGTCCGCGTAGACACAGCCCACGCGGGGCAGCCGGGGCAGGACCATCGGGCCGAAGCGGGCCGGGACGGCGACCGCGTCGCATCCCATGGGCGCGGTCATGCCCTCGGGCAGCGGAATGGGGCGGGGCGGCGCGGCGGAACGCTGGGCGCGGCGCAGTCGGGTCAGGGTGTCGAGGCTCACCACGCGGGCCACTCTGCCCCCACCGGGGGGCCGAGGGGGACCGATCGACGCGCTCACACCCATTCGGCCCCCGCCCGCCGACCGGCCTGCGGCCGGACTCCGGCTTCCGTACGACATTCGAAACCCGTGCGGTACCCGGCCGGGGTACCACCGCGGTGGCTCTCGACGCCGGTGAGACGGAAGGCCTCGGCCTCACCGTCCCGGTCCTCCGTCGGCGGCTTCTTCGCACCCCAGCCCAGATCGGACCGGGCTGCCGTGTCCGCGCTGCTGCCCGCGCGGAGCGTGATGTCCGCGCCGCGCGTGATGTCCGCGACCGCGTCGGGCGCGTCCGCCGCGACGGTCTGCGGCGGGATCGCCGTGGCCGCGGAGGTGAGGAGGCCGCGCGGCACGTCCGCCCACACCAGGAGCCCCAGACCGACCGGCTGCGCACCCCATGAGCGGCAGAGGGACTCTATGAGCAGCAGCCCCCGGCCGTGTTCCTCCTCGGGCCGCTGCGGCGAGGGGTGCGGCTCGCCGGGAGCGCAGCCCTCGTCCCGTACCGCTATCCGCACCAGTTCGTCGCCGTCCTGCAGCTCGCAGACGATCTGGGTGCTCGCGGTGTGCACGATCGCGTTGGTCACCAGCTCGGACACGACAAGGGCGGCCGTGTCGCAGGTGTCCTCGCAGAGGGCCCAGCCGGTGAGCTGGGTACGGGTCACACGCCGGGCCTGGGCCACGGCACCCGGGTGCGCGGCCAGCTCGAATCGAAACCGGCGCTCGGCGATTGTCTCGGGGCGCGCCCCGGCGGCCGGACCGGGACCGACACGGTCACCGGCGGCGTCTGTTCCTAACGGCGCAGGGGGCGGAATCACGCTTGCCACTATCGCCCCGCCGTGAACACTTGGCAAGTGTCACTCTGAAAATTGCAGAGTGCCGTGTGACTCTCTGAACGGTCGTGGCACACTGCACGCAACAGCACGTGTAGCGGCGCCAGTTGGAAATCCCTCGCACAACGTTCGTATGCACGCACAGTGTTCGTATGTGTACACGGACAGGTGCGACGCGTGAGGCCTCCGAAGGGCGCCGCAGGGCTGTCGGCACCGGGACGGGCCGGACATCGACGCAGGTCAGCGCAGAGTCAGAGGGAAGAGAGGCGAGATGAGCGAGCCGCGGTCCGCGCCGACGGTCGGGCAGGTCGTGCTCGGTCGGCGTCTGCTGGACCTGCGCGAGCGCGCGGGCATCAGACGCGAGGACGCCGCACGCGTCCTGCACGTCACCGCAGCCACCGTCCGCCGTATGGAGACCGCCGAGGTCGCCCTCAAGATTCCCTACCTCCAGCTCCTGCTGAAGGCGTACGGGGTGGGTGACGAGGAGGCCGAGACCTTCGTCCGGCTCGCCGAGGAGGCCAACAAGCCCGGCTGGTGGCAGCGCTACCACGACATCCTGCCGGGCTGGTTCTCCATGTACGTCAGCCTGGAGGGCGCGGCCTCCCTGATCCGCGGGTACGACCCGCACTTCGTCCCCGGCCTGTTGCAGACGGAGGACTACGCGCGTTCCGTCATGACCTCGGGAGCCATCGGCCAGACCAAACCCGCGGACATCGAGCGCCATGTCGACCTGCGCATGCAACGCCAGGATCTGCTCACCCGTGAGGGTGCGCCCCGGCTGTGGTTCGTGATGGACGAGACCGCCCTGCGCCGCCCCGTCGGCGGACCGGCGGTCATGCGCGCGCAGATCGACCGACTGCTGGAGGCGATGGAGCTGTTCCATGTGACGCTGCAGGTCGCCACGTTCGACACAGGACCGCACCCCGGCACCTATGGGCCGTTCGTCCTGTTCCGTTTCGCCATGCCGGAGCTTCCGGACATGGTCTACAGCGAGTACCTGACCGGCGCCGTCTACCTGGACGACCGCTCCGAGGTGGCGACCCACCTCGAGGTCATGGACCGCATGGCGGCCCAGGCCGCCACGGCACAACGCACGAAGGAGATCCTCTGGGATCTCCGCGAGGAGCTCTGAAGACACCGAATGGAACTCATCAAGCCGCAGTCGCAGGCGCGCACACGCACGCAGTCGCACATACGCGTCTACAACGGCATGCCCGCCAGGGAGCTGGGCAGCGAGGGCTGGCACAAGCCCTGGAGCGGAGGCAACGGAGGGAACTGCCTGGAGGCCATGAAGCTCGCCGACGGCCGGATCGCCGTACGGCAGTCCACCGACCCCGACGGACCGGCGCTGATCTACACGCCCGACGAGATGAACGCCTTCATCCAGGGCGCCAAGGCGGGGGTGGCCGACTTCCTGCTCTCCTGAGGCCTGTTGCGCCCTCCCTGTTGCTCAGCCGATCCCCCTATGTTGGCCCTGAATTGATCACTTGCTGCTGCGGAACCTTATGGAGTACGTCATGAACGGGCGTCCCCCCGTCGAGATCGACACGAGCAGACCCCATCCCGCGCGGATGTACGACTGGTATCTCGGCGGCAAGGACAACTACCCCGTCGACGAGGCGATGGGCCGGCAGATGCTGGCTCTCGACCCCCGGGTGCCGGTGATGGCACAGGTCAACCGTGCCTTCATGCACCGCTCCACCCGCTGGCTGGCGGAGCGCGGCGTCCGTCAGTTCCTCGACATCGGCACCGGAATCCCGACCGAGCCGAACCTGCACCAGATCGCCCAGCGGGTCGCCCCCGACACGAGCGTCGTCTACTGCGACAACGACCCCATCGTGCTGGCCCACGCGGCGGCCCTGTTGCGCGGTACGCCGGAGGGGCGCACGGAGTATCTGCAGGCCGACGTGCGCGACCCGCACGCCGTCGTCGAGGGCGCCAAGAAGATCCTGGACTTCGACCGGCCCGTGGCGCTCTCGCTGATCGCGCTGCTGCACTTCGTCTCCGACGAGGACGGCGCGCACGCGCTGGTCCAGCGGCTGATGTCCGAGCTGCCCTCGGGCAGCTACCTGGTCGTCACCCACGCCACCGCCGACTTCACCCCCGAGGAGTCGAAGGCGGCCACGGAGAAGCTCAAGGCCGCCGGCGTCACCCTGGCCCTGCGCTCCCGCGAGGAGTTCACCCGCTTCTTCGACGGCCTCGAACTGGTCGACCCCGGCGTCGAGGTGCCCCACCACTGGCACCCCGAACTCGGCGACCCCGTCCCCGGCCAGGACGACGGGGTCATCCCGGGCTACGGGGCGGTGGCGCGCAAGCCGTAGGGCTGCGCCGAGACAGGTGTGACGACTGCGCGGCGCGGGGCTCCTGGGCCCGCGCCGCGCAGTCGTCACACCGTGCTGCGCGCGCCTACACGTACGACCAGATCCGGCGCGGCGCGTCCACGAGGCGGCTCACCGCGACCACCGGTAGCGGCGGCTGCGCGGTCTCCCGCTCCCGCTCCAGCATCAGCCCGTAGTAGATCTGCTCGATCGACGGCGGCCCGACCGACAGGTTGCGCCAGACCGCGCCGGGCGAGTCCTCCTGCCCGGTCCTCACGAGGTAGGCCGCGGCCATCGTCCCCGTACGGCCGACACCGGCGCCGCAGTGCACGAACACCGGCCCGGAGTTCTCGGAGACGGTGTCAAGCAGGCGCCGTACCTGCTCGGGCGTCGGGGTCTGCCCGTCACGCATCGGCACCCGTACGACGTCGAGGCCCGCCTCGCGCGGCAGGGCGAGCTGGGCGCCGCTCAGCTTCTCGGCGCGCAGATCGACGACCGTGGTGAAGCCGAGGTCGGCCAGCGCCCGGTAACCGGCGGGGGAGGGGACGGCCCCGCGCCACAGCTCGCCGTCCGTGCCGACGGGCTGGAAGTTGTGGATGCCCTTCACCGAGCGCGCCCCCTCGGGCACGGAGGTGGTCTCACGCGCCACGTACGACATGGCCAGGATGCCGAGGGAGCCCGTGGCCCACAGGGCGAGGTAGCCGAGCAGCACACCGATCAACACGCGCACCACCTTGCCGCGCAGCGAGCGGGGGCGGGCGGAGGGGGTGGGGAGCGGATCCTGGCGTACGGGCGGAGGAGTGACAGCGACAGACATGGATGACCCGGGGGTTGGGGACGGGGGTCTGTCCGGCATCGTAGCCCGCCCGAGATAAGCGTTCTGTCTGGTTGTGTGAGAACTCACGTTGTTTGTGAGGTTGAGGTGATCTTGTTCGGGCGGGGCGTCGGTGTCGCTCGTCGCTCGACACTTGCCGAGGTTCAGGGCTGGTCCGCGTCGCCGATGCCGACCACCGTGAGGTGGGCGCGGTCCACGTCGGCGTCCTCCAGGCAGCCGCGCAGCCGCAGACGGTCGTGATCGGTCAGGGACGGGCGGACGACCCCCGCGAACAGTCCGTCGCCCAGTTCGCCGAGCGTGGTCCGCCGCAGCGGCACCGACGTGGAGTTGCGGCAGCGCTCCCAGGCCTGCGACGCGGCCATGGACTGCCGCTCGGCGCTCGTGGGCACACCCCGCATGTCCACGCGGACCAGCACGGACGTCGCCACGGCCCCGTTCCGCTCCTCCTTCCTGGTCTGGGTGAGGTCGGCGAGACCCACCACCAGCGAGACCAGCAGTGCGACGCCGACGCCCACCGTGATCAGCCGCGCCGTCCGCCCCCGGCCGCCGCCGAGCGGAGCCCTGTCCTCCAGATCGGCGTCCGGCGCCGGGTCGGGCGCGGTGAGCACCGCCAGCCGCCCGGCGAGGTGCCGCTCCGCCGTCGGCCGGGCCGTGACCGACGCGATCCGCTGCACCAGCCACGCGATCCCCGACAGCACCACACCGGTGATCAACAGCACGGGCACGAAGACATACGTACGACTCGCCGGATCCTCCAGCCAGCGGAAACGGTCGCCGCGCTCCCGTGCGTGCGCCTGCCGGAGCCGGGCCAGCGCGTCCTGCTGCCGCCGGTCGCTCTCCCGGATCCGCTCCTCGATCCGCGCCAGCCGCCCCAGCAGCACGAGCCCGAGCAACAGCACCCCGACGATCAGGAGCACCACCCCGCTGAGGATGGCCCGCTGCCACTGCCACCGGTAGAGGTAGACGACGAAGTAGACGCCCGCGCCGACCGCCGCCGCGCCCCCGAAGAGGTAGGCGAGCCGCCTCATCGCGAACCCTCCGTCCTCACCTCGCCGGAGCCGCCGTCGACCGTCACCCGAGTGCCCGGCGGGAAGCGGTGCACCGCGTCGTCCACGCCCACCACGGCCGGCACGCCGAACTCCCGGGCCAGCACCGCGAGATGGGACAACGGGCTGCCCGTCTGCGCCACCAGCCCCGTGACGCGCGGCAGCAGCGGGGCCAGCGCCGGATCGAGCGTCCGGACCACCAGCACGGCATCCGACGGCCCTGCACCCTCGCCGTTCCACACCGTGCCGATGCCCCGGCCGCCGGACACGCCCCGGCCTCCGTCTCCGTCTCCGTTTCCGTTTCCGGCGCCGGAACGCCCGGCGGTGCGCTCGGCGACGACCACACCGCCCTCCGCGAGCCGGAACCGGTCCGGCAGCGGCGCGGAGACGGCCCGGGGCAACCGTTCCTCGAAGTCCCCCGGCAACCCACCGGTCTCCAGCGCGGTCACGAACTCCTTCCACCGCAGCAGCCCCACCCGCCGCGCCTCGTCCAGCACACCCCGGACGAGCAACCTGCGCGCCGCCTCCCTCACCAGCCTGACCTGTAGCTCCTGCACCCAGCGGATCCGCAGCCGCAGGGCCTCACGTGGCGGCAGGGCACCCGGGGAGACGGAGCCCGCGCGCCGGGAGGAGGAGAAGGGGGCCGGGCCGTCGCCGGGGGCGGTGGGGGCCCGGGTGGGGGTGGCGGGGGCGGAGGTGGCGGGGGTGTGGGCCGAGGCTTCGGGGAAGGGGACGGAGGTGGATGTGGCGGCGGTCGCGGAGGCGCCGTTGTGGTGGACGGGTTCGGGTGGGGGCAGTCGCAGCTCGCCCCACAGGCTCGGCGCCGTCAGCGCGAGGACCACGGGCTCGGCGGCCACCACCTGGTGGTCCGACAGGTTCCGGTCCCGGAACCTCGACTCGGTGAGCGTGGCGAGAGCGGTGCCCGCCGCCGTGACGTGGGGCTCCGGGAGGAGGGCACCCGCCAGAGCCTCCTGCGCGTGGAGCGACACCAGGACGGAGCGCGTCCAGCGCAGGGTCGAGATCAGCTCGACGGTCGGCAGGTCCCCGGTCTGCGGTGTCTCGACCAGCCGCCGGTCGACATCCGCGACCAGGTCCGTCGCCAGGTCGGGCAGTGTCGAGGTCAGCCGCCCCACCCGCCAGGCGGCACCGAGACGCCGGGCGCCCGGCGCCGGATTGAGCCACGCCAGTCCGGGGTGGCTCGGCGGGACGGCACCCAGCAGCCGCAGGTCCGCCGCGGCCCGGCCACCGACCGCCGTGACGACCGGCACCGACCGCAACCGCCGACGTGGCGCGCTCCCGCTGAGGTCGAGCGCGCACGCGAGCCCCCGTTCCATCGGCGCCACCCACAGATCCTCCTCCAGCGGCTCCAACTGCCCCGGCAGGGTCTCCGCCACCGGCCCGGGACCGAGCAGCCGGGCACCGCGCGCCGGACGGGGCCCCATCGCCGTGATCGGACGGCTCTGGAGCAGCCACAGCCGCCCGCCCTCGTCGAAACCGAACTCGATGTCCTGGGGTCCGCCGAACACCTGGGCGGCCCGCCGCGCGAGACGCGCCAGACGACGCAACTCGCCGGCGGTGAGCAAGGCCCCACCGCCGACCGCCCGCGAGGCGCCCGACGGTTCCACCTCAAGCGGTTCCGTCCCGCAATCCGCCCCGGGTTCCACGCCTGACGATTCCGTCCGCAGCAGCCGTCCCCACCTGCTCAACCAGTGAGTCGTCCCCGGCTGCTCCCCGCTCACCAATGTGTGAGGCCCGCCCCGCACCGCGCTGACCAGCATCCGATCGGTCCGCCCGGCCACGGGATCCGCGCCGAACAGCACACCTCCGACCCGGGCCCTGAGCATCGGCTGCACCAGCACGGCCATGGGCGCGTCGGCACCGTCGGGCCGCCGCGCCGAGCCGAGCACCGTGCGCACCGCCGCCCGGAACTCCTCCCACCCCCGCACATCGAGCACCGAGTCGAACCGCCCCGCCAGAGAGGACTCCTCCGTGTCCTCCTGCGGCGAGGAGGACCGTACGACGAGGGACCGTGTACCGCGCCGGGACAGCTCGGCCCAGGCACGAGCCAAGTCCCGTGGGCCGTCGGCGTCCGCCATCGCGTCAGGGTCCGCCATCGCGTCGGGGTCCCGCAGGGCGTCGGCGTCCCGCCGCTGGTCATCCGCCTCCCGAGCGTCGTACGGGATCACGAACCCGGGCAGCACCGGCAACCCGGCGCGGGCCGCTCGCGAGAGGTGGGCCGCCTTGGAACCGGTGAGCAGAGGCAGCGAGGCCGTCGGCCGGTCCAGGGGGACGACGTGAGAACCGAGTGTGCCACCGCGCCGGAGCGGAGCCCGGCCGTGCGCGCCTTCTCCGTGTTCTCCGTGACGTTCGTCGAGCGTCGTCATCGAGCACCCTCCAGGACCGGCCGTCAACAGGGGGGACGCGAGGGAGGGGCCCTACGCCTGACGACGGAACGAAGGATGGGGGCAGGCCACCACCGAATTGTGGGATGCCCGCGGCGACAGCGGCGACGTACCTCCTGACCTCAATGTTCCCACCGCCCCGCTTTTCCTGTCGACCGGGAACCCACGGCCCTCACTCGGGCGGGAGCGCCCCGCACAACGCCTCCAGCGCCGCCCCGTACGCGTGCTCCGGCGGCGTCGCGTACCCCACGACCAACCCGTCCGGGGCGTCCTCCCTCGCCTCCGGATGACGGAACTCCGCCAGCCCGTCCAGCGCGACCCCCCGCCAGGCCGCCGCCTTCACCGCGGACCGCTCGGTACCGGGCGGCAACCGCAGCACGGCGTGCAGCCCGGCGGCGATCCCGGTGACCTCGATGTGCGGCGCCTGCGCGGCCAGCGCCGCGACCAGACGGTCCCGACGCGTCCGGTACCGCTGCCGCATGCGCCGCACATGACGGTCGTACGCCCCGGACACCACGAAGTCCGCCAGCGCGAGCTGGTCCGGCACACTCGCCCACGCCTCCCGCTCGCCCTTGGCCTCCCGTACGGCGTCCACGAGCCGCTCCGGCAGGACCATCCACCCCAGCCGCAGCGCGGGCGACAGGCTCTTGCTGACCGAGCCGAGGAAGACGACCCGGTCGGGATCCAGACCCTGCACGGCCCCGACCGGTCTGCGGTCGTAGCGGAACTCCCCGTCGTAGTCGTCCTCCAGGACCAGCCCGCCCCGCGCGCGTGCCCAGTCCACGACCGCGGCCCGCCGCTCGGGATGCAGCGGCCCGCCGGTGGGGAACTGGTGCGCGGGCGTGAGCAGCACCGCTCTCTCCCGGTCCAGCCCGTCCACCCGGGCACCGTCCTCGTCGAGCGGCAGCGGAACGGTCCGTACGGACGCCGCCGCCAGCAGCTCTCGGTGGAATCCCAGCCCGTACGACTCCACGGCCAGCGGCCCCCGCAACACCCGGCCGTGGAACAGCAGTCGCAACGCGTGCGCGAAACCGGAGCAGACCACGATCCGCGAGGGCTCGGTCCGCACGCCACGCGCGCGTGCCAGGTACTCGGCGAGCGCCTCCCGCAGCTCGACCCGGCCCGCCGGATCACCCGGCCCGAACGCCTCGTTGGGCGCCCGCGTCAACGCCCTGCGGTACGACGCCGCCCAGGCCGCCCGCGGGAACGCCGACGCGTCCGGCGTGCCCTGCCGCAGATCGTGCTGCGGCCCACGCGCGCGTGGCGGCCCCTTCCGGGGCACACGCGCGGCGGAGCCCAGGGGTTCGACGCGCTCCGCGACCCGCGTCCCCGACCCCTGCCGGGCGGTCAGCCAGCCCTCCGCGACCAGCTCCGCGTACGCGTCGGCGACCGTGTTGCGCGCGACGCCCAGGTCCGCGGCGAGCGAGCGGTACGGCGGCAGTCGGGTCCCGGGCGCCAGCCGACCACCACGCACCGCCTCCCGCAACGCCCGGATCAGTGCCGCCCGCCGCCCACCCCCACCGGCCAGTTCGAGATGCAGATCGGCCCCGATCGACTCCGCCGAATTGACCCACGAATCCTCCATGGAAATGCACCCTACGGCAGGTCTTTCCGCCTCGTAGATTCATGGTCATGACGACGAACACGACAGCGACCGAGACTGCAGTGACCGACACGACAGCGACCGACACGACAGCGACCGAGACGGTAGCGACCGACACGACGGCGACTGAAACGGCCGCGGCGAACACGGCAGCGGCGCACGCGGGGACGACCCCCGTCCCGCGTCTCGACTTCGCGAAGTCGGCGCGGAACGCCTTCCGCGCCCTCATCGGCTTCGACGCGGCGGCCCGCGAGGGCATCGACCCCGCCCTGGTCGAACTGATCCAGATCCGCGCCTCCCACCTCAACCACTGCGCCTACTGCCTCCACATGCACACCAACGACGCCCGCAAGGCCGGGGAGAGCGAGGACCGGCTGCACATGATCCCGGTCTGGCGCGAGGCCCGGCACTTCTTCACCGCCCGCGAACAGGCCGCGCTCGCCCTCACCGAAGCGGTCACCCTCGTCGCCGACGGAGGTGTCCCCGACGCGGTCTACGCCGAGGCCGCCACCCACTTCGACGAGACCGAACTGGCCCACGTCCTGGCCCTGATCCTCACCATCAACACGTGGAACCGCATCGCCCTCGCCACCGCCAAACAAGCCGGCACGGACAACCGCTAGCCCCCACCACCGGTGGCCGGTGGCAGGGCCGTCATCGGGCGGTCGTACGGTCCGATCGGGGTCGGCAGGCGGTCCGTGCCGGTCAGCCCGCGGTCGACCGCGGCGGCCACGGAGCGCCCCTCGGCGATCGCCCACACGATCAGCGACTGCCCACGGGCGGCGTCCCCGGCGGCGTACACACCGGGCACGTTCGTCGCGAAGTCCGGCCCCCGGGTGATCGTCCCGCGCGGATCGAGGGCAACCCCCAGCTGCTCCAGAAGCCCGTCGTGACGGTCCGGACCGGAGAACCCGAGCGCGAGCAGGACGAGATCGGCGGGCAGCGTCCGCTCGGTACCCGGCCGGGCCCGCCGCCGCTCGTCCACCTCGACCAGGTGCAGGGCCCGCACCCGCCCCGACCCGTCCCCGGTGAAGCGGAGCGTGGACGCCGCGAAGAGCCGCGCGTCCGCGTCCGCCGCAGGCGCGGACCGAAGGTCTCGCGCCTCCTCGTGCGCCGCCGAGAGCCGGTACACCTTCGGATACGTCGGCCACGGATCGACATCCTCGTCACGCTCCGCCTCCGGCAGCGGATAGATGTCCAACTGGGTCACCGACGCGGCCCCTTCCCGCACCGCCGTCCCCAGACAGTCCGCCCCCGTGTCACCTCCCCCGACGATCACGACATGCTTCCCGGCCGCCGACAACGGCGACACCTCCAGATCCCCCTCACACACCCGGTCGGCCAACGGCAGATACTCCATCGCCTGATGGACGCCGACCAACTCCCGCCCGGGCACGTCCAGTTCACGCCACGCCGTGGCCCCTGTCGCGATCACCACCGCGTCGTACCGGGCCCGCAACTCGGCCGCCCCGACGTCCACCCCCACCGCGGTCGACGTCCGGAACTTGGTGCCCTCCGCCCGCATCTGCTCCAACCGCCGGTCCAGATGGCGTCGCTCCATCTTGAACGCCGGGATCCCGTACCGCAGCAACCCCCCGATCCGGTCGGCCCGTTCGTACACCGCGACCGTGTGCCCGGCCCGCGTCAACTGCTGCGCCGCCGCCAGCCCGGTGGGCCCGGAGCCGACCACGGCGACCGTCTTCCCGGACAGCCGGTCGGGCGGACGCGGCGGGGTGAAGCCGTCCTCCCAGGCCCGGTCCGCGATGGCCACCTCCACGTTCTTGATGGTCACCGCGGGCTGGTTGATCGCCAGCACACACCCCGCCTCACAGGGGGCGGGACACAACCGCCCCGTGAACTCGGGAAAGTTGTTCGTGGCGTGCAGCCGGTCGCTCGCCGCCCGCCAGTCCGCACGCGACACGAGATCGTTCCACTCGGGGATCAGATTCCCCAGCGGACAGGCGTCGTGACAGAACGGGATCCCGCAGTCCATGCAGCGGTCGGCCTGCTTGCTGATGATCGGCAGCAGAGCCCCGGGAACATACACCTCGTCCCAGTCCCGGACCCGCTCCTCCACAGGGCGACGGGGCCAGTCCTCGCGAGGTGTGGTCAGAAAACCCTTGGGATCGGCCATGGCCGTCTCCCTCACGGAGAGGTACGCGTACCGGCCACGATACGACGGGCCCGCCGCCCCCGCCTCAGGCGAGCGCCAGCAGGTACGACAGGGCCGCGGCGCCCGCGGCGACCGCCCGTATGTGGTTCCACGTGGTCCACCGGCTCACGTAGTCGCGCCAGTACGCCGCTGCCTCGGGCGTATCCGCGTCCAGCTTCGCGAGCGTGTCGTTGCGCGGCACGTTCGCCACCATCGTGACCCCGAAGCAGCCGAACAGATACAGCGCGCTGCCCAGCAGCAGTTCGACCCTGCCCTCGTCCGGCCACACCACGAACGTCACGACGGCCAGCACGGCACACAGCACCGCCGTACCCACGAACACGAGCATGAACGCCGGCGTCAGAGCACTCACATTGATCGCCTGCATGGCCGCCACGCCCTGGGCGGACGGCAGCGACGCCAGCCCCTTCATCACGAATGTCGAGAACCCGCAGAACACGCCCGCCACGATCGCCGTCCCGAGCAGCCCCAGCACCGTCAGCACGAAGTACGGCCCATCGATCATGTCCGCTCCCACCTCGATCCCTCGAAGATCCTGCCCACCGTCCGACCTCCCCACAAGTGAACCTCCGCACAGCCCCCAGCCCCCATGGCCGAGCCGCTCACCCGCATACGCGCGCGGCCGGCCTGCACGGCACCCTCCCTGCCCTCACCCCGCCGGCCGCCACCCCCGCAGCGTCGCCTCCACGGTGACCGCGATCCGCCTGCGTGCCGCGTAGCGGGGCACGCCGGTCATCAGGAGGTGGTCGTACGGGGTGTCCACGTGGCGTACGGACGCGATGACCGCCGAGGTCACCGCGAACTCCGTCAGCGCACGCCCCGCCGCGCTACGGCCGACGCGACCGCTGCCCCGCACCGAGGCGTGGGCGGCGATCTCCCGGGCCCGCTCGGGCGGACAGCCGGGGAACAGCCGCCGAATCTCCGCGGCGAACGCGTCCGTGAAGCGCACGTCCTCCGCCGCCCGGCGGCGCGCGTCCCGCACCCGGCGGCGGCGTCGCACCTCCGCGTCCGCCAGACACCGCTCCTCGGCCCGGGCGAGCCCCGCCTCCTCGACCAGGACGCCCTGCCGCTCGTACCGGCTGCGGCGGCGGTTGAACCGTACGACCACGGCCGACAGCGCACTCTCCTCCCGCGCCCTCCTGGTGAGCGCGGTGTCGCCCCGGGGCAGGAACACCAGGTGCCCGAGGTCCGCGCAGTCCAGGCAACGCGGCGCCCCCTCCTCCAGGACCAGCAGCGCCACCGGACCGCTCCGGCACTCGGCGCAGTGCTTCTTCCTGAGTGCCTGCACGACGACAAGTCCGGTACGGGGCGGGGGAGTAGCGAGCGCTGCCATACGCGGTTCATTCCCCCTGGTGGTCGCACGGTCACCCCACCCTCGGACCGGACCGTCGACCGGGTCGGGCACGGCTCACGGCGCGCGGCATCATGGGCCGTGTGCGATTCGAAGCGATCACCTGGGAGCGGCTCGCCGCCCTGCTCGCAGACCGCCTCCTCAACCTGAAGCCGGACGACGGATCGCCCTGGCCGCGGATCGCCTTCGACGGCGCCCCGGCAGCGCGCCCCGGCGATCTCGCCGCCCTGGTGTCCGAGGCGCTGCGCATACGCGGCCGGTCCTCGCTCGTCGTGGGAACCGAGGGCTTCCTCCGGCCTGCGTCGCTGCGGTTCGAGTACGGCCACGAGGACGTGGAGGCGTACTACGACGGCTGGTTCGACACCGCCGCCCTGTGGCGAGAGGTCTTCGGTCCGCTCGACCCCGGCGGCACGGGGCGGGTCCTGCCCGACCTCTGGGATCCCACCACCGACCGCGCGACCCGCAGCCCCTACGTCCCACTCCCGCCCGGCGCGATCCTGCTGACGCACGGCCCCCTCCTCCTGAAACACTGGTTCCCCTTCGACCTGACCGTCCATGTCCTCCTCTCCCCGGGCGCCCTGCGCCGGCGCACCCCTGAAGGCGAGCAGTGGACCCTCCCCGCCTTCGCGCGCTACGAGACCGAGACCGACCCGGCTGCCACGGCCGATGTCCTGGTGCGCGCCGACGACCCACGCCACCCGGCCTGGAACGGCTGATGCGGGCGCGGGGCGCGGGGTGCGACAGGCGATGAAGCCGTCCGCCGCCGCGGTTGAGCCCCGCTCGCGTCGGTGGGGTGCCGCTGTCGCTCCGAGTGCGGCCCGGCCCGGACGCGGCAAGAATGTAGGGCGCCGGGACTAGCGGTGCGTCCTGCGCCGCGCCGGCCGTCCGGCAACGGGAGGTATCACATGACCACCGCCGGAGACATCATGCACCGCGGCGCCCAGTGGATCCCCGCCCACGAGACCCTCGACCGCGCCGCCCAGCTGATGCGCCAGCTGAACGTCGGGGCACTGCCCATCAGCGACCAGAACGAACGGCTCTGCGGCATTCTCACCGACCGCGACATCGTCGTCGGCTGTGTCGCCCTGGGCCACGACCCGTCGACGATCACGGCCGGCGAAATGGCCAAGGGCACACCCCGCTGGATCGACGCGGACGCCGACGTCAGCGAGGTGCTCCAGGAGATGAAGGGGCACCAGATCCGTCGGCTCCCCGTGATCGAGAACAAGCGTCTCGTCGGCATGATCAGCGAGGCCGACCTGGCCCATCATCTGTCGGACGACCAGATCGCCTCCTGGGTCGAGAGCGTCTACGCGAAGAGCGCGACGCACTGACCGCCGGCAACGGCGACGCAGTGACCGTCGGCGCCGGGTGTGGCGCCCGGCCGATCGATCACCTTCCGGTTCCGGGAGTCACAGCCACCCGTTGCGCTTGAAGCCCCGGTAGAGGGTGACGCAGGCGGTGGCTATGACTCCGAGGACGAGCGGATAGCCGAGCTTCCAGTGCAACTCCGGCATGTACTCGAAGTTCATGCCGTACACCCCGCACACCATGGTCGGCACGGCGATCAGGGCGGCCCACGCCGTGATCTTCCGCATGTCCTCGTTCTGAGCGACGCTGACCTGCGCGAGGTGCGCCTGCAGAATCGAGTTGAGCAGTTCGTCGAACGCGGCGATCTGCTCGGTGGCCCGCAGCAGGTGGTCGGAGACGTCGCGGAAGTAGGCCTGTATCTCCGGGTCGACCACGCGGATCGGTCGTGAGGTGAGCTCCAGGAGCGGGCGGGCGAGCGGGGCCACCGCCCGCTTCAGTTCGAGCAGTTCGCGCTTGAGCTGGTAGATGCGGCCCGGGTCCACACGTGCGCCGTTCGAGGCGAACACGTCCGTCTCGACCTGGTCGATGTCCGTCTGGACCGAGTCCGTGACGCTCAGGTAGTCGTCGACCACATGGTCCGCGATCGCGTGCAGCACCGCGGCAGGTCCCTTGGCCAACTGCTCGGGATTCGCCTCCAGTTCCTCCCGTAGCGGACCGAGCGAGCCGTGCCGTCCGTGGCGGACCGTGATCACGAAGTCGGCGCCGACGAAGACCATGATCTCGCCGGTGTGCACCACCTCGCTGGTCGCGGTCAGTTCGGTGTGCTCGACGTAGCAGACCGTCTTGAACACCGCGAACAGCGTGTCGTCGTAGCGCTCCAGCTTCGGGCGCTGGTGGGCCTCGACCGCGTCCTCCACCGCGAGCGGGTGCAGGTCGAAGAGCTCGGCAATACCGGCGAACTCCCGCTGTGTCGGCTCGTGCAGCCCCAGCCAGACGAAGCCGTGGTCGTGCTTGCGGACCTGCTTGACGGCCTCGACGACATCGCGGGCCGCGGGGGAGCGGACGCCCTTGTGGTAGGCCACGCAGTTCACCACCGAGGTGCCCAGCGGGGAGCGGGCCGGATGGCTGAGGTCGACGCGGGGGCGCCGTCGGGCCAGCCGTGCCATCGTGCGCAGGCCGACGACCCTGTCTAGGCCGGTGACCTTCCGCAGATTCCCTGCCATGGACATCTGGCTTCTCCTTGCGTGGATCTCCTCGCACCGCACTCCGTGCCTTGTGGCGCCAGTTTGCCAGGGCCGAACGAGTGCCGGGTAAGGCTGTGGGAACGGAGTGTTCCGCTTCACTTGTAGACGTCCGATCCGGCGCGGCCGTTCCGATCCGGCCGTCGTCATCCGGTGGTTTCCGGTCGGTGGTTTCCGGTCAATCGTTCCGGCTTTCGGGCCCGTCGCCGTGGGGTGGCCTCGCGGCTGCGGGAGCGTCGCCGCCAAGGGCAAGTCGGTCAAATGGGATGATCGGGGCATGATGCGAACCGACGGGTATGTCCTCGACCACCGGCGGGCCGAGACGGGGCAGGGCCCCGACGCCTTCGCCACCCTCTTCGACCCCACGACGTTCCGGCACATGGAGGCCTTCGGCCTGGGGTCCGGCTGGCGCTGTTGGGAGGTCGGCGCGGGCGGCGCCTCGGTGGTCTCCTGGCTGGCCAAGAGGGTCGGACCGACGGGCAAGGTCATCGCGACGGACACCGACATCTCCTGGGCCGTGCCCTCGGTCACCCGCCCGCCGGTCGAGGCCCTCGTCCATCAGGTGGACGTCGACCAGCCCCCGGGGGACGGCTTCGACCTCGTGCACGCCCGGCTCGCCCTGGCTCACGTGGCGGACCACGAGCAGGCGTTGTCGTCGATGATCAAGGCGCTGCGTCCCGGCGGACGACTCCTGATCGAGGACATCGACCTCGCCCTCCAACCCCTGGCGTGCCTCGAGGAATCCGGCCCCGAGCACCAGTCGGCCAACCGGCTCCGCCAGGCCGTGCGCGAGTTGCTCGCCGAACGCGGCATCGACCCGGCGCACGGCCGCAGACTCCCGCGCCTGCTGCGGGCCGCCGGCCTGCGCGGTGTGGAGGCCGACGCGTACTTCCCCGTCGCCGCACCGGCCTGCGCCGCCCTGGAGGTGGCGACCGTCGGCCGGCTCCGCGAAGCGCTCGTCACGGCGAACCTCGCCACGGCGGAGGAGATCGACCGGCACCTGACGAACGCGGCCGCCGACACGATGGACATCGCCGCCCCACCCCTGATCTCGGCCTGGGGCCGCAAGGCGTAGCTGTAGAGGCCGGTTCCAATGGTGGGCCGGGGAGATCCGTCGGCAGGTGCGGGTGGTCGGGTGGCCGGCCGGGGGCGATCCCTCGGCACGTGCGGCCGGTCCGGTCGGCCGGTCACGGGGGCTGGTCGGCTCCCGGCGGTCTTCCGCCCACCTTCTCCACCGCCCGCGCTCCCGCCCCGCACCCCTCGGCCGCCGCGCCCTCGGCGTCCGCGCCCGCGAGCAGCGCTGCCAGGAACGCCCCCGTGAAGGCGTCGCCCGCGCCGGTGGTGTCGCGGGGTGTGGCGGGCGTCGCCGGGATCCGTGCCACCACACCGCCCTCGCGCGCGACGAGTGCGCCCTCCGCTCCCTGCTTGGCCACCACCAGAGGCACGAAACGGCTCAACTTGGCCGCCGCGTCGGCCGGATCGGGCAGCCCGGTGAGCAGGTGGGCCTCGTCGCGGCTGGGCAACAGCACGTCGATCCCGTCGATGAGCGCGAGGAAACGGTCCACGCCGAGCCGCGCGAGGAATCCCGCCGACGCGGGATCCACGCTCACCGGCACTCCACGCGCGCGTGCCGACTCCAGGGCCACGGCGGCCAGCGCGCGACTCGACTCGGCGTAGAACAGATAGCCCGACAGGTGGAGTCGCGCGACCCCGTCGAGCAGGGACGGCGACCAGTCGTCCGGGTCGAGGCGCAGCGCGGCACCGCTGTCGGTGAGGAACGTGCGCTCGGCCGCGGCGCCCGTGTCCACCAGGCAGATCACCGTCCCCGTGGGCGCCTCCGGGTCGACCACCAGCTGGGGGCGCACGCCCGAGGCCCGCAGCTCCCGCTCGTGCCACGCGGCACTGTCCGTGCCCACACGCCCGAGCAGTCGCACGTCCGCGCAGCCTTGGTGAGCGGCCCAGCAGGCCACGTTGGCGCCCGCCCCACCCGGCAGCGTCCGGATCGCGGAAGCCGTGTCGGTGCCCACCGCGAGTGGCCCGCGGTGCCGGGCGACGACATCCGTGACGACGTCCCCCACGACGAGCAGAGCCCCGTCCCCACCACCACCGGACCCGCTCACCTCACGCCCCGGCCCAGGCCGCCGCGATGCGTGACGCGAGCCGTACGTTGCCGCGTACCGCCGCCAGGTTGGCGCTCAGGGAGGCGCCGTCGGTGTGCCGTACGAGATAGCTCAGCAGGAACGGTGTCACCGCCTGGCCCGTCACACCCTCCGCCTCGCACGCCGCCAGCGCCTCCGCGAGCACGCGCGCGTGGAGCTCGGGATCGAGCTGCTCCTCCTCCGGCACGGGGTTGGCGACGATCAGCGCCGACTCGGGGCCGCCGAGCGCGTCCTGCGCCCGCATGACGTCCGCGACCTCGCCCGGCGAGCCGAGCGTCCACTCCACCGGATGACCCGAGTCGGACAGATAGAAGCCGGGGAAGCGGTCCGTGCCGTACCCGGCGACCGCGACACCCAGCGTCTCCAGCCGCTGCAGGGTCGCCGGTACGTCCAGGATCGACTTCACGCCCGCGCACACCACCGTGATCCGGGTACGTGCGAGGAGCCCCAGGTCGGCGGACTCGTCCTGGGTCACCGTCCACTCCCGGTGCACGCCCCCGAGCCCACCCGTCGCGAACACCCGTACGCCCGCGAGGGCCGCCAGCTGCGCGGTCGCCGACACGGTGGTCGCCCCGCTCACGCCCGCGGCCACCGCCGGCGGCAGATCGCGGTGCCCGAGCTTGCGGATGCCGTCCTCGTTCGCGACCCGCTCCAACTGCTGCTTGTCGAGACCGATATGGGGCCGCCCGTCCAGCACGGCGATCGTCGCGGGTACCGCGCCCTCCCGCCGTACGACCTCCTCCAGCTCCAGCGCCACCTGCAGATTGCGGGGGCGGGGCAGCCCGTGCGCGATGATCGTCGACTCCAGCGCCACCACGGGTCGACGCGCGTCAACCGCTTCCCGCACCTCTTCGGACACCACCAGCACGCGCTTGCCTCCTGTCTGACGTTCTTCTCTCATCCCTGGCGGACGGCGCGCCCGGCCAAACCCTTGCGCGCTGTGGTGCAGGACACCAGCCTGAGGTGCATGAAGGAGAACACGACCCGCCTCGACCATGTCGTCCTCTGGGTGCGGGACCCCGTTGCCGCGGCCGGTTTCTACGAGAAGGCCGTGGGCCTGCAACCCGTGAGGGTCACCGAGTACGCGGCGGGACAGGCCCCCTTCCCCTCCGTCCGGGTCAACGACGAGACCATCATCGATCTCATGCCGCTGGCCATGGCGCCGGAGATGCGGATGGTGCCGGGCGCCGCCGCGGGCGCCGGGCATCCCGTCAACCATGTGTGCCTCGCCATGCCCGGCCCCGCGTTCGACGAACTGCGCGGCCGGCTGGAGGAGCAGGCGGTCCCCGTCTCGGAGATCTCCGAGGACTCCTTCGGCGCCCGCGGACTCGCCCGGCGAAGCTTCTACTTCCGGGACCCGGACGGCAACGTCTTCGAAGCGCGGCACTACGACTAGCGCGCCCCGGCCGTCGTCGTGAAGGGTTCCCAGCCACCCAGGTCGTCCAGGGATGTGCACAGGCTGTCCACGGAGCCCGTGGCCGTCCGGGTCGGCGCGCGGCCTCCTCAGAACAACGGCTCCGGAAGCACCCCTTCCAGCGCCAGCAGTTTCCGTTTGGTCTCCAGGCCGCCGCCGAACCCGCCGATGCCGCCGCCACTCTCCACCACCCGGTGGCACGGCACCACCACGGGCAGTGGGTTCGACCCCATCGCGACGCCGACCGCCTGCGCCGCGCCGGGCTGTCCCACGCGCCGCGCGAGATCGCCGTAGCCCACGACCGAGCCGTAGGGGACGCCGGACGCCAGTTCGCGCAGCACCTGGCGGTTGAACCCGGAGATCAGCGACCAGTCGAGCGGCAGCGCGAAGTCGTGCCGCTCGCCCGCGAAGTACGCCTCGAACTGGCGTATCGCCTCGACCAGCTGGGGTGCGTCGGGCGCCTCCACCGGGGTGGTGCCGAGGCGGGAGGCGAGCCGGTCGAGGGTCCGCTCGCGCACCGGCTCCGTGGCGTGGAACACGACGTTGACCAGGCCCTCGTCCGTCGCGGCCAGCAACAGCGGTCCGATGTCCGAGCCGACGACGGCCCACACCACCTGCTGCTCGCCCTGCGCATGGCTGTTCATGTGACCACCGTAGGGGCCCCCACTGACAACGACCGTGGTGTGCGCTCGCGCGGAACGCACACCCCGGCCGAGGACAGGTGTCAGCCCTGTGTGGCGTCCCTGACCACGTCCGGCTTGTTGGTGATGATGCCGTCCACGCCGTAGTCGGCCACCCGGCGGGCGTTGGCGGCGTCGTTCACGGTCCAGGTGAGGATCTCCAGCGGCTTGCCGTGCGGGCCTCCGAGCGCGTGGATCGTGGCGACGTAGGACTCGGAGATGGTCGTGTACGAGGAGTTGATCTGGTCGCTGAACGTCGCGTACTCGGGCAGGTCGGCGATGTCCGGTGTGCCGAGCAGACCGGTCTTCACCGCCGGACTCAGTTCGTGGACCCGGCGTACGGTGTCGGCGCTGAAGCTCTGGATCACCAGCTTCTCCAGGTGGGCCGGGCCGAGCCAGCCCTCGTTGCCGAGCACCTTCAGGGTCTGTTGCTCGATCCCCGGGTAGAGCTGCGGGTTCTTGATCTCCAGGACGAGCTTCTGGTGGTTGCGTGACACCCGCCGCATGTACTGCTCCAGCGTGGGCACGCGCGCGCCCGCGTAGTCAGTGCCGAACCAGCTGCCCGCGTCCAGGCGTCCGATCTCCGCGGCGGTGAAGTCCGCCACGTTCCAGGGCGCGCGCTCGGGATAGAGCTCCTCGACGTTGGTCGTCCGCGCCAGCGTCGCGTCGTGCAGGACGACGAGCCTGCCGTCACTGGTGCGCTGGACGTCGTTCTCGACCCAGTCGAAGCCCATCTCGTGGGCCTTGTCGACAGCGGCCAGGGTGTTCTCGGGCGCGTAGGCGGAAGCTCCGCGATGCGCGACGACCAGTGGGTTTTCGGCGTCGGCGGCCGCGTGCGCGGCGGAAGTGGGGAGCAGGAGGACGGTGGCCCCCAAGAACGCTGTGGTCGCGGCGGCAACTGCGCGCACGTGCATGCGTACTCCTCGCGTCGATCGATCACGGTCAGCTCAAGAGTGACAGCAGAGGGTCAACGGCAGAGGGGCGCAGGATGACCACGAACTGAATGGAGTTGCCCAAGTCCGCTCACGGGCACCGCACAAGTGGGGCAAGGCCGTGTTTCTTTGCCGGAAAATCGTTCGACCATTCCGGTGGGGGTCATACTCTCTGCGACAACCCTG
The DNA here is from genome assembly GCF_036322545.1 of Streptomyces sp. SP18BB07. Lineage (NCBI taxonomy): Bacteria > Bacillati > Actinomycetota > Actinomycetes > Kitasatosporales > Streptomycetaceae > Streptomyces > Streptomyces sp. SP18BB07. The sequence goes on from NZ_JAQYWT010000363.1 coordinate 224,265, forward strand.
ACCGTCGTGGCGGTGCCGGGGCTGGGGGGCATTGCAGAAAATCCAGTAACGCGACAGGGCGGGAAAGGCAGCCGCGAATGCAGGGCACGGTCGACGGCTTCAGCTACGGACTCGTCACACCGGTGGTGGCCTATCTCATGGCCTGCCTCGGAGGCGCGCTCGGCCTGCGCTGCACCACCAGATCGATGCTCGTGGACGGCCGCTGGCGGATCGGCTGGCTCGCGCTGGGCTCGGCGGCCATCGGCTCCGGCATCTGGACCATGCACTTCGTCGCGATGATGGGGTTCAAGGTCCTGCAGACCCCGATCCACTACGACCCGCTGACCACGTTCGCGAGTCTCGCCGTGGCGATCGTGATGGTCGGCATCGGGATCTTCATGGTCGGCTCAAAGGGCGCCACGGGGGCCGCGCTCTTCACCGGCGGCACCATCACCGGCCTCGGCATCGCCTCCATGCACTACCTGGGCATGGCCGGCATGCGGCTCAACGGCACGTTCCAGTACAACACCGTCACCGTGGCCGCTTCGGTCGTCATCGCGGTGGTGGCCGCGATCGCCGCCCTGTGGGCCGCCGGACAGGTGCGCGGCTTCCTGTGGAGCGTGGGCGCCAGCCTCGTCATGGGGATCGCCGTCAGCGGCATGCACTACACGGGCATGGCCGCCCTCAGCGTCCATCTGCACAGCGCGGCGGGCCCCGACCCGGCCGTCGGTTCGTCGTCCGCCGCTCTCCTGGCCCCGCTGATGATCGGCCCGCTGGTGTTCCTGCTCCTCGCGGGCGTCGTCGTGATGTTCGACCCGTTCATGATCATGGGCAGGTTCCACGGGAACCCGGTCGAGCGCCGGCCCGGTATTCCGGCCCAGGCGACCGCCCACGCCTGCCGGCACCCGGAGTCCCGCGCCGACCAGGAGCACCGCGAGCGACGTTCCCGCACCCCGCAGAATCGCTGATCGGAGCCCGTTGTCAGTGCGGGGTCGTACGGTGGATTGCATGCGGCCCGTTTCCAAGATCGAACGCACGGTGGCGCCCTTCGAGGTCGTCAGCCCCTACCAGCCGAGCGGCGACCAGCCCACGGCCATCGCCGATCTCGCCCGGCGTGTCGGAGCAGGTGAGAAGGACGTCGTCCTGCTCGGCGCGACCGGCACCGGCAAGTCCGCCACCACCGCGTGGATGATCGAGAAGCTCCAGCGCCCGACCCTGGTGATGGCGCCGAACAAGACACTGGCCGCCCAGCTGGCCAACGAGTTCCGCGAGCTGCTGCCGAACAACGCGGTCGAATACTTCGTCTCGTACTACGACTACTACCAGCCCGAGGCCTACGTCCCGCAGTCGGACACCTACATCGAGAAGGACTCCTCGATCAACGAGGAGGTGGAACGCCTGCGGCACTCCGCGACCAACTCGCTGCTCACCCGCCGCGACGTCGTCGTGGTCGCCTCCGTCTCCTGCATCTACGGCCTCGGTACGCCACAGGAGTACGTGGACCGCATGGTCCCCCTCAAGGTCGGCGAGGAGTTCGACCGGGACGAGCTGCTGCGCCGCTTCGTGGACATCCAGTACACCCGCAACGACCTGGCGTTCACCCGCGGCACCTTCCGTGTGCGCGGCGACACCATCGAGATCTTCCCGGTCTACGAGGAGCTCGCCGTCCGCATCGAGATGTTCGGCGACGAGATCGAGGCCCTCTCCACCCTCCATCCGCTCACCGGCGAGATCATCAGCGACGACCAGCAGCTGTACGTCTTCCCCGCCTCCCACTACGTGGCCGGCCCAGAGCGTCTGGAGCGCGCCGCCAACGACATCGAGAAGGAGCTGGGGGAGCGCCTGTCCGAGCTGGAGAAGCAGGGCAAGCTCCTGGAGGCCCAGCGGCTGCGCATGCGCACGACGTACGACCTGGAGATGCTCCGCCAGATCGGCTCCTGCTCCGGTGTGGAGAACTACTCGATGCACTTCGACGGCCGCGAGCCAGGCTCTCCGCCGAACACCCTGCTGGACTACTTCCCGGACGACTTCCTCCTCGTCATCGACGAGTCCCATGTGACCGTGCCCCAGATCGGCGCGATGTACGAGGGCGACGCCTCCCGCAAGCGCACCCTCGTCGACCACGGCTTCCGGCTGCCGTCCGCCCTGGACAACCGACCCCTGAAGTGGGAGGAGTTCCAGGAGCGCGTCGGCCAGACGGTGTACCTCTCGGCGACGCCCGGCCAGTACGAGCTGTCCCGCTCCGACGGCCACGTCGAGCAGATCATCCGCCCCACGGGTCTGGTCGACCCCGAGGTCGTCGTCAAGCCCACCGAGGGCCAGATCGACGACCTGGTGCACGAGATCCGCAGCCGCACCGAGAAGGACGAGCGCGTCCTCGTCACCACCCTCACCAAGAAGATGGCCGAGGACCTCACCGACTACTTCCTGGAACTCGGCATCCAGGTCCGCTACCTCCACAGCGACGTCGACACCCTGCGCCGCGTCGAACTGCTGCGCGAGCTCCGCGCCGGTGAGTACGACGTCCTGGTCGGCATCAACCTCCTCCGGGAGGGCCTCGACCTCCCCGAGGTCTCCCTGGTGGCGATCCTGGACGCGGACAAGGAGGGCTTCCTGCGCTCCGGGACCTCGCTGATCCAGACCATCGGCCGCGCGGCGCGCAACGTGTCGGGCCAGGTTCATATGTACGCCGACAAGATCACCCCGGCGATGGCGAAGGCCATCGACGAGACCAACCGGCGCCGGGAGAAGCAGGTCGCCTACAACAAGGCCAAGGGCATCGACCCCCAGCCGCTCCGCAAGAAGATCAACGACATCGTGGCGCAGATCGCCCGCGAGGACGTCGACACCGAGCAGCTGCTCGGCTCCGGCTATCGCAAGGGCAAGGACGGCACAAGCGCCAAGGCCCCCGTGCCCTCCCTCGGCGGCAAGGCGGCCAAGTCCGCCAAGGGCAGGACCAGGGCCGCCGAGACCGTCCCGACCGACCGTCCCGCGGCCGAGCTCGCCCAGCAGATCGAGGACATGACCGAGCGCATGCGCGCGGCCGCCGCCGAGCTGCAGTTCGAGATCGCCGCCCGGCTGCGTGACGAGGTCTCCGAGATGAAGAAGGAACTGCGGCAGATGAAGGAGGCGGGCCTGGCCTGACCGCCCCCACGGACGCCGGGGAGGGGGCACTCCCCGGCGTCGGCGCGCTGTGTTGCAAGACCGACACAAAGTGCGACACAGGCTGCGGCAATGTCAGTGCCGCTGCGTAAGGTGCTGCACATCCGCGGACTCCGCGGGGACAGGGGACAGTTCGAGAGGGGAATCAGCGCGTGACCGTCAACATGACCAAGGGTCAGGCCATCAGTCTGCAGAAGAACGACGGAGGCAGTCTGACCGCGGTGCGCATGGGTCTCGGCTGGCAGGCTGCCCCCAGGCGCGGCCTGTTCGGATCCCGCACCCGTGAGATCGACCTCGACGCCTCCGCCGTCCTGTTCGCGGACAAGCAGCCTGTCGACGTCGTCTTCTTCCGTCACCTGGTGAGCGACGACGGCTCGGTCCGTCACACCGGCGACAACCTGGTCGGCGGCGTCGGCCAGGGCGGCGACGACGAGGCGATCCTCGTCGACCTGGCCCGGGTGCCGGTCCACATCGACCAGATCATCTTCACGGTGAACTCCTTCACGGGCCAGACCTTCCAGGAAGTGCAGAACGCGTTCTGCCGGCTCGTCGACGAGACCAACGGCCAGGAGCTGGCGCGCTACACCCTCGCGGGCGGCGGCCAGTACACCGCCCAGATCATGGCCAAGGTGCACCGCGCGGGCGCGGGCTGGCAGATGACCGCCATCGGCTCGCCCGCCAACGGCCGCACCTTCCAGGACCTGATGCCGGCGATCCTGCCGGTCCTGTAGGCACGCACCGAGCAGACACAGCACGCGACACAGGGGGACGAAGCGATGACGGCCGAGCTGGTCCGGGGGCAGAACCATCCGCTGCCCGAGGTCCGACTGGAGATCCGCGTCTCGGCCGGCACGCCGATCGTGGCCGGGGCCACCCTCGGCGACGAGCAGGGCCGGGTGCGCGGTGTCGAGTGGGTCGCCCACCCGGGCGCGCCCACTCTCCCGGGCATCGAGGTGCCGAGGCAGGCGGCGGCCGACCACCGCCTCGCCGTGGACCTCGACGCCCTGGCGCCGTCCGTGCACCGGGTGACCGTGCTGCTCGCCCTCCCCACGGGGACCGGCGGCCCGGCGCGCTTCGGTGCCGTGGCCGCCCCCTTCGTCGCGGTCACCGGCCTCGACGGCACCGAGGTAGCCAGCTACACCATCACCGACCTCGAACCGGAGTCGGCCGTCGTCGCCCTGGAGCTGTACCGCAGGCAGGGCGCCTGGAAGGTCCGCGCGGTCGGCCAGGGGTACGCGGGCGGCCTCGCGGCGCTGCTCACCGACCAGGGACTGCCGCAGGCCCAGCAACTGGCCGGCAGCATCAACGAGGCAGTGGCCCAGGGCCTCGCCCGCTCGGTGGCCGCCCCTCCGCCCCGGCTGCCGGAGGCGGACCGCCCGCGCCGGACGACCGCCCCCGCGACGGGCCCCGACGAGACCCACGGCGGCGCGACACCCCAAGGTGCGACACCCCAGGGCGTGACCGGCAACCCCGCACCGTCCCAGGGCCACCAGCCCACCTCGCCGTACGGCACGACACCCCCGTACGGCTCCCCGCACGACGGCACGCTGCCCGACCACGCCGCGGCCGCGCAGCACGGCGGCCCCACTCCGGCCGCCCCGGTCACCGGCCAGCCCGGCCCGGCCACCGCCGGCCCGGTCAACTACAGCCACCCCGGCCGCCAGACCACCGCGCCGCCACCGCCCGCGCCGACCGCGCCCCCGGCCGAGCCGGGACAGCCCGCGCGGCCCGTCGCCGGGGACGCGACCGGCTGGTCCATGGAGGAGCGGCTCTACAACCAGGTGTGGGGCATGTTCGAGGACCTCGCCCGCACCACGGCCGCGTACCGCAGCGCCGTCGACTTCGCCGAGTCGCGGATGGAACAGGAGCTGGACAAGGTCCTGTCCGACCCGCGCAGCCGCATCAGCGGCCAGGGCGACGCCGCGCGCGAGGCGGCCCGGGCCAAGCACGCCCAGCTCGTCGACCAGGCCAGGGCCGCCCTCGACCGGGACCTGGCCCAGCTCGGGGCCGAGGCGGACGTCGTCGAGCCCGCCCTGCCCCCGGCGTACGCGAGCTGGGACAACCCGGTCTGGCACGGCTACCGGGTGCCGATGGAGATCCCGATGGCCCTGCGCCTGGGCGATCTCCATCTGCCGGAGAGCGAGGACGTGCGCATACCGATGCTGGTCAGGCTGCCGCTGGAGCGCGGCCTGTGGATCGACAGCGGCCGCTCCGGCTCCCGCGACTCGCTCGTCGACTCCGACGAGCTGCGCCGCCTCGCGCTGGACACGGCGGTGGCTCTCGCCGCCCGACTGCTCGCGGTCTACCCGCCGGGCGAGTTCGCCGTGCACGTCGTCGACGCGGCCGGAGCGGGCTCGTCCGCGCTGGCACCCCTGACGCAGGCCGGTGTGCTCGCCGGGCCGCCCGCCGCCGGAGCCGCGGGTGTCTCGGAGGTGCTGGGGCGGCTCACCCAGCGCGTCGACCTCGTGCAGATGGCGGTGCGCGGCGGCGCGGCCGACGCACTGCCCCCGGGCTTCGACACCGCCGAACAGCTGCTGATCGTCAACGACTTCCCGCACGGCTTCGACGACCGTGCCGTCACCCAGCTCCGCTATCTCGCGGACGAGGGCCCCGCCGTCGGGGTCCACCTGATGATGGTGGCCGACCGGCAGGAAGCCGCCGCCTACGGGCCGTTGCTCGACCCACTGTGGCGTTCGCTGATGCGACTCACCCCCACCCCGGACGACCACCTCGCCGATCCCTGGGTCGGGCACGCGTGGACGTACGAGCCGTCGAGCATCCCGCCCGGCAGCAGCGTCATGCGCGACGTGCTGGCCCGGGTCGCGGAGGCTCGCCGCTCCTGGAACCGCTGAGAACCGTCGTCCCCCAGCCCGCAGGCAGTCCGCACCAAGCCCTCGTAAAGGCACCTGACCTGCGGTTTTGATCCTTTCTTTGCCTCGCCCTTTACCTATTCTTGGTGATTGGGTACTCTTTTCGTGCGGAGGGGAGTACTCCCTACATGCTGCGGCGTACCCGTCAATACGGATCGATCCAGATCCCGGGGCGTCGGCCCGGCGGCACCAGGCGTTGTGGAACGCCCTGGAGGACCGGGTGGAAGAGACCTCCGGTAGCGACGACGCTGAAATTTGCCGTTACGTACTGCCGGAGGCGCAGTGGATGTTTCCGTGACCCTTTGGGTCCTCACAGTGGTGGGCCTTGCCGCCCTCATCGCGGTCGACTTCTTCATCGGCCGCAAGCCCCATGACGTGTCCATCAAGGAAGCCGGGATCTGGACGGTCGTCTGGATCGTCCTGGCCGCCCTCTTCGGACTCGGGCTCCTCGTCTTCGGCGGCGGTCAGCCGGCCGGAGAGTTCTTCGCGGGCTTCATCACCGAGAAGTCGCTGAGCGTCGACAACCTCTTCGTCTTCGTCCTGATCATGGCGAAGTTCGCGGTGCCGTCGCAGTACCAGCAGCGGGTGCTGCTGATCGGTGTGCTGATAGCCCTGGTGCTGCGCGCGATCTTCATCGCCGCCGGCGCGGCCATCCTCGCCAGCTTCGCCTGGGTCTTCTACATCTTCGGCGCGTTCCTGATCTACACCGCCTGGAAGTTGATCCAGGAGGCCAGGGCCGACGAGGCGGACGAGGAGTACGAGGAGAACAAGCTCCTCAAGGCCGCCGAGAAGCGCTTCGGTGTCGCCGATCGGTACCACGGCACCAAGCTGTGGATCGAGGAGAACGGCAAGCGCGTCATGACGCCGATGCTCGTCGTGATGCTCGCCATCGGCACCACCGACGTCCTCTTCGCCCTGGACTCCATCCCCGCGATCTTCGGCCTGACCCAGGACCCGTACATCGTGTTCACGGCCAACGCGTTCGCGCTCATGGGTCTGCGACAGCTGTACTTCCTCATCGGCGGGCTGCTGAAGAAGCTGGTCCACCTGTCCTACGGTCTCTCGGTCATCCTCGGCTTCATCGGTGTGAAGCTGGTGCTGCACGCCCTGCACGAGTCCGGGGTACACGTCCCTGAGATCTCCATCCCGGTGTCCCTCGGCGTGATCTGCGCGGTGCTGATCGTCACCACGATCACCAGCCTGATCGCGTCCAAGAAGCAGGCGCAGGCCGAGGCCGAGCAGCACAAGGCCGAAGGCGCGGAGAAGGACAGCGTCGAGGCCTGACGGAGGCCGACACCGCACACAGCGCACACGGATGGGGCCCCGCACGACGGAGACGCAGTTCCACGCGTCCACCGGAGTGCGGGGCCCCTGCACGTCTGAAAGGATCACCGCATGCTCGCTCGGCTCCGGTCGCTCACGACGCGATGGACTGCTGTCGTCCCGGTGGCCGCGGTCGTCCTGCTCGCTCTCACCTGGGGGCGTGATCTGCCCCCTGCGGCTGTCGCCCTGGTGACCCTGGTGCTCGCGGGAGCCGTCCTGGCCGCCGTGCACCACGCCGAGGTCGTCGCACACCGGGTCGGTGAACCCTTCGGCTCCCTCGTCCTCGCCGTCGCCGTCACGATCATCGAGGTCGCCCTGATCGTCACGCTCATGGCCGACGGCGGGGACAAGAGCTCGACCCTCGCCCGCGACACCGTCTTCGCCGCCGTGATGATCACCTGCAACGGCATCGTCGGCATCTGCCTGCTCGTCGCCTCGCTGCGCCACGGACTCGCGGTCTTCAACCCGGAGGGCACCGGCGCCGCCCTCGCCACGGTCGCGACACTGGCCACGCTCAGCCTGGTGCTCCCCACCTTCACCACCAGCAAGCCGGGCCCCGAGTTCTCCACGCCCCAGCTCACCTTCGCCGCCCTGTCCTCACTGGCGTTGTACGGGCTGTTCGTCGCGACGCAGACCGTGCGCCACCGGGACTACTTCCTGCCGATCACCAGGCTGGGCGAGGTGATCACCCAGGACGACCACGCCGAGGCACCGTCCGCCCGTACCGCCGGGATCAGCCTTGGACTGCTCGGCCTGGCGCTCGTCGGCGTGGTCGGCCTCGCCAAGGGCGTCTCGCCGACGATCGAGTCCGGTGTCGAGGGGGCGGGACTGCCGCACGCGGTGGTCGGTGTGATCATCGCGCTGCTGGTGCTGCTGCCGGAGACGATCGCCGCGCTGCGCGCAGCCCGCCGCGACCGCGTCCAAACCAGCCTCAACCTGGCCCTCGGCTCCGCCATGGCCAGCATCGGCCTCACCATCCCGGCCGTCGCCCTCGCCTCGGTCTGGCTTTCCGGACCGCTCGTCCTCGGCCTCGGCGCCACCCATATGGTGCTCCTCGCCCTGACCGTCGTCGTGGCCTCGCTGACCGTGGTCCCCGGACGCGCGACACCGCTGCAGGGCGGGGTGCACCTCGTGCTGTTCGCGGCGTATCTGGAACTGGCGGTGAACCCGTAGGCCCGGGTTCATCCCGCCGCGGGCTCCGCCTCCGCCTGCGTCGTCAGGGGTACGGGCCGGGTCTCCGGCAGCAGGGCGAAGCAGCCCAGGCTCAGCAGGGCGATCCCGGTGAGATAGGCGCCCACACCCCAAGGCACCCGTCCGCCCTGGGCCATGGCGGTGGCCACGATCGGGGTGAGGGCGCCGCCGAGCACCCCGCCGAGGTTGTAGCCGACGGCCGCCCCCGTGCAGCGCACCCGGGGCTCGTACAGCTCGGGCAGGTACGCGGCGATGACGGCGAACATGGTGACGAAGGCGAGCATCGCCACGAGGAAACCGAAGAAGATCAGCAGGGGTTCGCCGGTCGCCAGGAGCGCGACCATGGGGAACATCCACAGCACGGTGACGCCACAGCCGATCAGACACATCGGGCGCCGCCCGTACCGGTCGCCGAGCACCGCCGCCACCGGTGTCAGGGCGCCCTTCACCACGACGGCGCCCATGATGCAGGTCAGCATGACCGTGCGGCTCACCCCGAGGCGTTCCGTGCCGTACGCGAGGGACCAGGTCGTCACGGAGTAGAACACCGCGTACCCGATCGCGAGGGCGCCGGCCGTCAGCAGGACCAGGCGCCAGTGGTCGCGCACCACCTCGGCCAGCGGCACACGCGCGGGCTCGGCGATCTCCAGGAACCGCGGGCTCTCCGTGAGCGAGGACCGCAGCCACAGTCCCGCGAGGGCGAGCACACCGGCCGCCCAGAACGGCACCCGCCAGCCCCAGGCGGCGAACTGGGCCTCCGTCAGGCTCGCCGACAGCGCCAGCATCACCCCGTTGGCCAGCAGGAATCCCACCGCGGGCCCGACCTGGGGAAAGCTCGACCACAGTCCGCGGCGGTCGGCCGGAGCGTGCTCCGCCGTCAGCAGCACCGCGCCGCCCCACTCCCCGCCGAGCCCGAGCCCCTGCAGGAAGCGCAGCACGAGCAGGAGGAAGGGGGCGGTGACACCGATCGAGTCGAACGTGGGGACGCAGCCGACGGCCACGGTCGCGCCCCCGGTCAGCAGCAGCGAGGCGACCAGGACCGGCCGCCGTCCGTGCCGGTCCCCGATGTGCCCGAACAGCACCGAGCCGAGCGGACGCGCCACGAACCCGACCCCGAAGGTCGCGAAGGCCGCGAGAGTCCCGGCCAGGGGTGAGAACGTCGGGAAGAACAGCGGCCCCAGGACGAGGGCCGCCGCCGTCCCGTAGACGAAGAAGTCGTAGAACTCGATGGCCGTCCCGGCGAGCGAGGCGGACGCCAGGCGCAGCATGGAAGGCGGTTTCACGGTGCGTGCAGGTTGCATGCCGCCTCAACTACCCCCGGTGACGGGCGGTTACGGGGGCGTGCGGGGGCCCGTGCGTGGCCAAGGTGGTTCAGGTGGCGTCAAGGGGTCTCAGTAGCTCACCGTGATGCGCCGGGCGGGCCCGTCCACCCGGACCACGCCCCCGTAGGGGATGACGACCTGCGGATCGGTGTGCCCGAGGTCCACGTCGAAGACGATCGTGGCGTCGGGGGCGTACGTCCGCATGGCGCGCAGGACGGCCTCCCGCTGCCCGGACGCGTAACGGACCGCCTCCTCCGGAGTGTTGGGCCGGTCGAAGGACCAGGTCTTGGGGCGGCCCATCAGCAGCGCGGAGAAACGGCGCAGCAGGCCGCGTTCGCCCATGTTGCGCAGGGTACGGAACACCTCCTCGCCGCTGGGCAGTTCCTCCGAGGTCTCCAGGAAGAGCACCCCGCCGTCGAACACGGACAGATCGCGCGGCACCTCGCGGTCGGCCATCAGCAGCCAGCCGACGATCTCCAGACAGCCGCCCCAACTCCGGCCCTCCACCACGCGGTCGGCGTTCACCCAGGTCCATCCGGAGCCCGGCACCGTCTCCGGCTCCGCGTCGAAGGTCGCCGGGTCGGCCCAGTCGCGGTCGATGTCGTTGAAGCGCCCGGCGGGCCGCAGTTCGTACGGGCCCGAGGTGAACAGGGCCGCGCGCAGGGAGTCGGCGGTCAGCGGCTCCATGGCGCCGGGCCTGCCCAGCGCGGTCATCACGGTGCCGCCGTGGTAGCCGACGATCCCAGTGTTGTGCAGATACGCCAGCAGGTTGGTGTTGTCGCTCAGTCCGAAGAACGGCTTGGGGTTGGCCCGCAGCAACTCCCGGTCCAGGAAGGGCAGCACGGTGATCTGGTCGTCGCCACCGATCGACGTCAACACCGCCTTGACGTCCGGGTCGGCGAAGGCCGCGTGCAGGTCGTCCGCCCGCTCCCTCGGCGTCGTGCCCATCTTCCGTGTCGTCGGATACTCGACCGGCACGAGACCGTACTCCTCGCGCAGCCGCTTCAGGCCCAGTTCGAAGGGGCGCGGGAAGAGCTCCGGCAGGCCGGCACCCGGCGAGACGACGGCGACCCGGTCACCGGGGGAGGGCTTGGGAGGGTACGAGGGCGTGGTCATGCGGGGAGGGTACGGCCTCCTGCCGCACGGTTTCACCGTGATAAACCGGGGGCGAGCGGCGGCCCCGACGGGCCGCCCACCCCGAACGGACCGGAGGAACCGTGCCCCGCAGCCTGGCCCACGCCCCGATCATGATTCTCAACGGCCCCAACCTGAACCTCCTGGGACAGCGCCAGCCCGAGATCTACGGCTCGGACACCCTCGCCGACGTCGAGGCGATGTGCGCCAAGGCGGCGGCCGCGCACGGCGGCACGGTGGACTTCCGGCAGTCCAACCACGAGGGCGAACTGGTCGACTGGATCCACGAGGCCCGGCTCCACCACAGCGGGATCGTCATCAACCCGGGCGCCTACTCGCACACCTCCGTGGCGATCCTGGACGCCCTCAACACCTGTGACGGGCTGCCGGTGCTGGAGGTGCACATCTCCAACATCCACCAGCGCGAGACGTTCCGGCACCACTCGTACGTCTCCCTGCGGGCCGACGGGGTGATCGCCGGGTGCGGGGTGCAGGGCTATGTGTTCGGCGTGGAGCGGGTCGCCGCGCTCGCCGGGGCGGGCCGGGCGGACGCCTGAGCCCCGCGGCCGACGCCGTCGAGACGGGGGCGTGCCCTGCGCGGTAATGCCCGATCTCCTGGCAGGCGCCCCTTACCGGCTCGCCTTACAGGCGGCCCGCCTCGACGATCCGGCGCAGGAACAGACGCGTCCGTTCCCGTTGCGGGTCGCCGAAGACCTGGTCGGCGGTGCCGCGTTCGAGCACGACGCCTCCGTCCAGGAAGCAGACCTGGTCGGCGACGTCGCGGGCGAAGCCCATCTCGTGCGTGGCCAGCACCATGGTCATGCCGTCGGCCTTCAGATCACGGACGACGTTCAGGACCTCGCCGACCAGCTCCGGGTCGAGGGCCGCGGTGATCTCGTCGAGGAGCAGCAGCCGGGGGCGTACGGCCAGGGCGCGCACGATCGCCACGCGCTGCTGCTGACCGCCGCTGAGCCGGTCGGGATAGGCGCCCGCCTTTCCGCTCAGCCCCAGCCGGTCCAGGAGGCCCCGGGCCCGCTCCTCGGCCTCCGCGCGGGGAACGCCGTGCACCCGGCGCGGGGCGAGAGTGATGTTGTCCAGCACCGTCATGTGCGGGAACAGGTTGTACGACTGGAAGACCACGCCGATACGCCGCCGGACCGCGTCCTGGTCGACGCGCGGGTCGGTGATCTCCTCGCCGTCCAGCCAGATCGCCCCGTCGTCGATGTCCTCCAGGAGGTTGGCGCAGCGCAGCAGCGTCGACTTGCCGGACCCGGAGGCGCCGATCAGCGCGGTCACGGAGTGCGGGGCGACCTCCAGATCGACGTCCCGCAGCACGACCGAGCCGCCGAAGGTCTTGCGCACGGACTCCATCCGCAGCACGGGGGCGCCCTCAAAGGCCTGCCCGGACTCCACGGTGTCACGGCTGTCGCTCATGTCGTCCCTCCCTGCGCCCGCTGCCGGTCCATACGGGCCGTGACCCAGTCGGTGAAGCGGGTCATCGGGATGGTCAGGGCGACGAAGACCAGTCCCGCGACGATGTAGGGCGTGTAGTTGAGGCTGCGGCCCACGATGATGTCGGCGGCGCGTACCGCGTCGATCGCACCGCCGATCGAGACCAGGCCGGTGTCCTTCTGCAGCGACACGAGGTCGTTGAGCAGCGGCGGCACCTGACGGCGTACCGCCTGGGGGAGCACGACGTGCCGCAGGGCCTGCCGGTTGGTCAGGCCCAGTGAGCGGGCCGCCGCGCGCTGCGAGGGGTGCACGGACTCGATGCCGGCGCGGAACACCTCGGCGACGTACGCCGAGTACGTGAGCGTCAGGGCGGTGCCGCCGAGGAGGACCGGGTCGACGGTCACTCCCTGGAGGCGGAGCGCGGGGACGCCCAGGACCACGATCATCAGGTTGATGATCAGCGGCAGGCCGCGGAAGAAGTCGGTGTACGCGGCCGCCAGCGCCCGCAGGGGGAAGAACACCGGGCCGCGCAGGGTCCGTGCGACGGCGATGAGCATGCCGAGGACGAGCACGGCGACGCCGCAGACCAGCAGCAGCCGTACGTTGAGCCAGAGCCCTTCGAGGACCTTGGGGAGCGCCTCGCGCGCGTACTCCGCGCTGAAGAACGTCTCCTTGGTCCGTGGCCAGCCGGGGGCGTTGACGACGACCAGGTAGAGGACGACGGCCGTGACGAGGGTCGACAGGGCGGCGACGGCGGTGGCGCGGCGGGCCCGGTCGCGCCGGTAGCGCTCCCGGTCCAGCCGCCGGCGCGAGGGGACGTAGCCGTCGTCCGCACCGGACGGGTCACCGCCCTCGCCCGCGTCCTCCGGGCCGGGCTCCTGCTTCACGACCGTCACTTGAGGACCGGGGCGTCGACGGCGTCGGAGAGCCACTCCTGCTCGATCTTCGCCAGTGTGCCGTCCTCACGCAGGGCGTCCACGGCGGTCGTCACGCAGGACGTGAGGGCGCTGCCCCTGTCGAGGACGAGCCCGAACTGCTCGGGCGTGCCGCCCTGGTTCTCGAACTGGCCGACGATCTTCGCGTCCGTCACCTCGGCCGAGGTGATGTAGAACGCTGTCGGCAGGTCGACCACGATCGCGTCGATCTGGCCGTTCTTCAGAGCGGACTTGGCCTGGTCGTTCTTCGCGTACGCGGCGGCGTCCCGGGTCGGTTTCACCACGTCCTGGATGTAGTTCAGGCTGGTGGTGCCGACCTGGGCGCCCAGACGCAGCTTCCTGAGGTCCGCGATGCCCGTCGCCTTCGCGGCGGCGGAGCCCTTGAGCGCGACGACGGCCTGGCGCACGTCGTAGTAGCCGGACGAGAAGTCGACGGCCTTCTTGCGCTCGTCGCTGATCGAGACCTGGTTGATGTCGAAGTCGAAGGTCTTCGCCCCCGGCGCGAAGGCCTTGTTGAAGGGCACGCTCTGCCAGACGACATCGGCCTCGTCGTAGCCGAGCTGCTTCGCCACGGCGTAGGCGACCGCCGACTCGAAGCCCTCGCCGTTCTTCGGGTCGTCGTCCTTGAACCAGGGTTCGTACGCCGGTTCGTCGGTGGCGACGGTCAGCTTGCCGGACGTCTTCGTGCTCAAGTCGCCCTTGGCGCAGGAGGATCCGGACGCCGAGGTGGAGGCCGAGCCGGAGGCGTCCTCCTCCGGCTGCGGGGCGCAGCCCACCGCGACGACGGCGAGCAGGGTGGCTATGGCGGCGGGGACGGCACGGCGCGGGGAGCGCGCGGTTCGCAGGACAGGACGCATGGCGTGAGATTGGCAGCGCTATGTGCTGTCTGTCGAGGTCACGCGGGTGTTTGTCCGCATTCTGGGAACGGGTGTTGCGGCTGCGTGAACGCGTGCGACCGAGTGGGCGGGGCCGCCGGCCGAGGGCGGGGTTGGTGAGGCCGGCGGCCCATCCGCGCGGGAGCCGTCATCCCGTGCGGACCTGCTTCCAGTGGACTACGCCACGGCGTACGCCGGGAGCGCGCGCGGGACACCGGCGTGTGCGTTCGATTCACACGGGGCGCGTGCGGGAGCGCTCACGCCCCTGACCGGTCGTCCCCCCAACTGCCCTACGGCACCGGGGAGTTCACCAGCCCCGTGCGCGCCACTCCGGCAGGTGCGGGCGCTCCGCGCCGAGCGTCGTGTCGTTGCCGTGGCCCGGGTAGACCCAGGTCTCGTCGGGCAGCACGTCGAAGATCTTGGTCTCGACGTCGTGGATCAGGCTGGCGAACGCCTCCGGGTCCTTACGGGTGTTGCCGACGCCGCCGGGGAAGAGGCAGTCCCCGGTGAACACATGCGGATGCCCGTGCGGGTCGTCGTAGACCAGGGCGATCGAGCCCGGCGTATGACCCACCAGGTGGCGCGCGGTGAGCTCCACGCGCCCCACCCGGATCGTGTCCCCGTCGCCGACGGGCACGTCGGTCGGCACCGGGATGCCCTCGGCGTCGTCCCGGCCCGCGTACGTACGGGCGCCGGTGGCCGCCACGACCTCGGCGAGCGCCTGCCAGTGGTCGCCGTGCTGGTGCGTGGTGACGACGGAGGCGATGCCGTCGTCGCCGATCAGGGTGAGCAGGGTGCGGGCGTCGTTCGCGGCGTCGATCAGCAGTTGCTCGTCGGTGGCGCGGCAGCGCAGCAGATAGGCGTTGTTGTCCATCGGGCCCACCGCGACCTTGGAGATCATCAGGTCCGGCAGCTCGTGCACATCCGCAGGACCGCCGACCTTCACCGCTCCGCTGTACGTCATGACAGCAGCCTATAGCGGGGGCAGCGAGGGGAGCGCGCCTCCTTCGACGCGCAGCGCGGTGCCGTCGCGGCGGCCGGCGAGCCAGCCGAGGAGTGCCGGCGCGGTCCCGGTCACCGTCACCCCGGATCCGGAGGGAGCGCTACCGGTGGTCCACGCGCGCGTGCCGTCCGTCACGTGGGTGAGCGGCACGTCGGGATGACCGGCGAACCGGTCGACGAGGAAGGCGATCTCCCGCTCCATGAACTCCTCCGGTAGATCCTCCAGCTCGTACCCGATCCCCAGATCCACGTGGTGGAGCTCCACCTCGATCCACCGCCGGAACGGCACCCGCGACGCGGAGTCCGTGACCCCGTTGCGCAACTCCACCGTCCGGGACCAGTCACTGAGGGTCGAAGCGGCGTCCTGGAGGCGGTCGGCGCTGTCGCGCACGTCGGCGAGCTGTGTCTTCAGAGGTCGGCGCGCGTCCCGCTCGATGTCGGCGTCCCGGGCGTCGCCCGAGGTGTACATCGGGCGTCCTGCGAAGACGTTCACCAGCGCGTCGGCGTTGCGGGCGAGGTGGGCGAGGACGTGACCACGGGTCCAGTCGGGCAGCCGTGACGGCTGGGTCACAGCGGCGTTGTCCAGGCGGGCGGCTGCGGTGAGGAGCCGGTCCGTCGCTTCACGTACAGAGGCCAGGTCACGCGCGTGATCCATCATGCCGTCGACCCTAGCCTCGGCCACACCATCGGGTGAAGGTGGCGGAGCACGGCCGGAAATCGAATGCGCGTGCTATATGGTCGGTCGTGGCGTCGGGCATGCTGGAAGGCCCGGGATTGTTGTGGGAACGGGGAAACAGGACCGGCGCTGTCAGTGGCTCCCCCTAGTCTGTGGAGGACGGGGGCTCCCGGGCCCCTGTCACTTCACTCAAGAAAGGTGCGGACCGGCGTGGCCGACCGTCTCATCGTCCGTGGCGCGCGCGAGCACAACCTGAAGAACGTCTCGCTCGACCTGCCACGCGACTCGCTCATCGTCTTCACGGGCCTGTCGGGGTCGGGCAAGTCCTCGCTGGCCTTCGACACGATCTTCGCCGAGGGGCAGCGCCGGTACGTCGAGTCGCTCTCCTCCTACGCCCGGCAGTTCCTCGGGCAGATGGACAAGCCGGACGTCGACTTCATCGAGGGTCTGTCCCCTGCGGTCTCCATCGACCAGAAGTCGACCTCGCGCAACCCGCGCTCGACGGTCGGCACCATCACCGAGGTCTACGACTACCTGCGCCTGCTCTTCGCGCGCATCGGCAAGCCGCACTGCCCCCAGTGCAGCCGGCCGATCTCCCGTCAGTCGCCGCAGGCCATCGTCGACCGGGTGCTGGAGCTGCCCGAGGGCAGCCGCTTCCAGGTGCTGTCCCCGCTCGTGCGGGAGCGCAAGGGCGAGTTCGTCGACCTCTTCGCGGACCTCCAGACCAAGGGGTACAGCCGCGCCCGGGTGGACGGCGAGACCGTCCAGCTCTCCAGCCCGCCCACCCTGAAGAAGCAGGAGAAGCACACCATCGAGGTGGTCGTCGACCGCCTTACGGTGAAGGACTCCGCCAAGCGCCGCCTCACCGACTCCGTGGAGACCGCCCTCGGCCTCTCCGGCGGCATGGTCGTGCTCGACTTCGTCGACCTCCCCGAGGACGACCCCGAGCGTGAGCGCATGTTCTCGGAGCATCTGTACTGCCCGTACGACGACCTGTCCTTCGAGGAGCTGGAGCCCCGCTCCTTCTCCTTCAACTCGCCCTTCGGCGCCTGCCCCGACTGCTCCGGCATCGGTACGCGCATGGAGGTCGACCCCGAGCTGATCGTCCCGGACGAGGACAAGTCGCTCGACGAGGGCGCCATCCACCCCTGGTCGCACGGCCACACCAAGGACTACTTCGGCCGCCTCATCGGAGCCCTCGCGGACGCCCTGGGATTCCGGACCGACATCCCCTTCGCCGGGCTCCCGCAGCGCGCGAAGAAGGCCCTGCTGTACGGCCACAAGACCCAGATCGAGGTCCGCTACCGCAACCGGTACGGCCGCGAGCGGGTGTACACGACGGCCTTCGAGGGCGCCGTCCCCTTCGTGAAGCGGCGGCACAGCGAGGCCGAGAGCGACGCCAGCCGTGAGCGCTTCGAGGGCTATATGCGCGAGGTGCCCTGCCCCACCTGTGAGGGCACACGACTGAAGCCGATCGTCCTCGCGGTCACGATCATGGAGAAGTCGATCGCCGAGGTCTCCGCCATGTCGATCAGCGACTGCGCGGACTTCCTGGGCGAGCTGAGGCTGAGCGCCCGTGACAAGAAGATCGCCGAGCGGGTGCTGAAGGAGGTCAACGAACGGCTGCGGTTCCTGGTCGACGTCGGTCTGGACTACCTGTCGCTGAACCGCGCGGCCGGCACGCTCTCCGGCGGCGAGGCCCAGCGCATCCGCCTGGCCACCCAGATCGGCTCCGGCCTCGTCGGCGTGCTCTACGTCCTCGACGAGCCCTCCATCGGTCTGCACCAGCGGGACAACCACCGGCTCATCGAGACCCTGGTCCGGCTGCGCGACATGGGCAACACGCTGATCGTCGTCGAGCACGACGAGGACACCATCAAGATGGCCGACTGGATCGTCGACATCGGCCCCGGCGCGGGTGAGCACGGCGGCAAGGTCGTGCACAGCGGCTCCCTGAAGGAACTGCTCGACAACGCCGAGTCGCAGACCGGGCAGTACCTGTCGGGCCGCAAGGCCATCCCGCTGCCCGACATCCGCCGCCCGCTCGACCCGACCCGGCAGCTCACGGTGCACGGCGCCCGCGAGAACAACCTCCAGGACATCGACGTCTCGTTCCCCCTGGGTGTCTTCACAGCCGTCACCGGCGTCTCGGGCTCCGGCAAGTCGACGCTGGTCAACGACATCCTGTACACCCACCTGGCCCGCGAGCTGAACGGCGCCCGAAGCGTCCCCGGACGGCACACGCGCGTGGACGGCGACGACCTCGTCGACAAGGTCGTGCACGTCGACCAGTCGCCGATCGGCCGGACGCCCCGCTCCAACCCGGCCACGTACACCGGTGTCTTCGACCACGTGCGCAAGCTGTTCGCCGAGACCACCGAGGCGAAGGTCCGCGGCTATCTGCCCGGGCGCTTCTCCTTCAACGTCAAGGGCGGCCGCTGCGAGAACTGCGCGGGCGACGGCACCATCAAGATCGAGATGAACTTCCTCCCGGACGTCTACGTCCCGTGCGAGGTCTGCCACGGCGCCCGGTACAACCGGGAGACGCTGGAGGTCCACTACAAGGGGAAGTCCATCGCCGATGTGCTGAACATGCCGATCGAGGAGGCGACCGACTTCTTCGAGGCCGTCCCCGCGATCGCCCGCCACCTCAGGACCCTCAAGGACGTCGGCCTCGGCTACGTCCGGCTCGGCCAGGCCGCGACCACCCTGTCCGGCGGCGAGGCACAGCGTGTGAAGCTCGCGAGCGAACTGCAGAAGCGCTCCACCGGCCGCACGGTCTACGTCCTGGACGAGCCGACCACCGGTCTGCACTTCGAGGACATCAGCAAGCTCCTCACGGTGCTGTCCGGCCTGGTCGACAAGGGCAACACGGTCATCGTCATCGAGCACAACCTCGACGTCATCAAGACCGCCGACTGGGTCGTCGACATGGGGCCCGAGGGCGGCGCCGGCGGTGGCCTCGTCATCGCGGAGGGCACGCCCGAGCAGGTTGCCGGGGTTCCGGCCAGCCACACGGGCAAGTTCCTGCGGGAGATCCTCGGCGCCGACCGGATCAGTGACGCGGCCCCGGTGAAGGCCCCGCGCAAGGCCGCGGCGAAGAAGACCGTCGCCGCCGGCTCGACGGCACGGAAGACGACGACGGCCCGGACCACCACGGCGGCGAAGACGTCGGCGGCCAAGTCCACGGCAGCCAAGAAGGCCGCCGCGACCGCGAAGAAGGCCGCTCCCGCGAAGAAGACCACGCGGGCGCCCAAGGCCTGAGGCGTCCGAGCGGCGAGCGCAGTCGCAGCCGAAAGAACACGGCGGCCCGTGGGAACTCCCCACGGGCCGCCACCCGTTCACGCGCCGCCCGCGCCGCCCGCGCCGCCCGCGCCGCCCGCGCCGCCCGCGCCGCCCGCGCCGCCCGCGCCGCCCGCGTCGCCCGCGCGACACTCGGCCTGTTGTCAGCCCTCCCGGGATTCGGAGGTGAGGGGGCGCAGCTCGCCCACCTCCGCCGCGTACGGCGGTTCCGCGCCCGCTCGGGAGCAGGTGATCGCCGCCGCGCGGGCCGCGAAGCGCAGCAGGCGGGTCCAGTCCTCGGCGCCCAGAGCCGCGAGGGCCGTGGCGGAGAGGGCGTCCCGGGCCGCCAGACCGTGCAGGAGGGCCGCGTTGACGGTGTCACCGGCTCCGATGGTGTCGACGACGTCGATCTTCTCGCCCGGTACGGAGTGCTCCCCGCCGGCCCGGGTGTGCACGGTCAGCCCGTCGCCGCCGTGGGTGATGACGACGGCGGCGGGGCCGGAGTCCAGCCACAGACGCGGGGTGCCGCCCAACCACCGGGCGTCCTCCTCGGAGAGCTTGAGCAGCGACACCGAGGGCAGCCAGCTCAGGAAACGGGCCCGATAGGCGTCCGCGTCCGGGATCAGACCCGGCCGGACGTTGGGGTCGAGCGCGGTGAACACCCCCTGGGCGGCGGTCGAGTGGAGCAGCTTCTCGTACGCGCTCGCGCCAGGCTCCAGGACCAGCGAGCAGGTGCCGAAGGAGACGGCCCGGGTGTCCTGGGGAAGCCGGTCGGGTGTCTCGAACAGGCGGTCGGCACTGCCCTCGACGTAGAAGGAGTAACGGGCCGAGCCGTCCGTGCCGATCGAGGCCAGGGCGAGGGTCGTGGGCTCGGGGCCCCGCTGCACGGCGGCCACGTCCACGCCGGCCTCGCGCAGACCGGTCAGCAGGGCCTCTCCGTACACGTCGTACGACACCCGGGAACAGAAGGCGGTGGGGGAGCCGAGACGGCCGAGCGCCACGGCCGTGTTGTAGGGGCCGCCGCCGCGGGCCGGCCGCAGATCCACGAGCGCGCCCGCGCCTTGCGGGACGAGGTCGATCAGGGCTTCACCGGCGACGACGATCACGAGGCGGATCCTTTCTGGGGGCTGTCGGCCGGAAAGTATCGCAAAGGCGTGCGCCTTGCGATGGACGCCCGCCTCGTCGCCGGGCCCTCTCGCGGCGGTTCAGACCCGGCCGCTCACTCCCAGTCCCAGCCGATCCCCACGATCCCCGTCCGCACCCGGGGTTCCACGAGGTGCACCGAGCGGTGGAGGCCGCTCAGGGCGAGGTTCTGCCGGCCGCCGCGCGGGGCCGCGGCGGAGTGCTGGCTGAAGCGGTGGCATCGCAACGGCAGGGCACGCTCGTCGAAGCGGACCTGGAGGGCGTACTGGCCGCCCGTGGAGCGGAAGTCGCGGACGTACTCGGTGCAGACACCGGCCGTGCCGTCGTCGAAGCCGTAGCGGAACAGATGGGTGTCGCCGCTGCGCAGCCGGGTGTCGAAGAGAAGCTCGGCGACCAGGACACCGGTGTCCCGGTCCCAGCGCACCCGTCCCCTGCGGCAGTTCTCCAGGGCACGGACGGCCATCCGCTCCGGCGCGCAGCCCGGGTCGCCGTGGTGGACGGCCACATAGCGGTCCACACCGTCCTTGTGGGCGCGCACGATCTGCTGGGACTCGCGGCCGAGCAGCTCCCGACCGGCACCGATCCGGACCCGCTCGTGGTGGCCGACGGTGTGCACCCCGCCGTGGAGCGGCACCTCCAGTTCGGCGAGGAGTCGTTCGAGGACGCCGGAGGCCTCCACGACGGAGCGGTACGAGCGGCCGGCGGGGCGCTCCGGCCCGGACGGTTCGTCGTCCCGGGCGAGCAGCCGGATCAGCGACTCGTCCGGGAGCTGGAGGATCTCCTCCAGCGCCCGGACCGCCCGCAGCGACTCGGGCCGCTGCGGGCGCCGGGCACCCTGCTGCCAGTAACTCAGGCTGGTGACGCCGACCTTGACCCCGTGGCGTGTCAGATGGTGCTGCACGCGCTGCAGCGGCAGTCCGCGGGCGGCGATCGCGGCGCGCAGGGCGACATGGAAGGGGCCGCCCCGCAGGGCCGACTCCAGCTCCCCCGTGGCGACGGCTGCGACGTCCGCGACGGCTGCGACGTCCGTGACCGCCGCGACGTCCGCGTGCTCTGTGGCGTGCCGCATGCAGGGACCTTTCCGTAGACGAGTGCGAGTGCGCGACGCGTGCTCGGGACCGCGCGTGCCGATCGGGCGCCCGGCGGACGCTCGGGGCTCCAGGAACCCCGGGCGGCCGTCCGTCTTCACATCCGTACGACCGCGTTCCACGCCCCGAGTTCCTCCGCATTGAAGCGTGTTGACCAAGTCCCGACAACACCTGCCGCGTGACATGGCCGGACACCGTCGCCGGGATCCTCACCGAGCGGGCGGCCCGTGATCGGGCCCCGACAGGTCCCGCAGCGCCTGTCCCGAGAGCTTCGACTTGTGCACGAAACCCCGGGCCGGACTGGCGGCGACCAGTTCCTGGATGTCGTCCAGCGGGTGCGTGGAGATGAGGACGATGGCGGAGGCCGCCGTGCGCGCGAGCCTCGGCGCGAGCTCCAGTCCGCTCTCGCCGGCGAGGTCGATGTCCAGCAGCACCAGATCCGGGGCCAGTTCCACGGCCCGTGCCAGCGCCTCCGCGCCGGTGGACGCCACACCGACGACGTGGACGCCGTCGCGTTCCAGCAGCGTACGGGCGGCCTCCAGGAACCGGGCACTGTCATCGACGATGAGACAGCGCATGGACATGGGCACAGCCTCCCAAGGGGGTAAGGGGCATGCATTCCGGCTAGCCGTAAAGTGTCGTCGCCGACGGACACCCGTCAGCGGGAAAGTGCCGAAGTCCTGTGCCGGGTCGACGCGTTCACCCTCACTCAGGGAATCGCACGCGACACAAGGAGTAGCATGTCGTCGCCCTGGGGGCCGTGCCGTCCGGTCGAGTGGGGGTGTGCGATGCAGACGCAACGCCGGGACCTCGGAAAACGTCCTGTCCGCCGTGCCCTGATGTCGGGCGCGGCGGCCGTCGTGCTGCTCCTGGCCGGCTGCGGTGCCGGTGACGGCGACGGCCGGGTGGACGAGGAGAACAAGGCGGCGGGCGACACGACCTGCGACGGCAGGATCGACGGTACCGCCCACATCACGATGTGGTTCCACGCGGGCCAGAGCGGCGAGCAGACCACGCTCAAGCGTCAGGTCAAGGAGTTCAACAGAGCCCAAAAACAGGTACGGGTCGAACTGGTCACCCTGCCCGAGCAGCGCCCGTACACCGAACTGGTGCTGTCCGCGGCGGCCAGCGGTGATCTGCCCGACCTGCTCGACTTCGACGGCCCGAACCTCTACAGCTACGCCTGGTCCGGCACGCTCAGGCCGATCGACTCCTGCGTACCCGAGAGGATCAGGAAGGACCTGCTGCCCTCCCTCCGGGAACAGGGCACGTACGACGGCCGGTTGTGGGGGGTCGGCACGTTCGACTCCGGACTCGGCCTGTACGTACGGCCGTCGGTGCTGAAGGACGCGGGTGTGCGCATCCCGAAGGGCGTCGACGACGCCTGGACCGCCGACGAGCTGACCGGGATCCTGCGCACCCTGCGCGAGGCGGGCTACGAGGCGCCGCTCGACCTGAACTTCATCGACTCCCGGACCGCCGACGAGTGGAACACCTACGCCTTCGCGCCGGCCGTGTGGTCCGCGGGCGGCGACCTGATCGACCCCGAGGAGTTCCGCACGGCCGACGGGTTCCTCAACAGCCCCGAGTCCGTCGAGGCGCTCTCCACCATGCAGCGCTGGGTGGAGGAGGGATATGTCGACCGGGACCGGAAGAAGGACAAGAGCGCCTTCGTGAAGGGCCGCACGCCCATCTCCTGGATGGGCCACTGGAAGTACGGGGAATTCAGCGAGGCGCACCCCGGAGACGTGGCGATCGTGCCGCTGCCCGACTTCGGCACGGGGAGCGTCACCGGCATGGGTTCCTGGCAGTGGGGCATCCCCTCCGGGGACGCGGACGGCGACGCGGTGTGGCGCTTCCTGGAGTACCTGCTGCGCCCCGAGCAGGTGGCCAGGATGAGCGAGGCCAACGGCGCGATCCCGGGGACCGAGGGAGCCGTGAAGCTCTCCCCGCTGTACGACGAGGACGGCGCGGAGCGGCTGTTCATCGAGCAGCTGCGCGGCGGCGCCGCCCGGCCCAGACCGCAGACCCCGGCGTACCCGGCGGTCACCGTCGCCTTCTCGCACGCGGTCGCCGACATCGTCTTCTCCGGAGCGCCCGTCGAGAAGACGCTGGACGACGCTGTCGAGGCCATCGACCAGGACCTCGCCGCCCACGACGGCTACCCGAAGAGCGGTCCGTGACCCGCGCCGCCCGACCCCGGCGAAGCGCACCCCGGCTGCCCGGACGGTTCGGCGCCCCCAGGACGCCCCGCGCCCGGGCGGCACTGCTGCTCTGCATGACCCTGCTGCTCGCGGGCTGCGAAGCGGGCGGGGCCGACGGCGAGCGCCCCCGGCGGGCCGCCGACGCGACCTGTGACGGGCGGATCGACGCCCCCGCACAGATCACGATGTGGTTCCACGAGCCCTCGGCGCGCGGTGAGCTGGAGGCCGTGCGCGCCCAGGTCCGGGCGTTCAACACCGCCCAGGACGAGGTGACGGTCCGCCTCGTCGACGTCCCGGAGGGCGACTACGACGACCTGGTCCACACGGCCGCCGCCGACGGCGAACTGCCCGACCTGCTCGACTTCGACGCGCCGAAGCTGTTCAGCCACGCCTGGGCCGGCCACCTCCGGCCGATCGACTCGTGCGTCCCGGAGTCCCTGCGCGCCGACCTGCTCCCCTCCGTCCTCGAACAGGGCACCTACGGCGGCCGGCTGTGGGGCCTCGGCACGTTCGACTCCGGACTCGGCCTGTACGTACGGCCGTCGGTGCTGAAGAAGGCGGGCGTGCGCGTCCCGAAGGGAGT
Organism: Streptomyces sp. SP18BB07; assembly: GCF_036322545.1. Classification (NCBI taxonomy): domain Bacteria; kingdom Bacillati; phylum Actinomycetota; class Actinomycetes; order Kitasatosporales; family Streptomycetaceae; genus Streptomyces; species Streptomyces sp. SP18BB07. Next base: position 248,486 of record NZ_JAQYWT010000363.1, read on the forward strand.
CTCCGACGCCTGGACCGCCGACGAGTTCACCGGCATCCTGAAGAAGCTGCGCACCCTGGGCTACGACAGGCCCCTCGACCTCCAGCTGCCGTGGGCCGGCACCGAATGGGGCACCTACGGCTTCGCGCCGGCCGTCTGGTCGGCGGGCGGCGACCTGATCGAACGCTCCACCTATCGCACGGCCGACGGAGTGCTCAACGGGCCGCAGACGGTCGAGGCGCTGACGACGCTGCAGGGCTGGGCGAAGGCGGGATACGTGGACGCGAACGAGGACTCCGAGGCCTTCCAGAAGGGCCGAAGTCCCGTGTCCTGGACCGGCCACTGGTGGTACGGGCGCTACACCGAGGCCCACCCGGGCGACGTGGCGATCGTGCCGCTGCCCGACTTCGGCACGGGCAGCGCCACCGGGATGGGTTCCTGGCAGTGGGGCGTGCCCGCGGGCGCGGCCGACGGCGACGCGGTCTGGCGTTTCCTGTCCTTCCTGCTGCGCCCCGACGAAGTCCTGCGGATGACGGACGTCAACGGCGGCATCCCCGCCACCGGCACCGCGATCGAACGCACCGAGGCGTTCGCCGAGGGCGGGCCCGCGCGCCTCTACATAGACCAGCTGCGGAGCGGCACCGCCCGCCCCCGGCCGCAGACCCCCGCCTACCCGGCGATCACCGACGCCTTCGCCGAGGCGTTCGCGAAGATCATGAAGGGAGCGGCGGTACGGCCCGCCCTGGACGAGGCGGTGCGCGCCGTCGACAAGGACCTGGCGGACCACGGCCACTACCCGCCGACCGGACCGTGAGGCCCGGCCGTGCTCCGCCCACCGCCCAGCCGACCAGCCCCCGCGCCGCGCCGCGCGGCGAAGCCGCTACCCCGGCGCGCCGAGGCCGTGGACAACGTCCCGTTCCTGGCCCGGCTGCGCGTCGGCCCCAAGCTGATGCTGCTCGTCCTGCTCCCGGTCACCGTCCTGCTGACCGTCACGGCGTTCACCGCCGTCGCCCAGTGGCGGGAGGCCCGGACCCTGCGCGACTTCGACACCGCCATCGAGGTGTCCTTCGAGATCAGTGAGGTCTCCGACGCCGTCGCCCGCGAGCGGATCGCCGCGGTGGAAGCCCGGCTGAGCGCCGAGCCGGCCACCCTGCGTGAACGGTCGCAGGCCCAGCGGACCACCGACCACGCGCTGCGACGGGCCTTCGAGGAGACCGTCGGCCGGACGGAGTCCGACGACGCCGGGATCCTCGACGCCGTACGCCGCCAGCTGCACGCCCTCAGGGTCCAGACGGGCACCGGGTCGCTGGAGGCGCAGACCGTCGCCCAGCGGTACGAGACCATCGAGAACAAGGTGCTCGACATCGTCTCCGACCTCGAAGCCGGGCGCCCCACCCGGGCCTCGGGCCGAGCGGCGGACGCCCACATCGCGATGCTGCGGGCCGTCGCCGCCGCCGAGAGCGAACGGGCGCAGCTCGCCATCCTCTTCCACGCACCCGGCGACGGACACGCCACCGCCGCCGCGGGCCGCTGGACCGAACTGGAGAAGGCCCAGCTCAGGGCGTTCCAGCAGACCGCCTCGGACGAGCTCAAGGCCGAACTGCACACCGCGATCTTCCGGGCCCCCGGACGCGCGGTCCGCACGGCCCGCGACCTGGTCGCCGACCCCCGGCCCCGGCCCGCCGACTGGCCCTCGTACGAGGACTGGCTCAGCGAGTCCGAGGACTATGCCGACGCCCTGCGCGGCATCCGCGACCGGGCCGCCCGTGAACTCGACGAGACCGCCCACCGCGACCTGCGCACCACCCGCGCCCGGACCTTCACCGAACTGACGGTCTCCCTCGTCGTCCTGGCCTTCGTCACCTTCCTCGCGCTGGCCCTGCGCCGCTCGATCACCCGTCCCCTCGGCGAGGTCTCCGAGGGCGCCCGGGCCCTGTCGGACGGCGACCTCTCGTACGACATCCGCTACGCGGGACGGGACGAGCTCGGCGACGTCGCCGACACGTTCCGCGAGCTGCGCGTGACCAGCGAGCGCCTGGCGGGCGAGATCAGGGACATGAACACGGCGATCGACGCGGGGCGGCTCGGACACCGCGCCGACGTCGACTCCTTCGACGGCACCTGGGCCCAGCTGCTGGGCGGGATGAACGGCACCATGGCCTCCTTCGCCGCGGCCCACGGCCGACGCCGACGCGCCGAACGGGAACTGGAGGGCATCTTCAACCTCTCCCTGGACCTGCTCTGCATCAGCGGCGTCGACGGCTACTTCAAGCGCGTCAACCCGGCCTTCGAACACACTCTGGGCTATCCGGTCCGGACACTGACCTCCCGGCCGTTCCTCGACTTCGTCCACGAGGACGACCGGGACAGCACCCGGGCGGCCATGGCGCTGCTGGCGAGCGGCGCCGAGGTCGCCGAGTTCGAGAACCGCTACCTGCGTGCCGACGGCACCGAGCGCTGGCTCCAGTGGAGCGCCCGGTCGGTCCCCGAGGAGGGCCTCATCTACGCCGCCGCCCGCGACGTGACCGAGAGCCGCCGAGCCGCGCTCGAACAGGCCGCGCTGCGCCGGGTCGCCACCGCGGTCGCGCGCGGCGTGCCGCCGTCCGACGTGTTCGCGACGGTGGCGGAGGAGGTCGCGTCGCTGCTGGGCACGGCCTCGGCCGTCATCCGGTACGAGCCCGACGGCGGCGTGAAGGTCCTCGGGGTCGCGCACGCGCGCGCGAACGAGGTCGAGGCGGCCTGCCTGACCCGCCGGGAGGCGGCTGTCAGGACCATCGACGAGGTGGCCCGGACCCGGTGCGCGGTCCGGGCGGAGACCTCCGTGGGCGCCCCCATCGTCGTCGACGGCCGGATCTGGGGCGTGGTCGTGGCGGCCTCGCTGACCGATCCGCTGCCCGGCGGTGCCGAGTCCCGGCTCGCCGACTTCACCGCGCTGATCGCCACCGCGATCGCCAACGCCGACAGCCGTGATCAGCTGACCGCCTCACGCGCGCGCGTGGTGGCCGCCGGGGACGCCTCACGGCGCCGCATCGAACGCGACCTGCACGACGGCGTCCAGCAGCGCCTGGTCTCCCTCCAACTGGAGCTGCGAATGACGGAGACCTTGGTGGACGACCCCTCCTCGGAACTCGCCCGGCAACTCGACCATCTGGCCAAGGGCCTCGACGACACCTTCCAGGACCTGCTCCAGATCGCCCGGGGCATCCATCCGTCCGTGCTCTCCAAGGGCGGTCTGGGCCCCGCCCTGCGCGCCCTGGCCCGCCGCGCCGCCGTCCCCGTGGAGCTCGACCTCGGATTCGCCCGCACCCGCTTCCCCGAACAGGTCGAGGTGGCCGCGTACTACGTCGTCTCCGAGAGCCTCACCAACGCGGTCAAGCACGCGCGCGCGAGTGTGGTGACCGTGGCGGCCGAGGAACGCGCGGGCGTGCTGGAGCTGCTCATCCGGGACGACGGCGTCGGCGGAGCCGAGCCCGACAAGGGATCGGGACTGATCGGGCTCATCGACCGGGTGGAAGCGACGGGCGGCAGGTTGACGGTCACCAGCCCGCCCGGCGGCGGGACGACGCTGAGCGTGCGGCTGCCGCTGGCCCCGCCCGAGGAAACCGCGACAGCCGTCGCGACGCGGGTGTGACCGCCCGAAGCGTACGCGGTGAGGCCCGTTCAAAGGGGGGAGTCCGGGACTCGGTACGGGCGTACGTTCCGGGCGGTCGAATCGGACGGCGGAGACGGCCGTCCGGCTCTCGGGCATGCGGAGGTCTCGCCGTCTCTCGTCAGAGGCGCCGGTTCCACCCGCGGCTGTGCTTCTTCGAGCATTGCGGGCAAACGTTCAGGTGTCTTCACGGCCCGCCCCCAACTAGGCTTCCGGCTAGCCGTAAGACCATGTTCAGGCAGGCTGTTGGGACGAACGGGACAGGTCGGGCAAGGGGGAGACCGAGACCATGGAGGCCGATCAGCATCCGGTGCGCGGGCGAGTGGTGCTCGCGGACGACGACGTGCTCCTGCGGGAGGGCCTGGCGAGCCTCTGCGAGCGCGTCGGCTACGAGGTGGCCGGGCAGGCTGGCGACGCCGCCGGGCTCCTGGAGCTGGTGGAGAACGAGCTGCCGGACATCGCGATCGTCGACATCCGGATGCCGCCGACGCAGTCCACGGAGGGGTTGAAGGCGGCGCGGGAGATCCGGGAGCGGTATCCGTCCGTCGGGATCCTCGTGCTGTCGGCGTTCGTCGAGGTCGAGGACGCGTTGGAGCTCCTGGCCGGTGGGCGCAGCATCGGATATCTGCTCAAGAGCCGGATCACCGTCGTGGACGAGTTCCTGGAGACGCTGGACCGGATCCGGCGAGGCGGGTCGGTGGTGGATCCGTCGCTGGTGCAGGAACTGGTCGCCGCGCAGCGCCGTGACGATCCGCTGTCGATGCTCAGCAACCGGGAGCGGGAGGTTCTCGGTCTGATGGCGGAGGGGCGGTCCAACGCGGGCATCGGCCGTCGGCTGTGGGTCACCGAGGGGACGGTCGAGAAGCATGTGCGGAGCATCCTGGGGAAGCTGAGACTGCCCGAGGAGCCGGACGACCACCGCCGGGTACTGGCCGTGCTGACCTTCCTGGAGACGCGCTAGGGGCGGGGGACCGGCCCTTGTCCACAGGGCCCCCGTGTTGTCACTCCCCGCCAGTAGGGTGTGGTGCATGGCCGATCCCTCCAGCTACCGCCCCAGTCCGGGACAGATCCCGGACTCCCCCGGGGTGTACAAGTTCCGTGACGAGCACCGCCGGGTGATCTACGTCGGGAAGGCGAAGAGCCTGCGCCAGCGCCTGGCGAACTACTTCCAGGACCTGGCCGGCCTCCACCCGCGCACCCGCTCGATGGTCACCACGGCCGCCTCCGTGGAGTGGACCGTGGTGTCCACGGAGGTCGAGGCGCTGCAGCTGGAGTACTCCTGGATCAAGGAGTTCGACCCCCGGTTCAACGTCAAGTACCGCGACGACAAGAGCTACCCGTACCTCGCGGTCACGATGAACGAGCAGTACCCGCGCGTGCAGGTGATGCGCGGTCACAAGAAGAAGGGCGTGCGGTACTTCGGGCCGTACGCGCACGCGTGGGCGATCCGGGACACCGTCGACCTGCTGCTGCGGGTCTTCCCCGTGCGCACCTGCTCGGCCGGGGTGTTCAAGAACGCGGCCCGCACCGGCCGCCCCTGTCTCCTCGGCTACATCGGCAAGTGCTCGGCCCCCTGCGTCGACCGCGTCTCCGCCGAGGACCACCGCGAACTGGCCGAGGAGTTCAGCGACTTCATGGCCGGGCGCACGGGCACGTACATCCGCCGTCTGGAGAAGCAGATGACGGACGCGGCCGAGGAGATGGAGTACGAGCGGGCCGCCCGGCTGCGGGACGACATCGAGGCCCTGAAGAAGGCCATGGAGAAGAACGCGGTCGTGCTCGCCGACGCGACCGACGCCGACCTGATCGCCGTCGCCGAGGACGAGCTGGAGGCGGCCGTCCAGATCTTCCACGTCCGCGGCGGACGCGTGCGCGGCCAGCGCGGCTGGGTCACCGACAAGGTCGAGGCCGTCACCACCGGTGACCTCGTCGAACACGCGCTCCAGCAGCTGTACGGCGAGGAGACGGGCGACTCCGTGCCCAAGGAGGTCCTCGTCCCGGCGCTGCCCGACCCCCTCGAGCCCGTCCAGGAGTGGCTCACCCAGCGTCGGGGGGCCAATGTCTCCCTGCGCATCCCGCAGCGCGGCGACAAGAAGGCGCTCATGGAGACGGTCGCGCGCAACGCCCAGCAGTCGCTCGTGCTGCACAAGACCAGGCGCGCCTCCGACCTGACCACCCGCTCCCGCGCCCTGGAGGAGATCGCCGAGGCCCTCGACCTGGACAGCGCCCCGCTCAGGATCGAGTGCTACGACATCTCCCACCTCCAGGGCGACGACGTCGTGGCCTCCATGGTCGTCTTCGAGGACGGCCTCGCCCGCAAGAGCGAGTACCGCCGCTTCCAGATCAAGGGTCGTGTCGGAGACACACAGGTCTGGCACGGCGAGGGCCAGGACGACGTCCGCTCCATGCACGAGGTCATCGCCCGCCGCTTCCGGCGGTACCTCGCGGAGAAGGAGAAAACCGGCGAGTGGGTGGAGGAGGACGCCGCCGAATCCGGTGACGGCGGCCCGACGGGCGGTCTCAAGGACGACGACGGCCGTCCCAGACGGTTCGCCTACCCACCTCAGCTCGTCGTCGTGGACGGCGGGCAGCCGCAGGTGGCCGCCGCGCGGCGCGCCCTCGACGAACTGGGCATCGACGACATCGCCGTGTGCGGCCTCGCCAAGCGCCTGGAGGAGGTCTGGGTGCCCGGCGAGGACGACCCCGTGGTCCTGCCCCGCACCAGCGAGGGCCTCTATCTGCTCCAGCGCGTCCGCGACGAGGCCCACCGCTTCGCCATCACCTACCAGCGGACCAAACGCGCCAAGCGGTTCCGGGCGAGCCCCTTGGACGACGTGCCCGGCCTCGGGGAGGCTCGCAAGCAGGCCCTGCTGAAGCACTTCGGTTCGCTGAAGAAGCTGCGTTCCGCGACGATCGAGCAGATCTGCGAGGTTCCCGGCATAGGGCGCAAGACCGCCGAGACGATCGCGGCGGCCCTCGCCCTGGCGACTCCGGCCGCACCCGCCGTGAACACGGCGACCGGAGAGATCATGGAGGAAGAGGAGCCCGGTACGACGGCGGACCCCTCTGGGGAGCCCGTGGCCGCGGGCGCCCCGGACCGGCGGCGAGGGCAGGAGACATGACCGAGCACGACGAGCGCCCGGGCCTCCCGGAACATTCAGAACCCCAGGAGCGCTCAGAGCGTCCAGAAGAACAGCACCACGAGCACACAGCGGAGCGCGGGGCAGCCCACAGCGCGGCGGGCGACGATACCCCGCAGCACCCAGCGCCACACGAAGACGGAGCACACGTGAGTACGGGCAGCGAAACAGCCGGGGTCCCCGAGGCGGCCATCCCCGAGCTGGTCATCATCTCCGGCATGTCCGGTGCCGGACGGTCCACGGCCGCCAAGTGTCTGGAGGACCTCGGCTGGTTCGTCGTCGACAACCTGCCGCCCGCGCTGATCCCCACCATGGTGGAGCTCGGCGCCCGCTCCCAGGGGAACGTGGCCCGGATCGCGGTCGTCGTCGACGTTCGCGGCCGCCGCTTCTTCGACAACCTGCGCGACTCCCTCGCCGACCTGGCCACCAAGCACGTCACCCGGCGAATCGTCTTCCTGGAGTCCTCCGACGACGCCCTGGTGCGCCGCTTCGAGTCGGTGCGCCGCCCGCACCCCCTCCAGGGCGACGGCCGGATCACCGACGGCATCGCCGCCGAGCGGGAGCTGCTGCGCGAGCTGCGCGGCGACGCCGACCTGGTCATCGACACCTCCAGCCTGAACGTGCACGAGCTGCGCGCCAAGATGGACGCCCAGTTCGCCGGCGAGGAGGAGCCCGAGCTGCGGGCCACCGTCATGTCCTTCGGCTTCAAGTACGGCCTCCCGGTCGACGCCGACCTGGTCGTCGACATGCGCTTCCTGCCCAACCCGCACTGGGTCCCGGAGCTGCGCCCGTTCACCGGCCTGAACGAGGAGGTGTCCGCGTACGTCTTCAACCAGCCCGGCGCCAAGGAGTTCCTCGACCGCTACACCGAGCTGCTCCAGATGATCGCCGCCGGCTACCGCCGCGAGGGCAAGCGGTACGTGACCATCGCGGTCGGCTGCACGGGTGGCAAGCACCGCTCGGTCGCCACCTCCGAGAAGCTCGCCGCCCGCCTCGCCTCCCAGGGCGTCGAGACCGTGGTCGTGCACCGGGACATGGGGCGCGAGTGACCGGACCCACCTCGTCCCGGCTGAGCAGGCTGAGCAGACTGCGCCGGGTCGTCCCGGAGGGCCGTACCGACCGGCCCGCCGAGGCCCGCGGGGCCAGGCCGCGCCGCCGGGGAGCCCAGCCCAAGGTCGTCGCGCTCGGCGGCGGCATGGGCCTGTCCGCCTCGCTCGCCGCGCTCCGCCGGATCACCGGCGACCTCACCGCCGTCGTCACCGTCGCCGACGACGGTGGCTCCAGCGGACGCCTCCGTGACGAGCTGGGCGTTCTGCCGCCCGGCGATCTGCGCAAGGCGCTGGCCGCGCTCTGCGGCGACGACGACTGGGGCCAGACCTGGGCCCGCGTCATCCAGCACCGCTTCCAGTCCAAGGGCGACCTGCACGAGCACGCGGTCGGCAATCTGCTGATCGTCGCCCTGTGGGAACAGCTCGGCGACCACGTCCAGGCCCTCGACCTGGTCGGCAGGCTGCTCGGCGCCCAGGGTCGGGTGCTGCCCATGTCCGCGGTCCCGCTGGAGCTCCAGGCACTGGTCAAGGGGCACGACCCGGCCCGCCCGGACGAGGTCGACACCGTGCGGGGACAGGCCACCGTCGCGCTCACCCCCGGCGAGGTCCAGTCCGTGCACGTCGTGCCGCACGACCCGCCCGCCGTCCCCGAGGCCGTGGCGGCGGTCCGCGACGCCGACTGGGTGGTCCTCGGCCCCGGCTCCTGGTTCTCCTCGGTGATCCCGCACCTGCTCGTGCCCGAGCTGCTCGACGCCCTCACCGAGACCAAGGCCCGTCTCGTGCTGTCGCTGAACCTCGCCCCGCAGCCCGGAGAAACCGATGGCTTCTCCCCGCAGCGTCATTTGGAGGTTTTGGCACGACACGCCCCTAAACTCGCCCTGGACGTGGTGCTGGCCGACGAGGCCGCCGTGCCCGACCGCGACTCCCTGACCGACGCCGCCAAACGGTTCGGCGCCGCGGTCGAGCTGGCGCCGGTGGCCCGGACCGACGGATCTCCGCGGCATGACCCGGAGCTGTTGGCCGCCGCGTACGACCGTATTTTTCGGATGCATGGAAGGATCGGCCCATGGCGATGACGGCAGCGGTGAAGGACGAGATCTCTCGGCTACCCGTCACCCGGACCTGCTGCAGAAAGGCGGAGGTCTCGGCGATCCTGCGGTTCGCGGGCGGGCTGCACCTGGTGAGCGGCCGCATCGTGATCGAGGCGGAGCTGGACACGGCGATGGCGGCCCGCCGCCTCAAGCGGGACATCGCGGAGATCTTCGGCCACGGCTCCGAACTGATCGTGATGGCCCCCGGCGGCCTGCGCCGCGGTTCCCGTTACGTCGTCCGGGTGGTCGCCGGCGGTGACCAGCTGGCCCGCCAGACCGGCCTGGTGGACGGCCGGGGCCGCCCGATCCGCGGTCTGCCGCCCCAGGTGGTCTCCGGTGCCACCTGTGACGCGGAGGCGGCCTGGCGCGGCGCCTTCCTGGCCCACGGCTCGCTCACCGAGCCCGGCCGTTCGTCCTCCCTGGAAGTGACCTGCCCGGGCCCGGAGGCCGCCCTCGCGCTGGTCGGCGCCGCCCGTCGGCTGTCGATCGGGGCCAAGGCGCGCGAGGTGCGGGGCGTGGACCGGGTCGTCGTACGCGACGGGGACGCCATCGGCGCGCTCCTGACCCGCCTCGGCGCCCATGAGTCCGTGCTGGCGTGGGAGGAGCGGCGGATGCGCCGCGAGGTCCGGGCCACGGCGAACCGGCTTGCCAACTTCGACGACGCCAACCTGCGCCGCTCGGCGCGGGCCGCCGTCGCCGCCGGCGCCCGGGTGGGCCGCGCCCTGGAGATCCTCGCCGACGACGTCCCCGAGCACCTCGCGGCCGCCGGACGGCTGCGGATGGAGCACAAGCAGGCCTCCCTGGAGGAGCTGGGCGCGCTCGCCGACCCGCCGCTGACCAAGGACGCCGTCGCGGGCCGGATCCGGCGGCTGCTCGCCATGGCCGACAAGCGCGCGTCGGACCTCGGCATCCCGGGGACCGAGGCCAGCCTCACCGAGGAGATGGCCGATAACCTCGTGGGGTGACAGCACCCCTGTACAGCTCAACTCGCCGGTGCCGACACCCATTTGGGTGCTGTCGGCACCGGCCTTCGGCTTTCTGCGTGAATTCCGTGTATGGCCTGTGAGGCACCCTTGACGTGACCCATGTCTGACATGAGCCTGGCGTCTGTTCGCCGCTGGGGCGAACCACTGCAAGGGGGGCTCATGAGACGAAGAGCGAGATCGATCCTCGCTGCCGGCGCGCTCCTGCTGGGCGGTGGTGCGGGACTCGCACCGCTCGCCCAGGCGGCCGAGAACGACGGCTCGGACGCGGACGACGTGAAGGTCTTCCGCGCCGAGGTGACGAAGAAGCAGATACCGCTGCTGCTCGCGGCCGGGCAGGACGGTCACGAACTCAGCGAGCAGGCGCCGGAGAAGGGCACCGCGTCGGTCGAGGTCTACCTCACCGACAAGCAGGCGGACGCCCTGGAGGAGCAGGGCGTCTCGCTGAGGGAACACCGCCTCACCAGCAAGGCCGAGGCCCGTGTGGACGCCGCCGGCGACGGGGTCTACCGCCCCTACAGCGGCGCCGGCAACCTCAAGGAGGAGATCCTCCGGACGGGTCAGGAGCACCCCTCCCTGACCAAGGTGGTCTCCCTCGGCAAGACCCTGCGGGGCCAGGACATCCTCGCGGTCAAACTGACCAAGAACGCGAAGAAGACCAAGGACGGCGCCAAGCCGTCGGTGCTGTACCTGTCCAACCAGCACGCCCGTGAGTGGATCACGCCCGAGATGACCCGGCGCCTGATGCACCACTACCTGGACAACTACAAGACGGACAAGCGGATCAAGAAGATCGTCGACTCCACCGAGCTGTGGTTCGTGATCTCCGCCAACCCGGACGGCTACGACTTCACGCACCAGGCCGACGGCAACCGCCAGTGGCGCAAGAACCTGCGGGACGTCAACGGCGACAACGTCATCACCGTCGGCGACGGCGTCGACCTCAACCGCAACTTCGCCTACAAGTGGGGCTACGACAACGAGGGTTCCTCCCCGTTCCCCACCAGCGAGACCTACCGCGGCGACGGCCCGAACTCGGAGCCCGAGACCAAGGTCCTGGACGCCTTCGAGAAGCGCATCGGCTTCGAGTACGGCATCAACTACCACTCGGCCGCCGAACTCATCCTCTACGGCGTCGGCTGGCAGGTGGCCAGCCCCAGCCCCGACGACGTGCTCTACAAGTCGCTGGCCGGCACCCCGGAGAACCCCGCGATCCCCGGGTACCACCCCCAGCTCTCCTCCGAGCTGTACACGACGAACGGCGAGGCGAACGGCCACGCCTCCAACGTCAACGGCGCGGCGTTCTTCACCCCCGAGATGTCGACCTGCCAGACCGCGTCGAACATCGACCCGGACGACGCCTGGAAACCCGAGGACTGCGCCTCGGTCTTCACGTTCCCGGACGACGAGAAGCTGATCCAGCAGGAGTTCGAGAAGAACATCCCCTTCGCGCTCTCCGTCGCCGAGTCCGCGGTCAAGCCCGACCAGCCGAAGTCCTCGGTCGGCATCGACGCCCCCGACTTCACCCCGGCCGCCTTCACCACGTCGTACTCGCGCGGCGCCGACCAGACGATCTCCGTCGTCGCCCGCAAGTCCGTGCGCGACAAGGAACTGAAGTACCGGATCAACGGCCGCGGCCCCACGTACGACCAGACGCTCAAGGCATGGAAGGGCGGCGAGACGTTCGGCGGCGCGGACAACCTGTACTTCGACGAGTACCGGGCCAAGGTGCAGGACGGCGAGCCGGGCGACAAGGTCGAGGTCTGGTTCACCGGTGAGACCAAGAGCGGCAAGCCGACCAGGAGCGAGCGCTTCACCTACACGATCGCCGAACGCCCCAAGGCCGACACGCTCGTCGTCGCCGAGGAGGGCGCGACCGCGACCCAGACGCAGGTCTACGTGGACGCGCTGAAGGCCAACGGCAAGAAGGCGCTCGTCTGGGACGTCGCGACCCAGGGCGCGCCCGACGCGCTCGGCGTACTGAAGCACTTCAAGCAGGTCGTGCACTACACGGGCGCCGTCCGGCCGGGCGTCGCCACCCAGCTCGCCCTGCGCGCCTACCTCAACGAGGGCGGCAAGCTGATCGAGTCGGGCGAGAGCGCCGGCGGCTCCGTCGACCTCGGCGGCGGCACGCTGTCGAACGATTTCAGCCAGTACTACCTGGGCGCGTACAGCCGTACCTCCCTGCCGAACGCCACCGCCTTCGCCGGTCTCGCCAAGCTCGACGGCTTCTCGGGAACCCTCGGCGACGCGCCCGGGAACCCGCTGAACACCGCCGGATCGTTCGGTGTCACCTCCGACGCCCTGCCCGTGGAGACGTTCCCGCAGTTCGCGAGCGCGGGCGCCGGTCAGTACCCCGGGACCGTCAACCCGTACGGCCCCTACGAGGGCGCCTCCATGGCGGCGGCCACGCACACCGACTACGCCTGGAACCGGCTCACCCGCACCATCGACCTCACCTCGGTGACCGCGGCGGACAGGCCCACCCTGCGGACCCAGCTGCTGTGGAGCACGGAGGAGGGGTACGACCACGCCCTCCTGGAGGCGCACACGGTCGGCGCGGACGACTGGACGACGCTGCCGGAGGCCGGCGGTGCCACCTCCACCACCGTGCCCACCGAGTGCGAGGCCGGGTTCTTCGTCCAGGGGCACCCCGCGCTGAAGCGGTACCTGACCGTGGGCGCCGGGGGCTGCACGCCCAGCGGCACCAGCGGCGCCTGGAACAGCTTCACCGGGGCCTCGGACGGCTGGCAGCAGGTCGAGTTCGACCTGTCCGCCTACGCCGGCAAGAAGGTCGAGGTCTCGCTCAGCTACGTCACCGACCCCGGCAGCGGCGGTCGCGGCCTCCTCGCCGACAACGCCATCGTCGTCATCGGCGGCACGCCCGGCGCGGTGGAGGGCTTCGAGACCTCGCTCGGCGCGTGGAGCACCCCCGGCCCGCCCGCGGGCAGCCCGGCGGTCGTGAAGGACTGGGGCCTGTCGGGTGAACTGTTCAAGACCTTCGGCGCGGTCACCACGGACGACACGGTGCTGCTGGGCTTCGGTCTGGAGCAGGTCGTCTCGGCGGCCGACCGCAAGGCACTGCTCGGCAAGGCGCTGGCGGCACTGAGGAACTGAGTGCCGACTGGGCCGAAGGGGTGAGGAAAGACCTCGTGGGCGGCCCTCCGGACATCGGAAATCAGATGATCGGGGGGCCGCTCAAAAGGTAATCACCTTGTAAAACCAGGGCGGTCCGTACCCCTACCGGTGAGTACGGACCGCACCGGCATGTATAGGGCATCTCGATGTCACTCGACGGGTGCCGGGGAGGTAGGGTCGTAGGCGGTCGGGGACATCCCATACAGCTCGCCGGCACTGAGCCGGCGTACCAACGAGGAGATCGGTTCGTGACGATCCGCGTAGGCATCAACGGCTTTGGCCGCATCGGTCGTAACTACTTCCGCGCGCTGCTGGAGCAGGGTGCGGACATCGAGATCGTGGCTGTCAACGACCTGGGTGACACCGCGACCACCGCTCACCTGCTGAAGTACGACACCATCCTCGGCCGTCTCAAGGCCGAGGTGTCGAACACCGCCGACACGATCACCGTGGACGGCCACACCATCAAGGTCCTCTCCGAGCGCAACCCCGCGGACATCCCGTGGGGCGAGCTGGGCGTCGACATCGTCATCGAGTCCACCGGCATCTTCACGAAGAAGGCCGACGCCGAGAAGCACCTCGCCGGCGGCGCCAAGAAGGTCCTCATCTCGGCTCCGGCCAAGGACGAGGACATCACTATCGTGATGGGTGTCAACCAGGACAAGTACGACCCGGCGAACCACCACGTCATCTCCAACGCCTCCTGCACCACCAACTGTGTGGCGCCGATGGCCAAGGTCCTCGACGAGAACTTCGGCATCGTCAAGGGTCTGATGACGACGGTCCACGCCTACACCAACGACCAGCGCATCCTGGACTTCCCGCACTCGGACCTGCGTCGCGCCCGCGCCGCCGCCGAGAACATCATCCCGACCACCACGGGCGCCGCGAAGGCCACCGCGCTGGTCCTCCCGCAGCTCAAGGGCAAGCTCGACGGCATCGCGATGCGCGTCCCGGTCCCGACCGGCTCGGCCACCGACCTGGTCGTGACGCTCCAGCGCGAGGTCACCAAGGACGAGGTCAACGCCGCGTTCAAGAAGGCATCCGAGGACGGCGACCTCAAGGGCTACCTGGCCTACACCGAGGACCCGATCGTCTCCTCGGACATCGTCAGCGACCCGGCCTCCTGCACCTTCGACTCCTCCCTGACCATGGTCCAGGAGGGCAACTCGGTGAAGATCCTCGGCTGGTACGACAACGAGTGGGGCTACTCCAACCGCCTCGTCGACCTCACGGTCTTCGTCGGCGGCCAGCTCTGATCGGCAGAGCGGGCACTTCCGTGTGAGAGCAGGGCTCGGGCGGCGCAGGGACGCGTCGCCCGAGCCCTGCCGCACGTACAAAAGCGGTTCCTCCTACGATCACGAGCACCACAAGTCCTCCTCGGGAGCCCTCTCCATGAAGACGATCGACGAGCTCCTCGCCGAGCCAGTCGCCGGCCGGCGGGTCTTCGTCCGCGCCGACCTCAACGTGCCGCTCGACGGCACCACCATCACCGACGACGGCCGGATCCGCGCCGTCCTGCCCACCGTGAAGGCGCTGGCCGAGGCGGGCGCGCGCGTCGTCGTCGCCTCCCACCTCGGCCGCCCCAAGGGCGCCCCGGACCCGGCCTTCTCCCTCGCCCCGGCCGCCGCCCGCCTCGGTGAACTCCTCGGCGCCGACGTGGCGTTCGCGACGGACACGGTCGGCGAGTCCGCCACCGCCACGGTCGCGGGCCTGACCGACGGTCAGGTCGCCGTCGTCGAGAACCTGCGCTTCAACGCCGGCGAGACGAGCAAGGACGACGCCGAGCGCGGCGCCTTCGCCGATCAGCTGGCCGCCCTCGCGGACGTCTACGTCGGCGACGGCTTCGGCGCGGTGCACCGCAAGCACGCCTCGGTCTTCGACCTCCCGGCCCGGCTGCCGCACTACGCCGGGTACCTCATCGCCACCGAGGTCGGCGTCCTCAAGAAGCTCACCGACGACGTCCAGCGCCCTTACGTGGTCGCGCTCGGCGGCGCCAAGGTCTCCGACAAGCTCGCCGTCATCGACCAGTTGCTCGGCAAGGCCGACCGCATCCTCATCGGCGGCGGCATGGCCTACACCTTCCTCAAGGCCAAGGGGTACGAGGTCGGCGGCTCCCTGCTCCAGGAGGATCAGCTCGGCGCGGTCACCGAGTACCTGGAGCGGGCGGAGAAGACCGGTGTCGAGCTGGTCCTGCCCGTCGACGCCGTCGTCGCGCCCGCCTTCCCGGACCTGAAGAGCAAGGCTCCGGCCGACGCCACCTCGGTCGCCGCGGACGCCATGCCCACCGGGCAGATGGGCCTGGACATCGGTCCGGAGTCCGCCACGCTGTACGCCTCGAAGATCGCCGACGCCGCCACCGTCTTCTGGAACGGCCCCATGGGCGTCTTCGAGCACCCCGATTTCGCCGAGGGCACCAAGGCGGTCGCCCAGGCACTCCTCGATTCCAAGGCCTTCACGGTCGTCGGCGGCGGCGACTCCGCCGCGGCCGTACGGATCCTGGGCTTCGACGAGAACGCATTCGGCCACATCTCTACCGGTGGCGGCGCCTCCCTCGAATACCTCGAGGGCAAGACGCTCCCCGGTCTCGCCGCACTGGAGGACTGACCCTCAATGAGCACGCGTACGCCCCTGATGGCGGGCAACTGGAAGATGAACCTCAACCACCTCGAGGCCATCGCCCACGTCCAGAAGCTCGCCTTCGCCCTCGCCGACAAGGACTACGAGGCCTGCGAGGTCGCGGTCCTGCCGCCCTTCACCGACCTGCGCTCGGTCCAGACCCTGGTCGACGGCGACAAGCTCAAGATCAAGTACGGCGCCCAGGACCTCTCGGCCCACGACTCCGGCGCCTACACCGGCGAGATCTCCGGCCCGATGCTGGCCAAGCTCAAGTGCACCTTCGTGGCGATCGGCCACTCCGAGCGCCGCCAGTACCACGACGAGACCGACGAGATCGTCAACGCCAAGGTCAAGGCCGCCTACAAGCACGGCCTCACCCCGATCCTGTGCGTCGGCGAGGAGCTGGAGGTCCGCGAGGCGGGCAACCACGTCGCCCACACCCTCGCCCAGGTCGAGGGCGGCCTCAAGGACGTCCCCGCCGAGCATGCCGAGACCGTCGTCATCGCCTACGAGCCCGTCTGGGCCATCGGCACCGGCAAGGTCTGCGGCGCCGAGGACGCCCAGGAGGTCTGCGCCGCCATCCGCGCCAAGCTCACCGAGCTGTACGGCCAGGAGCTGGCCGACAAGGTCCGCATCCAGTACGGCGGCTCCGTCAAGGCCGGGAACGTCGCCGAGATCATGGCCCAGGCCGACATCGACGGGGCCCTGGTAGGCGGTGCCTCGCTGGACGCCGACGAGTTCGTCAAGATCGTGCGCTTCCGCGACCAGTGAGTCGCCGGGGCGCGGCCGGTGTCGACGAGTCGAGCGCGCGGAGGCCCGAAGGGCCGAGCACGGTCGGCTCGTCGACACCGGATCGGAGCGCCCCGGCGGCGAACCGAAGACCAGCGAGTAGGCGGTAGCAGCGAGACGTCGTACTCTTGCGGGGACCGGCCGCCGCGGCCGGTCCCCGCAGTCCATCAGAATCCGAGGAAGTTGGTCCAGCCGTGGTTATGGGGTTCTCGATCGCCCTGATCGTCTTCAGCCTGCTGATGATGCTGCTGGTGCTGATGCACAAGGGCAAGGGCGGCGGCCTCTCCGACATGTTCGGTGGCGGTATGCAGTCCTCCGTCGGCGGCTCCTCGGTCGCCGAGCGCAACCTCGACCGGATCACCGTCGTGGTCGGTCTGCTGTGGTTCGCGTGCATTGTCGTACTCGGCATCCTGATGAAGGTCAACAACTGACCCTCAGGCCGACACCGGCGAACAACGCGTCACGGACGCACCATTCCGCACGTAAAGCCCCATGCCGGGTACGCGACTTCGAGCGCGGCCTATCATGGGGCTTGCGTCTGTGGGCGGGATGTAACTCCAATCACTGGACGCGCGTTGGGCCTTACGTAGACTGAGGCGCTCGCAGCGAAGCGAAACGCCGACTCGCTTCGCCGCACCATCACGCAGGGAGTTACGACCGTGGCAAGTGGCAACGCGATCCGAGGAAGCCGGGTCGGGGCGGGGCCGATGGGCGAAGCCGAGCGCGGCGAGTCCGCACCCCGGCTGCGCATCTCCTTCTGGTGCTCCAACGGACACGAGACCCAGCCGAGTTTCGCCAGCGACGCTCAGGTCCCCGACACCTGGGACTGCCCGCGCTGCGGCTTCCCGGCCGGACAGGACCGGGACAACCCGCCGGACCCACCGCGCACCGAGCCCTACAAGACGCACCTCGCCTACGTCCGCGAGCGGCGCAGCGACGCGGACGGCGAGGCGATCCTCGCCGAGGCGCTCGCCAAACTGCGGGGCGAGATCTAGCGAACGACACCGGCCGGGCACCGAGGGTGCCCGGCCGGAGGCGTATGGCGCTGGGGGTGTATGGCGTGATGACCGCTCTCGCGCCGCCACCGCGCTGTGCGACGTCGGGTTCGCGACGGTGGCCCCGTAACAGCGCACCCCTCGGAGCCACCCCTCGGTGCCCTGGGCGGAGCCGTCGCCACGGCCTGGGGGACGCACACGCCGTCCCTGCTCGCCGCCTTCTTCGTCGTGTCCGTGATCACGCTGATACCGGCGCTCGGGGCGGACGTATCTGTTGTTGTGCCCGACGACCGGGGGACGACGGCTCGTGTTTCGTCGTGATCAATTAGGTTGGAACGGCAGCGGGGCAAGGTACGCAGGCAGGACCAGGTAGGAAAGAAGGCTGAAGTCCGAGATGAACGCAGAAAGCCGTACCAGGCTCAACCAGACGCCGGAGTGGACCGCGCTGGCCGAGCACCGGGAACAGCAGGGTGACGTCCGGCTGCGGGAGTTGTTCGCGGCCGACCCGGGGCGCGGCGCCGGGTACACACTGGAGGTCGGCGATCTGCACGTCGACTACTCCAAGCATCTGGTCACCGACGAGACACTGCGGCTGCTGCGCGAGCTGGCCGCCGCCACCGACGTGTTCGGGCTGCGGGACGCCATGTTCCGCGGCGAGAAGATCAACACCACCGAGGACCGTGCCGTCCTGCACACCGCGCTGCGCGCCCCGCGCGACGCGGTGATCAAGGTCGACGGCGAGAACGTGGTGCCCGGTGTGCACGCCGTGCTCGACAGGATGGCCGCCTTCGCCGAGCGCATCCGCTCCGGCGAGTGGACCGGCCACACAGGCAGGCGCATCAAGAACGTCGTCAACATCGGCATCGGCGGCTCCGATCTCGGCCCGGCGATGGCGTACGAGGTGCTGCGCTCCTACACCGACCGCGATCTGACCGTCCGTTTCGTGTCCAACGTGGACGGGGCCGACCTGCACGAGGCGGTGCGGGACCTGGACGCGGCGGAGACGCTGTTCATCATCGCCTCCAAGACGTTCACCACCATCGAGACGATCACCAACGCGACCTCCGCGCGCGACTGGCTGCTCACCGAGCTGAAGGCCGGCTCCGAGGCCGTCGCCAAGCACTTCGTGGCGCTCTCGACGAACGCCGAGAAGGTGTCGGACTTCGGCATCGACACGGCCAACATGTTCGAGTTCTGGGACTGGGTCGGCGGGCGGTACTCCTACGACTCGGCGATCGGGCTGTCCCTGATGATCGCGATCGGGCCCGACCGCTTCCGGGAGATGCTCGACGGTTTCCACATCGTCGACGAGCACTTCCGTACGGCACCCGCCGAGTCCAATGTGCCGCTGCTGCTGGGCCTGTTGGGCATCTGGTACGGCAACTTCCACGACGCCCAGTCGCACGCGGTGCTGCCCTACAGCCACTATCTCTCCAAGTTCACCGCCTACCTCCAGCAGTTGGACATGGAGTCCAACGGCAAGTACGTGGGCCGGGACGGGGTGCCGGTGGAGTGGCAGACCGGGCCGGTGGTCTGGGGCACGCCGGGGACCAACGGGCAGCACGCGTACTACCAGTTGATCCACCAGGGCACGAAGCTGATCCCGGCGGACTTCATCGGCTTCGCCGAGCCGGTCGCCGAGCTCAGCGACACGCTCAAGGCCCAGCACGACCTCCTGATGGCCAACTTCTTCGCCCAGACCCAGGCGTTGGCCTTCGGCAAGACGCCGGACGAGGTGCGGGCGGAGGGCGTGCCGGAGGAGCTGGTGCCGCACAAGACCTTCAAGGGGAACCACCCGACGACCACGATCCTGGCGAAGGAGCTGACCCCGTCGGTCCTCGGTCAGCTGATCGCACTGTACGAGCACAAGGTGTTCGTCCAGGGCGCCGTCTGGAACATCGACTCCTTCGACCAGTGGGGCGTCGAGCTGGGCAAGGTCCTCGCCAAGCGCGTGGAGCCGGCGCTCACGGAAGGGGCCGAGGTGCCGGGGCTCGACGAGTCCACGAAGGCCCTGGTCGCCAAGTACCGGGCGCTGCGCGGGCGGAGCTAGTCCTCATCGGCGTTCCGAACGGGGGTGGGGAAACGGGCGGCCGCGCGACGTCCGCTTCCCCACCCGGTCCCGGAGTGCCTCAGTGGCCCAGCCCGGCGCCCCCGTCGACCGGGATCACGGCGCCGCGTACGTAGCCCGCGCCGACCAGGAAGGCCACCGCGTCGGCGACCTCCTTCGGGGTGCCGGGGCGCCCGGCGGGGGTGGTGCTCAGCAGTGCGCGGCGCTGTTCCGGGGTGAGGGCGTGGCTCATGTCCGTCTCGGTGAGCCCGGGGGCGACGACGTTGCAGGTGATGTCCCGGGAACCGAGCTCCTGGGTGAGGGAACGGGCGAAGCCGACGAGGCCGGCCTTCGCCGCCGCGTAGTTGGTCTGGCCGGGCGAGCCGTGCAGGGCCGCCGTGGAGGAGAGCAGGACGATCCGGCCGTGGCCCGCGCGCAGCATGCCGCGCACCGCACGCCGCGCGACCCGGAAGGCGCCGGTGAGGTTGGTGTCGACGACGGAGACGAAGTCCTCCTCCGACATCCGCACCAGCAGCCGGTCCCGGGTAGCGCCCGCGTTGGCGACCAGGACGGTGACCGGGCCGTGGGCCGTCTCGGCCTCCTTGAAGGCCTGGTCGACCTGGGCGCTGTCCGTCACGTCGCACCGTACGGCGAGGAAGCCCTCGGAGGCGGGGGGCGCCTCGCTCCGGTAGGTCACGGCGACCCGGTCCCCGGCTGCCGCGAAGCGGCGGGCTATGGCCAGTCCGATGCCCCTGTTGCCTCCGGTGACGAGGACCGAGCGGGCCGCGGGCGTCGGGGAAGCGGCAGCCGCTGTGGCCGTGGCCGGGGTGGTGGGTGCAGCCGTCTCCGTGGTCGGCGGCTGTGTCATCGTGCGGTTCCTCTCCGCGCCGGGTCCGACACCTGGGTGGGCTTCTGCGGTCGCGTCCGGATCTGTGGGGTGGATTCGGGTTCGCGTTCGCGTTCGCGTTCTGGTTCTGGTTCTGGTTCTGGTTCGCGTTCGCGTTCGGGTTTTCGGTGCTCCGGTGTCGTGCGGTTGCGCAGGCCCGTCACCGCCACCGCGCAGCCGATGAGGGCGAGGGCGGCGACGGAGAGCGTGGCGGCGTACATGGCGTCGAGGAAGGCGCGGTCGGCAGCGGTCGCCAGGTCGGGCAGGTTCAGCGAGTCGGCCAGGGCGCGGGCGGCCTCGGCGGAGGCGCGGGCCTGTTCCCCTGCGGCGGGGGACAAGCCCTGTGCGGGGCCGGGCAGTTCGGCCTCGGCCATCCGGTCCCGGTAGACGGCCGAGAGGATGGAGCCGGCCATGGCCACACCGAGGGTGCCGCCCACCTGCCGGGTGACGCTGTTGACGGCGGAACCGGCGCCCGCGAGCTGTGGCGGCACCCCGCGCATCATCACGGCCGTGACCGGCGTGCCGACCACTCCCATGCCGAAGCCCTGGATCCACAGGAGCGCGACGACCACCCACAGCGGGGTCTCCCCGTCGAGCCAGGCGTACGCGACGTAGGTGGCGGCGGTGGCCAGGACCCCGGCAGCGACGGTCCAGCGGGCCGACAGCCGACGGCTCAGCGCCGGGGAGGCCTGGCTGCCCAGGACGATGCCGATCGCGGCGGCGATCATGACGGTTCCGGCGTCGGCGGGGGAGAGGCCCCGGGGGCCCTGGAGATAGAAGGCCGCGTAGAACAGGTGGCCGGCCAACGCCATGAAGGCGATCAGCAGCACCACGCTGCCCGCCGTGAAGCCGGGCTGCCGGAAGAGCCGCAGATCCAGGCTGGGTGTCGCGGACCTGCGCTGACCGGCGACGAAGACGGCCAGCACGACAGCGCCCAGCACCAGGGGCAGCAGCACGTGCGGCCCGTACCAGGCGCTGCCGCCGCCGAGTTCGATGATGCCGTAGACCACCCCGCCCAGGCCGAGCACAGACAGGAGGAGGCCCGGCAGGTCGAGCACACGGCGGCGGGAGCCGCCGAGGTCGGGGACGACGGCCAGGACCGCCGGCAGACACAGGGCGACGATCGGCACATTGACCAGGAACACCGAGCCCCACCAGAAGTGGCTGAGCAGCGCCCCGCCGGCGACCGGGCCGATGGCCACGCCGAGACCGCTCGACGAGCTCCAGATCGCGATCGCCCGGGTGCGTTTCTCCTCCGGGGTGCTCTGCACGATGACCGTCAGCGTGGCCGGCATCAACAGGCCGGCGCCCGTGCCCATGAAGACGCGGGCCACGATCAGCCACTCCGGGCTGTCCACGAACGCGCCCGCGCCGGAGGCCACGCCGATCAGCGCGAGTCCGGCGACGAGCGTGTTCCGGGGGCCGAAACGGTCGGCCAGCGCGCCACCCGCGAACAGGGTGCCGGCGACGACCAGGGTGTACGCGCTCGCCACCCACTCCAGTTCGCCGGGGGTGGCGCCCAGCCCCTCCACCGGGTCGGCGAGGGTGGTGACGGCGACGTTGAGGATCGAGGTGTCCAGCCAGATCAGCATCTGGGCGCAGACCACGACCAGGAGGACGGGCCAGGAGCGGGTGGGTGGGGCGGCCGGTGTCGCGGTCGTCCGGCTCACGGTGCTCACCGCGTGCCTCCGTTCTTCTCGTGAGCGCGCGGCTCCGCGCTCAGCTCGTCGTATCTGCGCAGGGCCCGGTCGATCAGGGCCTCGGCCGCGCCCGTGTACCGGGCGGGGTCGAGCAGTTCGGAGAGCCGGTCGGGGGAGAACCGGGCGGACAGTTCGGGGTCGGCGGCCAGCACCGCGCGCAGCGGGCGGCCGGTGTCGGCGGCCTCGGCCGAGGCGGCGCTCAGGAGCTTCTTCGCGCGGACCTTGCCGAGCACCGGGGCCAGTGCCACGTTCAGGCGTTCGGCGACGATGGCGCCGCCGGTCAGGTCGAGGTTGGCCCGCATGCGCTCGGGGTGGACGATCAGCCCTTCCGCGAGCTCCACGGCGGTGTGCGCGGCCCCGCCCGTCAGCCGCAGCGCCTCCCGCAGCGGCTGCCACTCGGCGTGCCACGCCCCGGCGGGCCGCTCGTCCTCGGCGAGCAGACACTGCGCCAGCACCAGGGCGTGCGCCGGGACCTGCCGGGCGGCCGACACGATCAGCGTGGCCAGCGCGGGGTTCCGCTTCTGCGGCATGGCCGAGGAGGCGCCACGTCCGGCCCCCGCCGGCTCGGACAGCTCACCGATCTCCGTACGGGACAGCGTCTGCACGTCGAGCGCGAACTTCCCGAGCGCCCCGGTGACGAGCTGGAGCGCGGCCCCGAGTTCGGCGACGGGAGTACGGACGGTGTGCCAGGGGAGTGTGGGCTCGGCGAGGCCCAGCGCCTCGGCGAACGGCTTGAGCAGCTCCAGCCCGCCCTCGCCGGGATCGCCGCCGTCCGTTCCGCCGCCTGTTCCCCCATCCGTTCCGCCGTCCGTTCCCCCGTCCGTTCCGGCCAGGGCCTCGCGGTCCATCACCGCGTACTCCCGATACGCGGCCAACGTCCCGCCCGCTCCGCCCAACTGCGCCGGAAGCCGCGCGGCCACCGCCCGCACCCGCACCGACGCGTCGGCGACCAGTTCCAGCCACCCCGCCGCTTTCAACCCGAAGGTCGTCGGCACCGCGTGCTGGGCGAGGGTGCGGCCGGCGAGAACGGTGTGGCGGTGGGTGTCGGCCAGTGAGGCGAGGGCCGCCATCACGCGGCACAGGTCCGCCGCGATCAGATCGAGCACCCGACGGCCGATCAGCATCGCCGCCGAGTCCAGGATGTCCTGGCTGGTGGAGCCCCGGTGCACATACTCCGCGGCGGCCGGATCCCTCGCGGCGACGGCCTCGCCGAAGACGGTGACCAGGGCGACCACCGGGTTGGCGGACGCCCGGGCCGCGTGGGCCAGCGCGACCAGGTCGAGCCGTTCCGCCCGGGCCGCCGCGGCGATCGTCTCCACGACGGCGGCGGGCGTCAGCCCGACCGCGTGCTGGGCGCGGGCGAGGGCCACTTCGGCGTCCAGCATGGCCTGCAACCACGCCTCGTCGGTCACCTCGGCCGCGACGGGGGTGCCCGCCCACGTGGGGGCGAGCAGGCCCGCGTCGGTGCCCGCGGACATCGCGTTCATGCTCATCGACTCCTCGTGCCGGATGTCCGGTGTGGGGATGGAACGACGGTGCTCTCGTGGCTCCCGGGCCCCGGTACCGGCTCCGGCTCCGGCCCCGTTCCTGTTCCCGGTCTCGCCCCCGCCCCCGGTGCCGCCTCCGGCCCCGGCGCCCGTACCGGTCCCAGCCCCAGCGCCGCCCGTGCGATCGCGTCCGAGTCCTCCAACGTCACCGAGCCGACGCCGGGCCTGATGCCGACCGCCGTCACCCAGCGCACCCCCTCCACCGGCACGCCGAAGGCGAACCGGTGCGGATGCGGCCGGCCCGCCGCGTCCACCAGCCGGGGCGGGCCGTCGGTGACCGCCAGTCCGCCGGGCTCGTGACCCGGCTCGCCCGGCAGCCGGTACGGGCCGCACGCGCCGGACGCGAGCAGCCCTCGGAGCAGCGGGTCGGTGCTCCGCCGCAGGTCCACGGCGGGCAGCCGGGCCTCGATCAGGGCGGCGACCCGCACCGGAGGGTCGTCCACCGACTCGGCGTCCACAAGGAATCCGCCCTCGCCCTCCGCCGGACTGGCACCGGGCGACCACGTCCGTACCCGCATCCCCGGGCCGAGCAGCCGCACGACCTCCGCCTCGATCAGCGCGATCAGCTGCTCGACACGGAAGGCGGGCGGGCCGATCGAGGTGAAGGCGTTCAACGGCGTGTACCAGCCGTCGAGTTCGGCGCGGTACGAGTCGCCGGAGACTCCGCCGTGGTCGACGACGAGCCGGATCTCGTTGCGCAGGTCCCGCAGGGCGTCCAGCGCCGCCTTCAACGGGCCGTGCACATTGCCGCGGCGGGCCTCGGCGACGTCCCGGCGCAGATAGGCCAGCAGCCAGCTCCGGAAGTCGGCGCGGCCCGTGAACCTCCGCTCGCCGTAGGGGCGTTCGATCCGCGTCCAGTCCCATCGCTCGCCGGGCGGGACCGCGTGACGGTCGAGCAGGGCCGCCTCGCCCCGTCCGTCCGCGTCCGCGCGGCACGACCGTACGAACTCCTCGGCCTCCTCCGGTCCTCGGGCGGCGCGGATCCATGCCTCGTGATAGACGGTCCTCACCTCGCGGTCGACGAGCGGCCAGAGGTCCCGGCGGAAGCCCAGGGGGTGCCCGTCGGCCACCCGGCGCCGCAGCCCCGCGATGACGTCCGCGGTCAGGAAACGCGGCTCGTGGCGCCCGAGCGCGCCCTTCTCGTTCTCACCTCGGGCGTGGTACGGGACGCCACGCCGCGAACCGGCGTACAGGACGGGCTCGTTGCCGCTCGGGAGGTACACCAGACCGGACGCACCCTCCTTGAACGTGCCGCCGCGGCCCTCGGTGAGCAGGGCCAGGCAGTCGAAGAAGTTCAGGCCCAGTCCGCGCAGGGCGACCGGGGTGCCGGGCGCGATCCCGCTCAGGTCGGCGTCGGCCGGGTTCGCGGGGGCCACGTGGACGAGGCCGTGGCGGTCGGCGAAGGAGCGCAGCGCGCGCTCCTCCGGCGACGGCGTCAGATCGCCGTGGCCGAGGGCCAGCACCACCGCGTCCAGCCCCGACAGCCGGTCACCGTTCGCCAGCGTCACCCGCTGCGGCCGGCCCGTGGCCTCCTCACTCCGCCGACCCGTGACCTCGACGCTCCGCCGGCCCGTGACCTCGACGCTCCGGCGGCCCGCGGTGTGCTCGTTCCGCTCGGTCACGGGGTCGTCGGTCAGCGCGACCGCCGTCGTCCGGTGGGTGCGGACCGTCACGTGGGCGGGGGCCGTGCGTAACTGGTGGCGGAAGACCCATTCCAGGTAGTGCCCGTGGAACGCACGGGTCGGATAGGTGTCGGGGCCGAGCCGCCGGGCCTCCTCCACGACCCGCGCGGGCAGCGCCTGTACGACGTCCCGGCCGACCTCCTGACCGTAGCCGTGCTCCCGGTCCTGCCCCACGGCCCGGTCGCGGATCGCGCACGCCCAGGCGTACAGGCTCGGTCCCGGCACCGACGGTCCCGCGCAGTCCACGCTGTCGTCGGTGAACAGGGTCACCTGGGAGGCGACCGTGTTCATCAGCAGCTCGCCCGGCTGGTCCGTGCGCCAGACCGCGCCCGCGCCCGGCGGGTACGGATCGACGAGGTGGACCTCGACCGGCCGCCCGACCCCGCCCGCGTTGGCGCAGATCCGCTCCAGCACGGAGAGCCCACGCGGACCGGCGCCGATCACACAGACGGCGAGGGCGTCCTCGGCACGGGTCATTCCCGGCCCAGCCCGTCGCGCCAGCTCGGTCTGGTCGGCTTCCAGCCCAGGACCGTACGGGCCCGGTCGTTGGCCGCGCCGCGCGCGGAGGTGAGCTGGTGGGTCATGAACCAGCCGAGGAGCCGGGGCGCGAGGTCCGCCGGGACCGTGCGCGGGGAGGGAGCGGCGAGCATCCGGGCGAGGTGCGGCAGCCACTGCGCGGCGGGGGCCGGATCGTCGTCCGTCACATGGAACACCCCGGTGGCGTCGGACTCGACGGCCGTCACGGCCGCTCCCACCGCGTCCTCGACGTGCAGGAACGACATGATCCCGGCTCCGCCGCCCGGCAGCGGCAGCCGACCGGCCTGTACGGATCCTGCGGTGGCGCCGGTACGGGCGTACGCCGTGCGGGGTCCGTACAGCGTGCCGTAGCGCAGCACCACGCCCTCCAGGTCGCCGGCCGTCACCTGCCGTTCCAGCTCGGCGACGGCCCGTACGGTCGAGGCCCAGCCGGGGTCGGGGGCGTCGACGTACAGGGGCGCGTCCTCGTCGAGGACCGGGTCGCCGGCCGGGGCGGCGGCGAAGGCGATGGACTGGGCCACCAGGCGGCGCGCGCCGGCCGCGCGGGCCGCCTCGATCAGGTGGGCCGTGCCCTCGACGCGCAGGCGCGCGGTGCGGGCGAAGGCCTCCGGCGGGTCGTCCCGCAGCAGACGCAGGGCGGACAGCTGGTGGACGACCACCTCGGGCCGGGCGGCCGACACCGCCGACAGCACGGCTTCGCGGTCCAGTGCGTCGGCGACCACCACCTCGTCCGCCTCCGGGGCCCGGGCCCGCGACCCCTGCCGCACCAGTGCGCTCACCCGGTGGCCCCGCGCCCGCAGCGCGCCCACCAGGGGATGTCCGACCACGCCGGTGGCCCCGGCGACGAGTACACGCATGGCTCAGCCCTCCGAACCGGGGACGACGGCGGTGGGTGCGGTGACTGCGGAGGGAGCGGTGGGCGAGGTGGTGTCGGTCGCGGTCGCGGCGGTCGGGGCGACCCGGATGAGGAGGCGGCAGGCCTTGTCGCCGTCGCGCAGACAGGTCTCGGCCCTGTTCTCCGTGAGGGTCACGCCCAGTCCCTCGGACCAGCCGGCGTGGACGGCGGTGCACGGGCAGCAGTAGCCCTCCAGCGAGCCGGCCATCCGGACCATGGTGATCGCGAAGTTCCGCTTGAGGGTGAGGACGATCAGGTCGTCGTCCTCGACCTCGGTGGCGGCGTTGCGCAGCTCCGGCGGGAACATCCGGTCGCCGCAGTCGTCGTAACGGCGGCGCAGTTCCTCCAGGTCCTTGCGGCCGTCGCCGGTGTCGGGGAGCGGGCCGTGCAGCTTGGCGACCCGCTGCCCGACGTGCAGGGCGACCTTCCCCATCGCCTCCGCGTTGATCTCGTTCGCGGCCTCCTGCCCGAACCGGGCGGCCACCCCCTGGTACCAGTTGGCGTCGTGCTGCCACCACAGCCGGTACGCCTCACCGGCCCGGGCACGGTGGTTGACGCCGTCGGCGTCGGAGTGCGTGCTCATGCGTGCTGCTCCTCGGCGGCGACCGCGGCGGCCGTGTCGGCGGCGAACCGGTCGCGCATCACTCGTTTGAGAACCTTGCCGGTGGCGCCCTTGGCCACGTCACCGGCCTTCATCCGCAGCGCCCGGGTCACCGGGGGGAACCCGGCGGCCGTCAGCACCGCGTTGACCCGCCCGGTCCACTCCTCGTCGACTCCCGCTCCGGTGGCGCTCGTGTCGGCGAGTTCGTCGGTGCGTTCGTCGGTGCGTTCATCGGCGAGTTCGTCGGCGAGTTGGAGCAGCGCGTACGCCTCCGCCTCGCCGTCGCCGTCCCAGTCCGCACGTACGCCCTCGGGGGCGATCCCGACCACCGTGCAGTCGCTGAGCTCCGGCAGCGCGGCCAGGAGCAGTTCCTCGGTGCGGGTGCTGAAGACGATTCCCGCCGGGGTGCGGATGGCGTCCGGGGCCCGGTCGAGGTGGTAGAAGTTGCCCTCCTCGTCCTGGTGGGCGAGGTCCCCGGTGAGCCAGTAGCCGCCGAGCCGCATCCGGTGCCAGGTGAGCGAGTCGTTCCAGTAACCGGGCGTCAGCGTGGGCGACTTGAGGCCCAGACGGCCGATCCGCCCGGGCGGCAGCGGGCCGCCGTCCTCGGCGAGCACGGCGGCCTCGGCGAAGCTGATCGGCTTGCCGACACAGCGGGAGTAGGCGGAGGTGTCCTTGGTGTGCCGGTTGTGGAAGACCGAGTAGCCGGCCTCCGACGAACCGAGTCCGTCCACGAAGACCGACCCCTCGACCCGGACGCGGCTCAGGTCGCGCCGGATCTCGATCCGGCTCCCGTGTTGGACGAGCGCCCGGATGTGCGCCTCGTGCGCCGCGTCCCCCGTGTTGAACCACACCTGCACGCTGGACAGATCACGTGCCGTCAGGTCCTCCGCCGCCATCTCGCCGAAGGTCCCGGCGAAGGCCAGCACGGTGGTCGGCCGGAACGCCTCGACCGCGTCCAGCACGTCCGTGCCGCGCTGGCTGGAGAGCAACTTGAGGTCCGTGCGCAGCAGCAGGCAGTACAGCAGCGTCGCCACCATCGCGTTGTGCGCGCCCGGCAGTCCCACCAGCGTGCGTTCCATGTCGGCGCCGGTGGAGAACCGCAGCCGGTGCAGCTGGGCGTACATCAGCGTCCGATGGGTGTGCGGCACCCCTTTCGGCAGGCCGGTCGTGCCGGAGGAGTGGGAGATGAGCACCGGGTCGGTGGGGTCGTGCCGGTAGGGGTACGACGGCGGGAGCGACGCGCGGTGCTCCGGGTGGACGTCGGCGGCGGTCAGGTGGAAGCCGAGCCCGAGGCCGCGCCCCCCGGAGCCGTCCGCGCCCCCTTCTCCGCCGGCGCCACCTTCTCCGCCCGCGTCCCCGGTCAGCACCTCGCGGTGTGCCTCGTCCGTGAAGGCGCCCACCGCGCCCTGGCGGCGGACGTACTCCCGGGCGATCTCGGGCGAGAGGTTGCCGTTGACGAACGACGGCACGGCTCCGATCGACGTCAGCGCCAGGAAGTTCACCGCGAACTCGGTGGCGGAGGAGGAGTGGATGGCCACCGGGTCGCGGGGGCGCACCCCGTGGGCCGTGTACCAGCCCGCGTAGGCCTCGACCGCCTCGTACAACTGCCCGAGCGTCAGCACCTCGGGTCGGCTGCCGTCCGGTGCGCGCCAGGTGCGGTCGGTGTGCACCACCGTTTCGTCGAGCGGGCGTTCATATGCGCGCAGTCGTTGCAGGACGTTGCCGGCGCCGAGTTCCGTGTCGGAGCAGATCCGTGCCCGCTCCTGCCTACTGATGAGCATGACTCTCCGTCTCGTCTCGTTCCGCGTCCCGCGGCAACCGCCGGTGGGCGGCGGCCAGGTCGAACAGACCTTGGATGCTGCCGTTGTGCGCGGCCGCCGCCGAGCGCTCCCCGGCGTACGTCTCCGTCGAATCCGTCGAATCCGTCGAATCCGTCGAATCCGTCGAACGGATGGTGATGGGGGCACCCGATTCGGGCTGCGCGCCGGAATCGGGGCGGCCGAGCAGGACGGCCACCGCCAGAGCGGCGGCCTCGGGCAGGTCCGGGACCGGGCGGCCGTACTCGGCGGACAACTCCCGGTGCACGGCGGCCCACCGCTCACCGCCGCCCAGTTCCACGCCCACCACCAGGACCTGGTCCAGCTCCGGGTCCTCCAGGAGGAGGTCGGCCATGGCCAGCAGTTCGGTCACCGGGTCGTCGAGGGTCGACAGGCTGAACATCTGCCCGGTGATCCCGAACTCCCGGCTGAGGTGCCCCAGCACGGAGTTGGCCGTGGCCTGCATGAACAGCAGCGGGTTGTGGACCCGGCCCGCGACCACGCGCCGACTCGCCAGATCGGCCGTCGTGGTGTCGCCCATCAGGCTCGCGAGCACGACGGCCGTGCGGGCACCGTCCCCGGGCCGCTCGGTCAGACACCGCGCGGCGACCTCGTACACCAACGGGCTGAACGCCGACTCCACGAACCCGGGCAGGCGCGGCAGCGGGATGTCACCGTCCCGTCCGGTGCCATGGGTCGCGGTGGCGCCGGCCAGGACCACGAGCGGCGAACGCGGCACGACTCCGTCAGCCGTGAGAGCCTCGCTCCCGCTGTCGGAACGGGTTTCGGTCGTCCTTCTCCTGTCCGTCTTCGTCACGGTCGCTCCAGGACGAGTGCGGTGTTGGCGCCCCCGAAGGCGGCGTTGACGGTGAGGGCCCGTCGGAGGTCGGTCGGGCGGGGCCTGTTCGGCACGTAGTCCAGGTCGCACTCGGGGTCCGCCCGCGTGAAGTTGGCGGTCGGCGGCAGCACGCCCTCCGTCAGGGCCAGCATCGTGATCACGAACTCCACGACTCCGGCGGCCTCCAGGAGATGCCCCGTGGTGCTCTTGGTCGAGCTGACCGGGATCGACTCGGCCCGCTCCCCGAGCGCGGCGCGCAGCCCCCGCGTCTCGGCGCCGTCGTTGTACTTGGTGCCGGTGCCATGGGCGTTGACGTAGCCGAGGCCCGACCCGTCGGGGTCCCCGGCCAGTCGCAGCGCCTGCCGGGTCGCGCGGGCCAGGCCGACGCCGTCCGGATGCGGCTGCGCGATGTGGTGGGCGTCGGTCGCCGCACCCCAGCCGACCACATCCGCCAACGGCCGTGCCCCGCGCCGCCGCGCGTGCTCGGCGGACTCCAGTACGACCGCCGCGACCCCGTCGCCGAGCAGCAGCCCGGTGCGGTCGGCACTGAACGGCCGCACCATGCCGTCACGCGACAACGCCCGCCCCGAGTCGAACTTCCCGAACGTCTCCTCCTCCACGAGATAGCCGCCGGCACACACCGCGACATCGATCCGCCCGGAGGAGAGCAGCCGGCAGGCGTGGATGATCGCGGCGGCGGAGGCCACACAGGCGTTGGTGAAAGTCAGCCGGGGCCCGGTCAGCCCGAGGCCTCCGGCCAGCGACTCGGCGAGATGTGCGGGGACGGCGTCGGCGAGCCGGGCAGCCGCCGCGTCGGCCGGTGACGCGGCGAGCCCCACCGCTCCGACAGTCCCGTTGCCGGGGAAGGCGAACCGGGCGTCGGGCGCGTCATCGGGGGGTGCGTGCCCCGCGTCGGTCCGGGTGAGCCCGCGGGCCGGGGTCGTGGCTCGGCCCGTACCGGCGCCGCCGTTCTCGTCGGCCCCCGGTGCCGCCGCCTCCCGCCAGTAGCGCGTGATGCTCGTGCAGTCGCCCGCGATGCCCAGCAGGACCGCCGCCTCGGTGCCCGTGGGCAGACCGGCCATGTCGAGGGCCTCCGCTCCGCAGCGCGCGAGGGCGGGGCGCAGCGCCCAGTGCTCCACCGCGTCGGGGCCGTCGGGGGCGGCGCCGGCCATCGGGGTGCGGTAGGGGCCGGTGTCGAACCGGGTGGTGGGGGCGAAGGAGGGGACGCCGGCGAAGACACCGCGCCTCAGGGCGTCCGCGCCCGCGCCGAAGGCGGTATGGACACCGAACCCGGTCACCGTCACCTCACCGGTCACCGCGCTCACCCCCACCCGGCGCACTCGGCGCACCCGACATCTCCGGCGCACCCGGCGCTGCGGCCACGCCCGACGCCCCCGCCGCGCCCGACGCCCCCGCCGCGCCCGACGCCCCCGCCGAATCCGGCGTCCCGGCCGCGCCCAGGAACTCCGTGAGCCGCCGGAGCGAAGTCAGGCCCGCGATGTCCTCGTCGCGGGGCTCCACGATCAGGCCGTACCGCTCCTCCACCACATGCAGCAGCCACACCAACCCCAGGGAGTCCAGGACCAGTTCGGCGTCCTCGTCGAGGTCGTCCGGGACGCCGGGGAAGATCTTGCGGTCGGACAGCAGCTCCCGGACGAGCCCGGTGGTGAGGACGGCCGGCGGGGAGGTCTCCGCCGTCATGCCTTCGCCCCGCGCCGGACGACCTCGGCCACCAGCCCGCCGAGGGTCAGCGAGGCCAGCGGCTCGATGTCGGTGTCCGGGATCTCCACGCCGAACCGCGATTCCAGCCGCAACGTCAGCTCGATCAGACTCAGGGAGTCCAGCTCCAGACCGCCGACGGTCACCGGGCTCTCGTCGGTGATGCCGTCCCGGCTCAGCAGGATGTTCATCTCGTCGATGACCGTGGTCAGGACGAACTCGCGGATCTCGTTGTCCAGGGTGGACGTGCTCATGATCGCCATCTCCAGAGGGGAAGGTCGTGAGAAGGTCGTGCGAAAAGTCGTATGCGGGCTGCGCGCGGAGGGCTGGGCCGAGCCGCTACGCGTCGCTCGTCGTCGCTGCCGCCTGGAGCGTCGCCGCCCGGCGGACCAGCTTCCCGTTCGACGTGCGGGGCAGGGTCTCCAGCAGCCGGATCACCCGGGGCAGCTTGTAGTCGGCCAGCCGCTCCCGGCACCAGCGCAGCAGCTCCTCCGCCGAGGGACGCTCGGTCCCGGCGGTGACGGTCACGTACGCCTCGGTGACGTCCTCGTGGACGAGGACCGCCTGTTCGACGGCCGGGTGCGCGCGCAGTACGTGCTCGACCTCGGTGAGGTCGACCTTGAGGCCGCCGATGACGACGAGGGAGTCGGCGCGGCCGCCCACGGTGACCGTGCCGTCGCCGCCGACCACGGCCCGGTCCCGGGTGTGCAGCCAGCCGTCGGCGTACTGGGTGCCGCCGGAGTCGAAGAGGTACGGCGACTCGGCGAGCGCGACGTCCAGTTCGCCCTTGTGCTCCCGGACCACCACCCCCGGCGCGGGCCGGCCCACGGAGGGCCGGAGTCTGCCGCCGACGTCGATGGCGACGATGCCGGTCTCGGTGGTGCCGTAGGCCTCGCCGACCGTCACGCCGTACCGCTCGGCGAACCGCGCGGCCACCTCGGGGGGCATCAGCTCTCCGCCGGAGACGGCGGTCCGCAGCGCGGGCAGCGCGGGCGGATCGAGCGCGGCCGCGAGCAACTCGTAGTGCATCGGCACCCCGAACAAGGTGGTGATCCGGTGGTCGAGGGAGGTCCGCAGGATGTCGCGAGCCGAGACCCGGGGCGCGAAGACGACGGAGACCCCGGCCGCCAGCGCGTGCAGCAGCCCGCCGAGCAGTCCGAAGCTGTGCGCGGTGGAGCTGAGCAGCAGCAGCCGGTCGCCCTCGACCGGCATCCCGGGAACCGCCGCGAACGACTCGACCTCGGCGGCGATCGAGGAGGCGGTCCGGCCGATCACCTTCGGCCGCCCGGTCGACCCCGAGCTGAACTGGACCAGCCGGTGGTCGCCGTCGGCCGCCCGCCCCGCCCTGCGGCACTCGGTGGCGACCTCGTACTCGGACCGGAAGCCGAACGCGGCCCGTACGTTGCTGCCGGCCCGGACCATGAACTGCGGCCGGCAGACGGCGCACAGGGCGTCGACCTCGGCGGGCTTCAGCCGGAAGTCGAAGAGCATCACCTGCGCGCCCAGCCGCCACAGCGCGAGCAGCACCTCGACCTGGGTGAAGCTGGGCGGCGTCCGGAGCCCCACCGTGCTGCCGGGCCCGATGTCGTACCCGGCGAACACGGCGGCCTGCTTGGCCACCCGCTCCCGTAACTCCCCGCGTGTGACGGTCTCCCGCTGGTGTGTCAGATACGGCAGACCGTCGTCCCGCGCGTCGAACAGCCGTTGGACCAGGACGCCCATCCCGTCCACGCCGGCCGCGGCCGCCACGAGTTCGCCCATGGGCCCTCAGACCTCCTTGCAGAACTCGCCGATGGGCAGGCCCACATGGCGCTTGTCCTGGGCCAGATAGCCGAGCAGCTCGTCGCCGGTCCGCAGTTCGGTGACGTTGAGGACCTTGCCGCCCGGCCCGAGGACCCGCACGTGCCAGTCGTCCTGCACGGTCAGGCTCACCAGCCGCCCGTCCTCCGCGTGGGTGCGGATCTCCAGCAGCGGCCGGGACTCCAGCTTGGCCCGCCCGACCACCACCCGCCGGGTACGGCCGTCGGCACCGACCGCGAGCAGGGCGCTGCCGGAACCGACCTCGCTGAGGTAGTTGGTGCGGTTGTCGGGGCCCAGCGTGTACGAGTGCAGGGCACCGGCGTTGACCCGGAAGGGCCGGGTCGGCATGTACGGCAGCGGGTGGGTCTCGCTGCAGCAGAGCACGAAACCGGAGGAGTACGAGCCGACGAGGATGCCCTCGTCCTCCTCGAAGTGGGAGCAGGTGTCCACACAGACCCGGTCGCCGAGCCCGACGTGCCGGATGCTCTCGACGGTGAGCGTGGACAGCTCCAGCTGCGGGGTGGTCGCCTCCAGCAGCCGGGCCAGCGCGAACACGTCGTCCGCACTCCGGGGGGTGAACAGGATGCCGTCGGAGCCGCGTTCCAGCACGTCGAAGACGATGGCCGCCTCCTCCAGGTCCCCGACCACGGTGACCAGCTTCCCCTCGGCCGACTCGGCCGCCGCGAGCACGATCTCCAGCGGGATCTTCGTCGGATCGGCGAAGTGGATCACTGTGTACGGCAGCGCCATCGCGCCCTTGCACGACAGCTGGAGGGTGCGGTCGTCCCGTACGTCGACGAAGCCGGCGACCGGTGCGCCGGTGGCGGCCCGGTTCTCGGCGGCGAGGGCGTCCAGCTCGTCCTGGACGGTGAACTTCCGCAGCAGGACGTCGAATCCGGTGCCGACCGGAACCTTGCCCTCGGGTTCGGCGTCGGCGGCCCCCTTGGCCTCCCTGTCGCCCTTGTCTGCCTTGTCGCCCTTGTCCGCGGACTTCTTCGGGGGAGCGGCGGCCGGGGCTCCACCGGCCAGCACCCGGGTCACCGTCGGCGGCAGTGTCCCCAACAGCTCGGCGTCGGCGGAGACCACCCCGGCCATCCGGGCGTGGACGGCCGCGTCCACCACCGCCTGAAGCTGCGGACGGGGGACTTCACGGAGATCGATCCACGCGAACCTCATGCGACACCTGCCACGATCGTCGAGTAAGGGGAAGGGGTAGTCATGCCCATGTCATCGGTGACCTCGCCGCCGTGCACCACCGCGGCGAGCCGGGAGACCAGGGAGGCGGGGGAGGGGGAGGAGAAGATCCGGCGGCCGACGGCCAGGCCCCGGCAGCCGGCGGCCATCAGGGCGGTGCCGTATTCGATGAGGTCGGAGCCGTCGGGCGGGCCGCCGGCCGCGAGGACGGGGATGGGGCTGTGGGCCACCACCTCGGCCATCCGGTCGAGCGGCAGGGCCACGGAGGTCTTCACCATGTCCGCGCCCAGGTCGGCGGCGACGTTGACGATGTGCGCGAGGAGCGCCGGATCGTGCGGGTTCTCGATCCGGGGGCCCCGCGGGTAGACCATCGCGATCAGCGGCATGCCCCAGGTGTCGCAGGACCGTGCCACCGCGCCCAGGTCCGCGAGCTGGCGCCCCTCGGTGTCCGAGCCGATGTTCACATGAACGCTGACCGCGTCGGCGCCGAGGGCCACCGCCTCCTCCACGTCGCCGACCAGCACCTTGGCGTCGGCGTCGGCGGAGCAGGCCGTGCTGGCGCTCAGATGCACCACCAGCGCGCAGCTCCTGAGGAGGGCCGGGTCGAGTGTGCGGGCGCGCCCTTTGTGGACGACGATCCCGTCGGCGCCGCCGGCCACCAGAGCCTTCAACAGCTCTTCCCACTGACCCGGAGGAGCGACCGGACCGTCCGAAACGCTGTGGTCGAGCGGTATCAGCAAATGCCGGTCGTCGCCGGCCAGGGAAAGTCTTCTCCAACGTAATGGCTTGCCACTTTTCAGCATGGGAAAAGCGCCTTCCGCTCCATGTCCGAAAAACGATGGTCGTAGAACTTTCAAGTTCAGCCGGGCGTCAGCATTCCGTGCGTGATCGGCAGTTGGCAAGGCGTGACCGTCGGCAAATTTTTATGCGTACCCACACATGAATATTGACAGCGCTTTGACAGGATCTTCAGGGTTGACGAGGTCCAGGAGTGGTGTTCGTGGCGTATTTTGGCGATCTGTCCGAACGCATAGCGGGATCACATGCTTTAAATGTCGTTGTCCTGCGTAATCGCGCGCATTCCGCCGTCGAAACAATTCGACGTACTGGGCGGGCGTTCTTTTTCGAGGGTTCCTTGTGGGATTCGAATTTCCCGGCCTAGGGTGACAGCCACACTCCGGTTCGTGTTTCATGCGTGGCCGTCCCCATCTGGGCCCGGACCATTCGTGTCCGGGCGTACCGGAAGTGAGCCCCCCATGCCCGAATCCCCGTCCAGGACCGTCGCCGAGGCCGCGGAACCCAGACCCGTCTCCTTACCGGACTCCCCGTCGGCAGGGTCGAGCAAGGCGCCCAGGGTCGCCGCCGCGAGTCTCATCGGCACGACCATCGAGTACTACGACTTCGCCGTCTACGGCACGGCCTCCGCGCTCGTCCTCGGCCCCGCGTTCTTCCCCTCCGGCAACCCGACCGTCTCCTCCCTCGCCGCGTTCCTCACCTTCGCCGCGGCCTTCCTGTCCCGCCCTCTGGGCGTCGTGCTCTTCGGCACGATCGGCGACCGGCTGGGCCGACGACGCGCCCTGGTCGCCTCCCTCCTGCTGATGGGCCTCGCGACGGTCGGCGTCGGCCTGCTCCCCACCTACGAGACCGCCGGCCTCCTCGCCCCCGTCCTGCTGGTGACCCTCCGTCTGCTGCAGGGCGTCAGCATGGGCGGCGAATGGGGCGGCGCGGTCCTGCTGGCCGCCGAGCACGCCCCGCCCGGCCGGCGGGCCCTCTACGCCGCCGTCCCGAACGTCGGCCCCTCCCTCGGGTTCCTGCTCTCCACCGCCGTCATCCTCCCGACCCTGAACATCGTGGGCCGCGACGGCTTCACCGACTGGGCCTGGCGCGTGCCGTTCCTGCTCAGCGCGGTGCTCGTGGTGGTCGGGCTGTGGGTGCGGACGACGGTGTCGGAGTCACCGGTGTTCCAGGACCGCGCCTCGGCGGAAACGCCCAAGGCCGCCCCCGCCTCCCTGTCGACGAAGGTGTCGCGCTTTCCGCTCGGCACGCTCCTCGCGCGGTACCCCGGACGGCTGCTGCTCGGCACCGGCGCGGCGGTCGGCGGGTCCGCCGTCTACTACCTGACGATCGTCTACAGCCTGTCCTACGGGCCGAAGTCGCTCGGCATCCCGCAGAACACGATGCTCACCGCGGCGAGCGTGGGGGCGGCGGCCGGGATCGCGATCACGCTGCCCGTCGCCCGGCTGGCCGACCGGGTCGGGCGCCGTCCGCTGATGCTGGCGGGCGCGGTCGGGTCCGTCGTGTGGGCCGTGCCGATGTACGGGTCGCTGAGCACGGGCAACGGGTTCGTCATCACCGGCGCGTACACCGTGGGCCTCGGGCTGCTCGCGCTGATGTTCTCACCGGCGGCGGCGTTCCTGGCGGAGCTGTTTCCGGCGAGGCTGCGCTACACCGGGGCGTCGGCGGCGTTCATCCTGGCCAATACGCTCGGCGGCGGGTTCGCTCCGCTCGTGGCGACGTGGTTGAACAGTCAGTGGTCGTCGCCGTTGGTGCTGGGGTTCTACACGGGTGGGCTGTGCCTGGTCAGCCTGCTGTGCCTGCTGGCGCTCCCGGAAACCCGAGAGAACGACTTCACCGCCTGACCTTCCTCGCCCCCGCCGCCCCTACCCGTCCCATCCCCAGGGGCTGCGCCCCTTCGACCCCCATCCGCGCGTCCGGTGGGGCTTCTCGCGCAGTTCCCCGCGCCCCTTTCAGGGGCGCGGGGAACTGCGCGAACGGGGTCCGGGGCGGAGCCCCGAGTCTTTGACGCGGGGGTCGAAGGCGGCGCGCAGCCCCTGGGGATGGGACGGGTAGGGGCGGCGGGGGCGAGTCAACCCTTCACGGTGAGGCCGGTGGGTACAGGGCGCGTGGCAGGCGGGACGCCGCCGCCGCGTCCAGCAGCCACAGGGTCCGCGACCTCCCCGCCGCCCCCGCAGCCGGCGCCTGGATCTCCCCGGCCCCGGACAACGCGATCGCCGCCGCCCCCGCCTTGTCCTCCCCGGCCGCCAGCAACCACACCTCACGCGCCGCCCGAATCGCCGGCAACGTCAACGTGACCCGCGTCGGCGGCGGCTTCGGCGCCCCACGCACCCCCACCACCGTCCGCTCGGTCTCCCGCACGGCGGGCAACTCGGGGAAGAGCGAGGCCACATGGGTGTCCGGCCCGACCCCCAGCATCAGCACGTCGAACGTCGGCACCGAACCGTGGTTCTCCGGCCCCGCCGCCCGCGCCAACTCCTCCGCGTACGCCGCTGCCGCCGCGTCCACATCGGCACCCCACGGCCCGTCCGAAGCGGGCATGGCGTGCACCCGCTTCGGGTCCAGCGGCACCGAGTCCAGCAGCGCCTCCCGGGCCTGGGTGACATTGCGCTCGGCGTCACCCTCGGGCAGGAACCGCTCGTCGCCCCACCACAGATCCAGCCGGCCCCAGTCGATCGCGTCCCGGGCGGGCGCCGCCGCGAGCGCGGCGAGCAGCCCGTTGCCGTTGCGGCCGCCCGTGAGGACGACCGAGGCGTAGCCGCGTGAGGCCTGGGCGTCCACGACCTTGGTGATCAGCCGGGCCGCCGCGGCCTGCGCCATCAGCTCCTTGTCGCGGTGGACGACCAACTGCGGTGTGCTCATGACGAGTTCGCCTTCTTCACGGGCGGCATCTGCGCGGGAGTAGGCCGCTCGGAGTCACCGTCACCGGCCGACGCCGACCCCGTGGACCCCGTCGACCCCGCCGAACCCGACGGAGCGGCCGGAGGCAACGCCGCGGCCGAAGCCCGCGCCGCGGAAGCGGCCGACGCGACGGCCGCACCCAGCCCGGGACCGGACCCGGACACGGCACCCGGAACGAACGCCGAGGCATCCCCCGGCACCCCGGCCGAGGTCACCGCCCCAGCGCCCCCGGCACCGGCACTACCGACCGAACCCCCGGCCGCCGGCGCGCCACCCGCCGCACCGCTCAGTCCGCCACCCAACCGGTCCACCCCGAACCGCAGCGCCGACGCGTAGGTGTCGTCGGGGTCGAGCCTGCGCAGCTCCTCCGCCAGCAGCTCGGAGGTCTCGCGGCGCTTCAGCGCGACCGCGCGGTCCGGCTGGTCCTCCAGCGTGAGCAGCGCGAGGCCGCCGTTGGGCCGGTACAGACGGATGGGCCCCGTGCTGGTCAGCATCCGCACCTCGTTGAGGCCGGGCCCGGCCGACACCCCACGCCGTACGTGCACATGGAGCCGGTCCGCCAGCCACATGGCCAGCAGTTCCACGCTCGGGTTGTACTGCTCGCCCTGCACCTCCGCGGAGATGACCTCGCAGTCGACCTGGTCGAGCGCGGCCGCCAGCATGGAGCGCCAGGGAGTGATCCGGGTCCAGGCCAGATCCGTGTCGCCGGGCTCGTAGTTGGCCGCGCGGGCCCGCAGCTCCTCGATGGGCTTCTCGGCGGCGTAGCTGTCGGTGACCCGGCGCTGGCCGAGCGCGCCCAGCGGATCGCGGGCCGGGTCGAGCGGCGCGTTCACCGGCCACCACACCACCACCGGCGCGTCCGGCAGCAGCAGCGGCAGCACCACCGACTGGGCGTGGTCCGCGACCTCGCCGTAGAGCCGCAGCACGACCGTCTCGCCGGTGCCCGCGTCCGCGCCGACCCGTACCTCGGCGTCGAGGCGGGACTTCGTCCGGTCGCGCGGGGAGCGGGAGACGCGCTTGATCACCACGATCGTGCGCGAGGGGTGCTCGCGGGAGGCGTCGTTGGCGGACTTGAGCGCGTCGTACGCGTTCTCCTCGTCCGTCACGATGACCAGCGTGAGCACCATGCCGACGGCCGGGGTGCCTATCGCCCGGCGGGCTTTCACCAGCGCCTTGTTGATCTTGCTGGCCGTGGTGTCCGTGAGATCCGTCTTCATGGCCGGCGCCAGCTCCGTCCGTCTCGCTCCAGCATCTCGTCCGCCTCGACGGGACCCCACGTGCCCGCCTGGTACTGCGCGGGCCTGCCGTGCTTGTCCCAGTACTCCTCGATCGGGTCGAGGATCTTCCAGGACAGCTCGACCTCCTCGGTGCGCGGGAAGAGGTTGGAGTCGCCGAGGAGGACGTCCAGGATCAGACGCTCGTACGCCTCGGGCGAGGACTCCGTGAAGGACTCGCCGTACGCGAAGTCCATCGACACGTCCCGGATCTCCATCGAGGTGCCCGGCACCTTCGAACCGAAGCGGACCGTGACACCCTCGTCGGGCTGGACGCGGATGACGATCGCGTTCTGGCCCAGCTCCTCGGTGGCGGTGGAGTCGAAGGGGGAGTGCGGGGCGCGCTGGAAGACGACCGCGATCTCGGTGACCCGGCGGCCCAGGCGCTTGCCCGTCCGCAGGTAGAAGGGGACTCCGGCCCAGCGGCGGTTGTCGACCTCGACCTTGATCGCCGCGTAGGTGTCGGTCTTCGACTTGCGGTCGATGCCGTCCTCTTCGAGGTAGCCGATGACCTTCTCGCCGCCCTGCCAGCCGGCCGCGTACTGCGCGAACACGGTGTCCCGGCCCAGGTCCTTCGGCAGCTTCACCGCGCCGAGCACCTTGGTCTTCTCGGCCGCGAGCGCGTCCGCGTCGAAGGAGGCGGGCTCCTCCATGGCCGTGAGGGCCATCAGCTGGAGCAGGTGGTTCTGGATGACGTCACGGGCCGCGCCGATACCGTCGTAGTAGCCCGCCCGGCCGCCGATGCCGATGTCCTCGGCCATCGTGATCTGCACATGGTCGACGAAGGACCGGTTCCAGATCGGCTCGAACATCGTGTTGGCGAAACGGAGCGCCAGGATGTTCTGGACGGTCTCCTTGCCGAGGTAGTGGTCGATCCGGAAGACCTGGTCCGGGGCGAAGACCTCTTCCACGGTCGTGTTGAGGTCCTCGGCTGAGGCCAGGTTGTGGCCGAACGGCTTCTCGATGACCGCGCGCCGCCACGAGCCACTGCTCTGGTCCGCCAGCCCGTGCTTCTTCAGCTGCTGGATGACGACCGGGAACGCGGACGGCGGCACGGAGAGGTAGAAGGCGAAGTTGCCGCCCGTGCCCTGGGCCTTGTCCAGCTCCTGGATGGTGTCGCGCAGCCGCTCGAAGGACTCGTCGTCGTCGAAGGTGCCCTGGACGAACCGCATGCCCTGGATGAGCTGCTGCCAGACCTCCTCGCGGAAGGGCGTGCGCGCGTGCTCCTTGACCGCGTCGTGCACCTCCTGCGCGAAGTCCTCGTTCGCCCACTCCCGGCGCGCGAAGCCGACGAGCGAGAAGCCCGGCGGCAGCAGTCCGCGGTTGGCGAGGTCGTACACGGCAGGCATCAGCTTTTTACGTGACAAATCGCCTGTGACGCCGAAGATGACCAGGCCCGACGGCCCCGCGATACGCGGGAGCCGTCGGTCCGCGGCGTCACGCAGCGGATTGCTGCTCGACAAGGTGTTCAGCCCTCCGAGGGTGCGAGGCGCTGCAGCTCCGCCTCGGTCGACTTGAGCAGGTCGTTCCAGGACGCCTCGAACTTCTCGACGCCCTCGTCCTCCAGCAGCTGCACGACCTCGTCGTACGAGATCCCGAGCTTCTCCACCGCGTCCAGCTCGGCACGCGACTGCTCGTACGTCCCGGCGATCGCGTTGCCACGGATCTCACCGCTCGCCGCGGTGGCCTCCAGCGTGGCCTCCGGCATGGTGTTCACCGTGTTCGGCGCGACCAGCTCGTCGACGTACAGCGTGCTCTTGTACGCCGGGTCCTTGACGCCGGTCGAGGCCCACAGGGGACGCTGCTTGTTGGCGCCCGCGCTCTCCAGGGCGGCCCAGCGGCCGTCCGAGAAGACCTCCTCGTACGCCTGGTACGCGAGGCGCGCGTTGGCGACGCCGGCCTTGCCGCGGGCGGCCTTGGCCTCGTCGGTGCCGAGCGCGTCGATCCGCTTGTCGATCTCGGTGTCCACCCGGGACACGAAGAAGGACGCCACCGAGTGGATCTTGGAGAGGTCCAGGCCGCGCTCCTTGGCCTTCTCCAGGCCGGCCAGGTAGGCGTCCATGACCTGGCGGTAGCGCTCCAGCGAGAAGATCAGCGTGACGTTGACGCTGATGCCGAGGCCGATGACCTCGGTGATGGCCGGCAGGCCGCCCATCGTCGCCGGGATCTTGATCAGGGTGTTCGGACGGTCCACCAGCCACGCCAGCTGCTTGGCCTCGGCGACCGTCGCCTTGGTGTTGTGCGCCAGGCGCGGGTCGACCTCGATGGAGACCCGGCCGTCCTGGCCGCCGGTCGCGTCGAAGACCGGGCGCAGGATGTCGGCGGCGTCACGGACGTCCGCCGTCGTGATCATGCGGATGGCCTCTTCGACGGTGACCTTGCGGGCGGCGAGGTCGGAGACCTGCTGCTCGTAGCCGTCACCGCTGCTGATCGCCTTCTGGAAGATCGACGGGTTGGTGGTGACGCCCACGACGTGCTGCTGGTCGAGCAGCTCGGCGAGGTTGCCGGACGTGATGCGCTTGCGCGACAGGTCGTCCAGCCAGATCGCCACGCCTTCCTCGGAGAGGCGCTTGAGTGCGTCTGTCATGGAATTACATCTCCTACGTGTCGTATGTAAGCGTCTGTGAGCGTCAGCGCCGGGCGGCGGCGAGGGATTCCTGCGCGACCGCGGCCACGTTCTCGGCAGTGAACCCGAACTCGCGGAAGAGGACCTTGCCGTCGGCCGAAGCGCCGAAGTGCTCCAGCGAAACGATGCGACCGGCGTCGCCGACGTACTTGTGCCAGGTCAGTCCGATGCCGGCCTCGACCGCGACACGCGCCTTGACGGACGGCGGCAGAACGCTGTCCCGGTACCCCTGGTCCTGCTCCTCGAACCACTCCACGGACGGCATGGACACGACGCGGGTGGGCACCCCGTCGGCCTCCAGCCGCTCACGGGCCTCGACGGCCACGTGGACCTCGGAACCGGTGGCGATGAGGACGATCTCCGGCGCGCCGTTCGACGCCTCGAAGAGCACGTAACCGCCCTTGGCGGCGTCCTCGTTGGCCTCGTACGTCGGCACGCCCTGACGGGTCAGCGCCAGACCGTGCGGGGCACCCTTGCCGAACTCCTTGGTCCAGCGCCTGAGGATCTCGCGCCAGGCGATGGCGGTCTCGTTGGCGTCGGCCGGGCGGACCACGTTCAGACCCGGGATCGCGCGCAGCGAGGCCAGGT
Source organism: Streptomyces sp. SP18BB07 (assembly GCF_036322545.1). Classification (NCBI taxonomy): domain Bacteria; kingdom Bacillati; phylum Actinomycetota; class Actinomycetes; order Kitasatosporales; family Streptomycetaceae; genus Streptomyces; species Streptomyces sp. SP18BB07. The sequence continues at coordinate 291,365 of NZ_JAQYWT010000363.1, forward strand.
GCTCGACCGGCTGGTGCGTCGGGCCGTCCTCGCCGAGACCGATGGAGTCGTGCGTCCACACGTACGTCACCGGCAGGTGCATCAGCGCGGACAGGCGCACGGCGTTGCGCATGTAGTCGGAGAACACGAGGAACGTGCCGCCGTAGATACGGGTGTTGCCGTGCAGCGCGATGCCGTTCATCTCCGCGGCCATGGAGTGCTCGCGGATGCCGAAGTGGATCGTGCGGCCGTAGGGGTCCGCCTCCGTCAGCGGGTTGTCCGCCGGGAGGAACGAACTGTTCTTGTCGATGGTGGTGTTGTTCGACCCGGCGAGGTCGGCGGAGCCGCCCCACAGCTCGGGGATCACCGCGCCGAGCGCCTGGAGCACCTTGCCGGACGCGGCGCGCGTCGCGACACCCTTGCCCGTCTCGAACTCCGGCAGGTGCGACTCCCAGCCCTCGGGCAGCTCGCCCGCGCTGATCCGGTCGAACTCGGCGGCCCGCTCGGCGTTGCCGTCACGCCACTCCTGGAGCTGCTTCTCCCAGGCCGAACGCGCCTCACGGCCACGCTCGCCCAGTGCGCGCGTGTGCTCGATGACCTCGGCGGCGACATCGAAGCTCTTCTCGGGGTCGAAGCCGAGGACGCGCTTGGTGGCCGCGACCTCGTCCGCGCCGAGCGCCGAGCCGTGCGCGGCCTCGGTGTTCTGCGCGTTCGGGGCGGGCCAGGCGATGATCGAACGCATCGCGATGAACGACGGCTTGTCGGTGACCGCCTTCGCGGCCTCGATCGCCGCGTACAGCGCGACCGGGTCGAGGTCGCCGTTCTCCTTGGGCTCCACGCGCTGCACGTGCCAGCCGTAGGCCTCGTACCGCTTGGTGACGTCCTCGGAGACGGCCGTCTCGGTGTCGCCCTCGATCGAGATGTGGTTGTCGTCCCACAGCAGGACCAGGTTGCCGAGCTTCTGGTGACCGGCCAGCGAGGACGCCTCGGCGGAGATGCCCTCCTGGAGGCAGCCGTCACCGGCGATGGCGAAGATGTGGTGGTCGAACGGCGACTCGCCCTGCGGGGTCTCGGGGTCGAACAGACCGCGCTCGTAGCGGGCGGCCATCGCCATGCCCACGGCGTTGGCGACACCCTGGCCGAGCGGCCCGGTCGTCGTCTCCACGCCCTTGGTGTGTCCGTACTCGGGGTGGCCCGGGGTCTTGGAACCCCAGGTGCGGAAGGCCTCCAGGTCGGCCAGCTCCAGGCCGAAGCCACCCAGGTACAGCTGGATGTAGAGGGTCAGGGAGGAGTGGCCGGCGGACAGGACGAACCGGTCACGGCCCACCCAGTCGGGGTCGGCGGGGTCGTGGCGCATCACCTTCTGGAAGAGGGTGTACGCGGCGGGCGCGAGGCTCATCGCCGTGCCCGGATGGCCGTTGCCGACCTTCTGGACGGCGTCGGCGGCCAGGATCCGGGCGGTGTCGACGGCCCGCTGGTCCAATTCGGTCCACGCGAGGTCTGTAGTGGTCGGCTTGGTGCTCACCCTGGGTCAGGGCTCCTCTCCACATGTCTCGTGCCGGTGTTCTTCACGGCACCGGCCGTAGTCGAGCCTACCCCCGTAGGAACGCGCATTTTTTCGAGTCATTCCAGACTGACGGGACTGGGTCCGGTCCGCCTCCCGACCCGTGTTCCGCATGGTGAGACCTGGGGGTTCCGCTGTTCGACATCTGAATACGCAGCCGCTCATCCGACTGCTCAACCGAAGTGTGTTCGGCTCCCCGCCGGGGGCCTCCCAACACGACCCCACCCCCTTGAAAGGCTGGCTCTGGGCAACGTCTACAGTGGCGTGGTACGCGCGAGCCGTCACGGGGAGTTCACATCCGGAGGCTTGCTGGGAGTCTCTGTCAGGGGTGTGCGTGACGGCCGTCGAATCCCGTCCACCGGGAGTGCTGGGCGCGAGCAGCACGAGCAGCAGCCGGGGTCAGCGGCCGATCGGGGCCCGCGTCATGGCGTTCGTGGCGCTCACGAAGCCGCGGATCATCGAACTGCTGCTGATCACCACGGTTCCGGTGATGTTCCTGGCGGAACAGGGCGTCCCGGACCTCTGGCTGGTCCTCGCCACCTGCGTCGGCGGTTACCTCTCGGCCGGCGGCGCCAACGCGCTCAACATGTACATCGACCGCGACATCGACGCCCTCATGGAGCGCACCTCCCAGCGTCCGCTGGTCACCGGCATGGTCACCCCGCGTGAGGGCCTGGCCTTCGGCATCACCCTCGCGGTCGTCTCCACCGCCTGGTTCGGCGTCCTCGTCAACTGGCTGTCCGCCTGGCTGTCGCTCGGGGCGCTCCTCTTCTACGTCGTCGTCTACACGATGATCCTCAAACGGCGTACGTCACAGAACATCGTCTGGGGCGGCATCGCCGGCTGCATGCCGGTCCTCATCGGCTGGTCCGCGGTGACGAACTCGATGTCGTGGGCCGCGGTCATCCTCTTCCTCGTCATCTTCTTCTGGACCCCGCCGCACTACTGGCCCCTCTCCATGAAGGTGAAGGACGACTACGCCCGCGTCGGCGTCCCGATGCTCCCGGTCGTCGCCTCCAACAAGGTGGTCGCCAAGCAGATCGTCATCTACAGCTGGGTGATGGTCGCGGTCTCCCTGATGCTGACCCCCCTCGGCTACACCGGCTGGTTCTACACGTCGGTCGCCCTGGTCACGGGCGGCTTCTGGCTCTGGGAGGCCCACGCCCTCCAGAACCGCGCGAAGAGCGGCGTGACGGGCGGCAAGCTGAAGGAAATGCGCCTGTTCCACTGGTCGATCACCTACGTGTCACTGCTGTTCGTGGCAGTGGCGGTGGACCCCTTCCTGCGCTGAAGATGAGCTGCAGCCCCGCCCCTTAAGGGGCGCGGGGAACTGCGCGAGCAACCACGCACAACCCGCACGCGCCCACGGACCGCAACGCGCAACGGCGAGTGGCAAAGCCCACTCGCCCCACCATCGCCGCCCGCCCTACCTCTCGGTAGCATCCTGACCATGTCAGACACCAAGCAGGCGGCCAAGGCGGAGCGCACCGCAGAGCGCAAGGCGGCCAAGCTCGCGCAGCAGATCGGTAGCTTCGCCAAGGCCCACGGAGGAGCCGAGGCCCAGGTCGCCTACATCGGCCAGCTCGGCGCCCGCATCGTCCTCGTCGGCGAGGACGGCGGCTGGGGCGACCTCGTGGCCCCGACGTACGCGATCGCCGAGGCGGCCGTGGCCAAGGCCGGCGTCACCGTCCACGAGGACTTCGACGGCGAGTTCGCCGCCAAGGTGCGCACCGGCCCCTACGAGTGGTCGCGGATGGCCGGAATCCAGGTCGGCGGCCCCGCCAACAGCAACACCTGAGCCCGGCTCACCCGTTAGGACCTGTGGGAGTTCACAGGTCCAGCCTCGGGGAGCCCGATGATCGACATGCCGTCCCTCGTGGACCAGTACTGCCACGGCGTACTGCGCACGGAGCTGGGCCTCGGCACCTTCGAGGCCCACCTCGCCCGCAGCGAGGGCCCACCGGCCCCCGGCACCACCTTCTTCGACACCCAGACGGGCTTCGCCGTACGCCGCTGGTGCCCGCCCCTGCTGGGCCTGGAGCCGCACTGCCCACCGGCCCGCTATCTGGCCCGGCGCCGTGAACTGGGCGTCCTGGAAGCCGGCCGCAGACTCCTCCGCGGCAGCGGCGTCACCACCTACCTCGTCGACACGGGCCTGCCGGGCGATCTCACCGGCCCGCGCGAGATGGCCTCCACCGGAGACGCGGACGCACACGAGATCATCCGCCTCGAACTCCTCGCCGAACAGGTCGCCGACACCTCCGGCACCGTCGAGTCGTTCCTGGCCAATCTCGCCGAGTCGGTGCACGCCGCCGCCGCGAACGCCGTCGCCTTCGCGTCGGTCGCGGGCGTACGGCACGGCCTGGCGTTCGCGCCCGAGCCACCCGGCCCCGGGGAGGTGCGCGGTGCGGCGGGACGCTGGCTCGCCCACCGGCCGGTCGGCGGGGCGCTCACCGACCCGGTCCTCCTGCGCCACCTGCTGTGGATCGCCGTCGCCTCGGGCCGTCCGCTGCAACTCCACGCGGGCCTCGGCGAACCGGGCCTGCGGATCGACGCCACCGACCCCGTCCTGCTCACCGACTTCGCCCGCGCCACGGCGGGCCTCGGCACCGACCTGATCCTGCTGCACGGCTACCCGTACCACCGCCACGCCGCCCACCTCGCCGCCGTCTTCCCGCACGTCTACGCCGACCTCGGCGCCGAACTGGTCCGCACCGGCGCCCGGGCCACCGCCGTACTCGCCGAGATCCTGGAACTCGCCCCCTTCGGCAAGCTCCTCTTCTCCAGCGGCGCCCACGGCCTGCCCGAACTGCACGTGGTCGGGGCCCGGCTGTTCCGCGAGGCGCTGGCACGGGTGCTGGGGACGTGGGTCGCGGAGGGCGCCTGGTCACTGACGGACGCCCAGCGTGTGGCGGGGCTGATCGCGGCGGGGAACGCACGGCGGGTGTACGGGCTGGAGTGAGCCGGAGAGACTGAGCGCATGACACGCAGTGACGCGACCGCTCCCTTACCCGACGCGACCGCCCTCGTACCCGACACGGCCGCCGCCACCGCGGCCCTGCTCGAACGCTTCCTCGACGAGCTGGGGGAACTCGCCCCGCTCGCCGTCTGGGCCCACGGTTCCCTGGGCGGCGGCGACTACCAGGAGGGCCGCAGCGATCTGGACCTGATCGCCGTCCTGGACGGTCCGGTCACCACCCGCACGGTCTGGCGGGCGGGTCGGCTGCACGCCCGGCTGCGCCACGAACCGCTCGCGCCCCTCCTGCACTGCACGTATCTGACGCCGGGCACGACGGCCGACGCCGAGCGCCGCCAACTGACCTGGGCCCATGAGCGGCTCTTCCGGCGGACGGTCACCCCGGTCACCCGGCGTGAACTGCACACCTTCGGCCTCGTCCTGCACGGCGAACCGCCCAAGGCGCTGCTGCCGCCGGTCTCCGACATCGAACTGGACGCCTTCGTCGTCCGCGACCAGAAGGAGTTCTGGCGCCCGGTGGTCGACAGGGCCCATCTGTGGGACCGGCACGTCTGGGTCGACCTCGGCATGCTCACCTTCGCCCGCGCCACGGCCACCCTCCGCGACGGTCGGCTGATCTCCAAGCGAGAGGCCCTCGACCTGCTGCCCACCCTCGGCGCCCCCACCGAGGTCGTCGAGGACATCCGCCGACGCCGCTACGGCGAACCGGCCGAGGAGATGCCCCACCGGGGCGAACTGACCAGGCTGTTCCTCGGCCCGGCGATCGACGACCTGGTGGCGGCCTACGGCTGACTCAGCCGTGCGCGGCGACCGGAGTCTCCGCCGCCGGAGCGGGCACGTCGACCTCGTCCACCGGCCGTTCCCGCAGTGACAGCAGCACCCGCAGGGTCGCGATCCACACCAGGCAGGAGCCGAACATGTGGGCGCCGACCAGGACCTCGGGGAGGTCGGTGAAGTACTGGACGTAGCCGATGGCGCCCTGGGCGAGGAGGACCAGGAACAGCTCACGGGTACGGTTCAGCGGCCCGCGGGGGGCGTCGACCGCCTTCAGGACGAACCACAGGGCGAAGGTCAGTGTCACCACGATCCAGGCCAGTACGGCGTGCAGCTTGCTGACGGCCTCCCAGTCGACCGGCATGCGCGGCACATCGCTGGAGTCGCCCGCGTGCGGGCCCGCGCCGGTGACCACCGTGCCGACCAGGATCAGCAGCACGCAGGCGCCGATCATGGCCCACACCAGCTGCTGCACGGCCTTGCCGACCAGCGGCCGGGGTGCCGCGTCGCTCTCGGGCACGCGATGCCACATGACCACGGCGACGGTGATGAGCGCGGTGGTGGCCAGGAAGTGGGCCGCGACCGTGTAGGGGTTGAGACCGACCAGGACCACGATGCCGCCGAGCACCGCGTTGCTCATGACGACCCAGAACTGTGCCCAGCCCAGCCGGGTGAGGCCGCGGCGCATCGGCTTCTGCGAGCGCGCGGCGACGATCGCCCAGCCGACCGCCGCGCACAGCACGTATGTCAGCAGGCGGTTGCCGAACTCGATGTAGCCGTGCACGCCCATCGCGCGGGTGGCGGTGAGCGAGTCGTCGGTGCACTTGGGCCAGGTCGGGCAGCCGAGGCCCGACCCGGTGAGCCGCACGGCACCGCCGGTCACCACGATGACCACCGCCATCACGAGGGCGGCGAGGGCCGCGCGCCGGACCGTTCTGGGGTCCGGGGTCCAGCGGTCGGCGATGAAGGCGAGCGGGTTGCGCGCGGCGGAGACGAGGTCGTCACGGGTCACTTTCGGCACGCGTCCCATCGTAGGCCGCCGCTTGTGCACGTATTCACGAGGGGTGTGGCCAGGGTCGTGACCTGCGGCTACTCCCAGCGGAAGAAGTGTGCCGCCGCGCCCAGCCCGAGCACCGCCCACCCGGCGAGGATCCCGAGGTCGCCCCACGGCACCCCGGCGCCGTGCTGGAGGACGTCCCGCAGCCCGTCCGACAGGGCCGCGATCGGCAGCAGCCCGAGCACGCTCTGTGCCGCGTCCGGGAACTTCTCCAGCGGGACGACGACACCACCGCCCACCAGCAGCAGCAGGAAGACCAGGTTCGCCGCCGCGAGCGTCGCCTCCGCCTTCAGCGTGCCCGCCATCAACAGACCGAGACCCGAGAAGGCGGTCGTGCCGAGGACCAGCAGGAGCAGCACGGCGAAGGGGTTGCCGTGCGGGTCCCAGCCCATCGCGAAGGCGATCACCGTGAGCAGGACGACCTGGAGGACCTCCGTGACCAGCACGGACAAGGTCTTCGCCGCCATCAGGCCCCAGCGGGGGAGCGGTGAGACCGCCAGCCGCTTCAGCACGCCGTAGCGGCGCTCGAAGCCGGTGGCGATGGCCTGCCCGGTGAACGCCGTCGACATCACGGCGAGCGCCAGGACGCCGGGCGCCAGGAAGTCGACCGCCTCGCCCTCGCCGGTGTCGACGATGTCCACGGAGCCGAACAGCACCAGCAGCAGCGTCGGGATGACGACCGTCAGGAGCAGCTGCTCGCCGTTGCGCAGCAGCATCCTCGTCTCCAGCGCCGCCTGCGCCGCGATCATGCGGGTCAGCGGGGCCGCCCCCGGCATCGGTGTGTAGGAGCCCGTGCCCGTACGCGCGCTCATGACCGCAGCTCCTTGCCCGTGAGCTCCAGGAAGACGTCTTCGAGGGTGTGCCGTTCCACCGAGATCCGGTCCGGCATCACGCCGTGCTGGGCGCACCAGGAGGTGACGGTCGCGAGGAGCTGCGGATCGACCTTGCCGGTCACCCGGTACACACCGGGCATCAGTTCGACGGCGGTGGCGTCCGCCGGGAGCGCCTTCAGCAGGGAGCCGACGTCGAGGGCGGGCCGGCCGGTGAAGCGCAGGGTGTTCTCGGCGCCGCCCCGGCACAGCTCCTCGGGCGAGCCCTGGGCCATGACCCGGCCGCCGTCGATGATCGCGACGTCGTCCGCGAGCTGTTCGGCCTCGTCCATGTAGTGCGTGGTGAGGATGACCGAGACTCCGTCCGCGCGCAGGTCCCGCACCAGCTCCCAGGTGGCCCGGCGGGCCTGCGGGTCGAGGCCGGCGGTCGGCTCGTCGAGGAAGACCAGCTCGGGGCGGCCGACGACGGCCATCGCGAGAGCGAGCCGCTGCTGCTGCCCGCCGGAGAGCCGTCGGTACGTCGTACGGCCGCAGCTGCCGAGGCCCAGGCGCTCGATCAGGGCGTCCACGTCGAGGGGGTGGGCGTGCAGCTTCGCGACGTGCCGGAGCATCTCCTCCGCGCGGGCGCCGGAGTAGACACCGCCGGCCTGGAGCATCACGCCGATCCGGGGGCGCAGCGCGGCGGCCTCGCGGACCGGGTCGAGGCCGAGGACGGACACCGTGCCGGAGTCCGGCTTCCGGTAGCCCTCGCAGGTCTCGATCGTGGTCGTCTTGCCCGCGCCGTTCGGGCCGAGCACGGCGGTCACGCCCGCCCCGGCCACCAGGTCCAGGCCGTCCACCGCGGTCTTGTCGCCGTACCGCTTCACCAGGGACCGGACCTGGACCACGGGGTCACTTCGCATGGGCCCGAGTCTAGGTACGCGGCCGGGTGCCGAGGCGGGCGGGTCCGGAGATCTCCTCCTCACGGGGACGGTGCACGGGGAGCCAGCGCTCGGCGTACGCCACCGCGTCGGCCACCGGGAACAGGCGTACGTCCGCCCCGCCCACCCTGGCCCGGGGGATGCCGTGGTCGCGTTCGAAGTCGTACCCGAGTTCGTCGAACCGGTCCGAGTCGATCGACACCTCGGTCACCACCTCCCAGCCGTCCGGGCCGGGTCGGCCGACCTCCACCAGCGGTGCGGGGATCCGGTACTCGGCCAGGTGGAAGCAGGTGCAGGCGTCGTAGCCCGCGCCGAGCAGCAGGACGCGGGCGCCCGCCGCCTCCAGCCGGGCCAGGGGGCTGCGCTCGCCCAGGCGGCAGTCGGGGGCGTGGTCCGCGAGGATCGCCGACGCGCCCGGGCCGATCGCCGCGAAGGACGTCTGGGGGTGCGCGCTGCGCAGGGCGCCCGGCCAGGTCCGCACCGTCTCGGGGACCACCCCGACCCCGCGGGTGGGGGTGGTCGCCGGGTCGTAGCCGGGCATGGTGGCGCGGATGGTCTGCCACCACTCCTCGGGCACCGGCGGGTTCGCCCAGAGCGCGGGGTCCGAAAGGTCGCCGGACTGGCTGGGCACGACCAGGGTGCCGTCCGGGCCGAGTGCGTCGAGCAACGCGTGCACGACCGTCACGGCGCCTCCGCAGACCCAGCCGAGCGAGCTGAGCGAGGAGTGCACGAGGAGGGTCTCGCCGGGCTCGACACCGGCGGCGCGCAGGTCCGCCGCCAAGCCGGCGCGGGTGACAAGAGGGCCGGTGGGAGGGGTTGTCGACATGGTGTGGCAGTCTTCCCCAGCGCCCTGCGCGGGCGCCACCGGTTTGATCGATCAGTGATCGTTTCCCCAGGTCAGCTTAGGTATGCCTAAGTGATGCACGGCACCGCCCGCCCGGCCGAACGTGGCTTGCCCCGCTCTGAGGAATTACGCAACAATGGCGTTGTGAAAAACGTCGGCGAGGCTCCGCAGGAGGAACTCGCGACCGGTGAGCGGTCCACCCGCAACCGGGTCGCGCGGTCCATCCTGTCCCACGGCCCGTCCACCGTTGCCGACCTCGCCGGGCGTCTGGGGCTGACCCAGGCGGCCGTCCGCCGGCACCTCGACGCACTGGTCTCCGACGACGTCGTGCAACCCCGCGAACAGCGCGTCTACGGCACGCGTACGCGCGGGCGCCCGGCCAAGGTGTTCGCCCTGACGGACTGCGGACGGGACGCCTTCGACCAGTCGTACGACAAGCTCGCCGCCGACGCGCTCCGCTGGATCGCCGACCAGGAGGGCGGGGAGCAGGCGGTCGCCGCCTTTGCCCGCGCCCGGGTCGCCGCCCAGGCCGGGGCCTACCGCGCGGCCGTCGAGGCCGCGGACCCCGAAGAGAAGACCGAAGCCCTGGCCAAGGCCTTGAGCGCCGACGGGTACGCTGCTACGGCACGCAGTGCCCCCCACCCCCACCAGGGTGAGCAGCTCTGCCAGCACCACTGCCCGGTGGCCCATGTGGCCGAGCAGTTCCCGCAGCTCTGCGAGGCCGAGACCGAGCTCTTCGCCGAACTGCTCGGTACGCACGTCCAGCGGCTGGCCACCATCGCCCACGGCGACGGCGTCTGCACGACGTTCATCCCCAGAGTTTCCAAGACAGCCACCAACGCATCTGCAAGCACGGCCGGGAGGAACCCCGCATGACTCTCCCCATCGAGGAGACAGCCCACCCCGAGCTCGAGGGCCTGGGTAAGTACGAATACGGCTGGGCGGACTCCGACGAGGCCGGCGCCTCTGCCAAGCGCGGTATCAACGAGGACGTCGTCCGCGACATCTCCGCGAAGAAGAACGAGCCGGAGTGGATGACCAAGCTCCGTCTCAAGGGTCTGCGCCTGTTCGAGAAGAAGCCCATGCCGAACTGGGGCTCGGACCTGTCGGGCATCGACTTCGACAACATCAAGTACTTCGTGCGCTCCACGGAGAAGCAGGCGGAGTCCTGGGAGGACCTGCCCGAGGACATCAAGAACACGTACGACAAGCTCGGCATCCCCGAGGCGGAGAAGCAGCGCCTCGTCGCCGGTGTCGCCGCCCAGTACGAGTCCGAGGTCGTCTACCACCAGATCCGCGAGGACCTGGAGGAGCAGGGCGTCATCTTCCTGGACACCGACACCGCCCTGAAGGAGCACCCGGAGCTCTTCAAGGAGTACTTCGGCACGGTCATCCCGGTCGGCGACAACAAGTTCGCGTCGCTGAACACCGCCGTGTGGTCCGGCGGCTCCTTCATCTACGTGCCGAAGGGCGTGCACGTGGAGATCCCGCTCCAGGCCTACTTCCGTATCAACACGGAGAACATGGGCCAGTTCGAGCGGACGCTGATCATCGTCGACGAGGACGCCTACGTCCACTACGTCGAGGGTTGTACGGCCCCGATCTACAAGTCGGACTCCCTGCACTCCGCGGTCGTCGAGATCATCGTCAAGAAGGGCGCCCGCTGCCGCTACACGACCATCCAGAACTGGTCGAACAACGTCTACAACCTGGTCACCAAGCGCGCCGTCGCCTACGAGGGCGCGACCATGGAGTGGGTCGACGGCAACATCGGCTCCAAGGTGACGATGAAGTACCCGGCCGTCTACCTGATGGGCGAGCACGCCAAGGGCGAGACCCTCTCCATCGCCTTCGCGGGCGAGGGGCAGCACCAGGACGCCGGCGCCAAGATGGTCCACATGGCCCCCAACACGTCCTCGAACATCGTGTCGAAGTCGGTGGCGCGCGGCGGTGGCCGCACCTCCTACCGCGGCCTGATCGAGATCGGCGAGGGCGCCCCCGGCTCGAAGTCGAACGTCCTGTGTGACGCGCTGCTCGTCGACACCATCTCCCGCTCGGACACCTACCCGTACGTCGACGTCCGCGAGGACGACGTCTCCATGGGCCACGAGGCGACCGTCTCCAAGGTCTCCGAGGACCAGCTCTTCTACCTGATGAGCCGCGGTCTGAGCGAGTTCGAGGCGATGGCGATGATCGTGCGCGGCTTCGTCGAGCCGATCGCCAAGGAGCTGCCGATGGAGTACGCGCTGGAGCTCAACCGGCTGATCGAGCTGCAGATGGAAGGCGCGGTCGGCTAAGCACCGCCCTCCGGTCCAGCAGCAGGCGGCCCGCCTCTCCGGGGCGGGCCGAAGATCGTAAACGTAGGAAGAGAGCAGACCGACAGCCATGGCTGAGGCTCAGAACATTCCGGTGGGGAGCACCACCGCCGGCTCGATCGCGGTGGCCGCCGAGTCGACCGTCGCCACGCGCATGAGCGCGCCCCCGTCCTTCGACGTGGCGGACTTCCCCGTGCCGCACGGCCGCGAGGAGGAGTGGCGGTTCACCCCGCTGGAGCGCCTGCGCGGGCTGCACGACGGCACCGCCGTCGCCTCCGGTGACGGCCTGAAGGTCGACATCCAGGCCCCCGAGGGCGTCACCGTCGAGGCCGTCGGCCGTGACGACGCCCGCCTCGGCAAGGCCGGCACCCCGGTGGACCGCATCGCCGCCCAGGCCTACTCGGCGTTCGAGAAGGCCGGCGTCATCACCGTCCCCAAGGAGACGGTGCTCGCCGAGCCGATCCGGATCGCCGTGCACGGCGAGGGCGGCACCGCCTTCGCCCACCAGGTGATCGAGCTGGGTGCCTTCGCCGAGGCCGTCGTCGTCATCGACCACACCGGTGACGCGGTGCTCGCCGCCAACGTCGACTACGTCCTGGGCGACGGCGCCAAGCTGACCGTCGTCTCCGTCCAGGACTGGGACGACAAGGCCGTCCACGTGGCCCAGCACAACGCCCTGGTCGGCCGGGACGCGTCCTTCAAGTCGGTCGTCGTCACCTTCGGCGGCGACGTCGTCCGCCTCCACCCCCGCGTCTCCTACGCCGGGACCGGCGGCGAGGCCGAGCTGTTCGGGCTCTACTTCACCGACAAGGGGCAGCACCAGGAGCACCGCCTCCTGGTCGACCACAACACCCCGCACTGCAAGTCGAACGTGGTCTACAAGGGCGCGCTCCAGGGCGACGGAGCCCACGCGGTCTGGATCGGCGACGTGCTGATCGAGGCCAAGGCCGAGGGCACCGACACCTACGAGATGAACCGGAACCTGGTCCTCACGGACGGCGCCCGGGTCGACTCCGTGCCCAACCTGGAGATCGAGACCGGCGAGATCGTCGGCGCCGGCCACGCCTCGGCGACCGGCCGCTTCGACGACGAGCAGCTCTTCTACCTGATGGCCCGCGGCATCCCGGCCGAAGAGGCCCGCCGCCTCGTCGTCCGCGGCTTCTTCGCCGAGCTGGTCCAGCAGATCGGTGTGGACGACATCCAGGAACGCCTTCTCGTGAAGATCGACGAGGAGCTGGAGGCGTCGGTCTGATGTCGACCTATGTACGAGCCTGTGGGCTGAGCGAGCTGGAGGAGGACACCCCCAAGCGGGTGGAACTCGACGGCACGCCGGTCTCGGTCGTGCAGACCGAGGGGGAGGTGTTCGCCATCCACGACATCTGCTCCCACGCGAACGTCTCGCTCTCCGAGGGCGAGGTGGAGGACTGTCAGATCGAGTGCTGGCTGCACGGCTCCGCGTTCGACCTCAGAACCGGCAAGCCGTCCGGCCTACCCGCGACGCGCCCCGTCCCCGTATACCCCGTAAAGATCGAAGGGGACGACGTGCTCGTCTCCCTCACCCAGGAGTCCTGAGGCACCCATGGCAACGCTTGAAATCCGAGACCTGCACGTCACCGTCGAGGCCGACAACGCCACGAAGGAGATCCTCAAGGGCGTCGACCTCACCGTGAAGCAGGGCGAGACGCACGCCATCATGGGCCCCAACGGCTCCGGCAAGTCGACCCTCGCCTACTCCCTCGCGGGTCACCCGAAGTACACGATCACCGGCGGCACCGTGCTGCTCGACGGCGAGGACGTCCTGGAGATGTCCGTCGACGAGCGCGCCCGCGCGGGCCTGTTCCTGGCGATGCAGTACCCGGTCGAGGTCCCGGGTGTCTCCGTCTCCAACTTCCTGCGCACCTCCGCCACCGCCATCCGCGGCGAGGCCCCCAAGCTGCGCACCTGGGTGAAGGAGGTCAAGGAGGCCATGCAGCGCCTCAACATGGACCCTGCCTTCGCCGAGCGCAACGTCAACGAGGGCTTCTCCGGCGGTGAGAAGAAGCGCCACGAGATCCTCCAGCTGGAGCTGCTCAAGCCGAAGGTCGCGATCCTCGACGAGACGGACTCCGGTCTGGACGTCGACGCGCTGCGCATCGTGTCGGAGGGCGTCAACCGCGTCCGCGAGACCGGCGAGGTCGGCACCCTGCTGATCACGCACTACACGCGCATCCTGCGCTACATCAAGCCCGACCACGTGCACGTGTTCGCGAACGGCCGTATCGCCGAGTCCGGCGGACCGGAGCTCGCCGACCAGCTCGAGGCCGAGGGCTACGACAAGTACGTGAAGGGTGGCGCATCCGCGTGACACAGCTGCCGGGCCTCCTCGACACCGAGGCGATCCGCAAGGACTTCCCCATCCTGGACCGTCAGGTCCACGACGGTCGGAAGCTCGTGTACCTGGACAACGCGGCGACCTCGCAGAAGCCGCGCCAGGTGCTGGACGCCCTGAGCGAGTACTACGAGCGCTACAACGCCAACGTCCACCGCGGTGTGCATGTGCTCGCCGAGGAGGCCACGGCGCTGTACGAGGGCGCGCGCGACAAGGTCGCGGAGTTCGTCAACGCGCCCTCGCGCGACGAGGTGATCTTCACCAAGAACGCCTCCGAGTCGCTCAACCTCGTGGCGAACATGCTGGGCTGGGCCGACGAGCCCTACCGCGTGGACGCCGAGACCGAGATCGTCATCACGGAGATGGAGCACCACTCCAACATCGTGCCGTGGCAGCTGCTCTCGCAGCGCACGGGCGCGAAGCTGAAGTGGTTCGGGCTGACCGACGACGGCCGCCTCGACCTCTCCAACATCGAGGAGATCATCACCGAGAAGACGAAGATCGTCTCCTTTGTGCTGGTGTCCAACATCCTCGGCACGGTCAACCCCGTCGAGGCGATAGTGCGCCGGGCGCAGGAGGTCGGTGCCCTGGTCTGCATCGACGCCTCGCAGGCCGCACCGCACATGCCGCTGGACGTGCAGGCGCTCCAGGCCGACTTCGTTGCCTTCACCGGCCACAAGATGTGCGGTCCGACGGGCATCGGCGTGCTCTGGGGCCGCCAGGAGCTCCTGGAGGACCTGCCTCCGTTCCTCGGCGGCGGCGAGATGATCGAGACGGTGTCGATGCACTCGTCGACGTACGCCCCCGCCCCGCACAAGTTCGAGGCGGGCACCCCGCCGATCGCGCAGGCGGTCGGCCTCGGGGCGGCGATCGACTACCTGAACTCCATCGGCATGGACAAGATCCTCGCCCATGAGCACGCGATCACCGAGTACGCGGTGAAGCGGCTGACCGAGGTCCCGGACCTCAGGATCATCGGCCCCGCCACGGCCGAGGACCGGGGCGCGGCGATCTCTTTCACCCTCGGCGACATCCACCCGCACGACGTGGGCCAGGTCCTCGACGAGCAGGGCATCGCGGTCCGGGTCGGCCACCACTGCGCCCGCCCCGTCTGCCTGCGGTACGGAATTCCCGCGACCACCCGAGCGTCGTTCTATCTGTACTCCACGCCGGCCGAGATCGATGCCCTGGTCGACGGCCTGGAGCACGTACGGAACTTCTTCGGCTGAGGGGACGAGCGATCGCATGAAGCTGGATTCGATGTACCAGGAAGTCATCCTGGACCACTACAAGCACCCCCACGGGCGGGGCTTGCGGGACGGTGACGCCGAGGTACACCACGTGAACCCGACGTGCGGCGACGAGATCACCCTGCGAGTGAAGTACGAGGGCACGACCATCGCGGACGTGTCGTACGAGGGCCAGGGCTGCTCGATCAGCCAGGCCTCGGCCTCCGTGCTGAACGATCTCCTGGTCGGCAAGGACCTCATGGACGCGCGGAAGATCCAGGAGACCTTCCTGGAGCTGATGCAGTCCAAGGGGAAGATCGAGCCGGACGACGCGATGGAGGAGGTGCTGGAGGACGCGGTCGCGTTCGCCGGTGTCTCCAAGTACCCCGCCCGGGTCAAGTGCGCCCTCCTCAGCTGGATGGCGTGGAAGGACGCGACGGCCCAGGCGCTGGGCGCCGACGCCGACGTCGAAAGGAAGACGGCATGAGCGAGACCCTGGAGATGAAGCCGGCCTCCGAGGAGGAGGTCCGCGAGGCCCTGTACGACGTCGTGGACCCCGAGTTGGGTATCGATGTCGTCAATCTGGGCCTGATCTACGGCATCCACATCGACGACGCGAACATCGCGACGATCGACATGACCCTGACCTCGGCGGCCTGCCCGCTGACGGACGTCATCGAGGACCAGGCCAAGTCCGCCACGGACGGCCTCGTCAACGAACTCCGCATCAACTGGGTCTGGATGCCCCCGTGGGGCCCCGACAAGATCACTGACGACGGCCGTGAGCAGCTTCGGGCGCTCGGGTTCAACGTCTGAGACCAGTGACAAGGGTGTGGCCCCCGGCGAACCGCCGGGGGCCACACCCTTGTCCGCACTGCCGACGTCCGGTCAGGAGAAGCCCTTCACCAGGCTGAACGTGGCGTCCGCGTAGAAGTAGCCGCTGTGTTCGGCGCGTTCGAGGCGGAGCTGGAAGCTGCGGTGGCGCACGAAGTAGCCGGGGTAGTTCACCGACTCCAGCAGGACCGAGCCCGAATAGCCCGAGCGGGGGCAGAAGGTGGCGTCCTGCTGGAAGAGCCTGGAGCCGTCGTTGCCGGACGCGCGGAGCACGAAGTTCTGGTGACGCACGTAGCGACCGTCCGCCATGCGGAAGGAGTAGCAGGAGGAGTTCGCGAGGCCGGAGACGACCTTGAAGGAGGAGTCCTCCTTGGTCTCGCTGCCGCTGCGGGAGCTCACCTGGTCCAGCTGGATCACACCGTTGCGCAGATGCCAGTAGCGGTCCGGGTGGTTGACGGACCGTACGGACTTGCGCGTGGTCGAGGTGGACGGCGGGTTCTTCGGGGGCGCGGGCGCCTTCGGCGGCTCGGAGGTCGGCTTCGCGCCGCCCTGCTGCTTGTCGTCGGAGGAGTCGGATCCCTTGGCGCCGTCGGCGTCCTCGGTCTTGCCCTTGCCGTCGGTCTCCTCGACGGCGCCCTCGGCGCCCTGGGGCTCCGACAGTCCGCTCTTGCCGTCCGGTGCCGAGGTCGCGGGGGGCGACGTGGGCGGGAGCGAGAGGGAGGGGAGTACCCGGTCGTCGGCGGCTGTGGTGCGCCCGTTCGTCTCCGACGAGTCGTCAGGTCCGCTGCCCTGAAGGGTGATCGCGGTGACACAGGACGACACGACGGCGAGAGCGAGGGCGCCGGCCAGCCAGAGGCGGCGCGTGCCCGGTATTCGGGTGTCGTTCGGGGCGACGCCCGTCTCCCACACCTTCGCGGATCTGAGCACCGGAAGGTTGGGCGTGGTCTGGTCCGGATCAGATCCGGGCTTGTGTGGCGGCATGCGCGGTTCCTTCGGCGTCGCCAAAGGCGGACGCGAATCGTCATGCGGATCAGGGAGGGTGGTACGTGTCACCCGTGTGCGCAAACCCTGGCGGTCGTCACACAATCGGGAGATTGACCGTTGAAACAGTAGTGGACCAAGGGACGTGCGGGGAGCCCTTTCGGAGAGCGCTTCCATAACGGAACGGCCCCGAATGCAGGGCCTCTTGACCCTCTGCGATGGTCAATTCCGCCCATAAGCGTGCCTGTGCCACGCGATGTGTACAGGCGTACGCATCATGTGTACGATCGTACACATGGGATATCTGTTGCTCGCCGCGGCCATAGCCGCCGAAGTGGCCGCCACCACCGCCATGAAGTACAGCGAGGGCTTCAGCAAGCTGTGGCCGTCACTGGTCACCGGGGTGGGGTACGTCATCTCCTTCGTCCTGCTCGCCCAGGCACTGAAGTCGATGTCGATCGGCACGGCCTACGCGATCTGGTCCGGCGTCGGCACCGCGACGGTCGCCGCCCTCGGACTGGTGCTGTTCGGGGAGGGGTTGAGCTTCGCCAAGATCGCCGGGATCGTGCTGATCATCGCGGGGGTCGTGGTGCTGAACCTGGGAGGCGCCCACTGATGGCCCGGCGCTACGACCCCGAGCGGCGGCAGCGGATCATCGACGCGGCGATCCGGGTGGTGGGGGAGAGGGGCATCGCCGGGCTGAGCCACCGCACCGTGGCCGCCGAGGCGGACGTCCCGCTCGGCTCGACGACGTACCACTTCAAGACCCTCGACGACCTGATGGTCGCCGCGCTGCGGCAGGCCAACGAGCGCTACGCGAAGTCCGTCGCCGCCCGCGAGGCCCTGCGGGACCCCGCCACCGACCTCGCCGCCGAACTGGCCGCGCTGGGCGGCGAATGGTTCGCCGGGGACCGTACGGGCCTGGAGGTGGAGTACGAGCTCTACCTCGCCGCCCTGCGCCGCCCCGCGCTCCGGCCCGTCGCCGAAGAGTGGGGCCGGGACTTCGCCGACTTCCTCACCGAGCGCACCGACCCGGTGACCGCGCGGGCCCTGGTCGCCCTCATCGACGGCATCTGCCTCCAGGTCCTGCTGACCGGCGCGCCCTACGACGAGCGGTACGCGCGCGAGGCCCTGGCCCGCGTCATCCCCTGACCGGCTCGCAGGACGACTTCGCGCGAACCGTGAACCTTTCTCGGGCCATCGGGAAACAGGGGGTGACAGGAACACGGCGGACGCGGCGGACACGTGGACGCACGGACGTGGCGGACACGCCGGCATGTCGGACACGCCGGCATGTCGGATGCGCTGGCATGTCGGATGCGGCGGAGGAGAGCGGTTGTGACGAGCGGGGGGAGAACCCGGTGAGCGGACCACCACCACGGGCGGGCGGGGCGGGCGTGGGCGGGGTTGACGCGAGCCGGGCCGATGCGAGCCGGGCCGATGGGAGCGAGGCGGACGACGCCGAGGTCGTCGCCCGGTCGCTGGAACAGCCGGAGGCGTTCGCGCGGCTCTACGACCGCTACGCGCCGGACATCCACCGGTACGTGGCCCGGCGCCTCGGTGACTCCCTCGCCGACGACATCACCGCCGACACCTTCCTGACGGCGTTCCGTATCCGGGCCCGCTACGACGGGGCCCACCCCAACGCCCGCCCCTGGCTGTACGGCATCGCGGGCAACCTCATCGGCAAGCACCGCCGTACGGAGGTCCGGGCGCTCAAGGCGCTGGCCCGTACCGGACATGATCCGGTCGCCGCGTCCTGGAGCGAGACCTGGGTCGAGCGGACCGACAGCCGGGTGGCGGCGCAGGGGCCGCTCGCCGGGGCGTTGGCGGCGCTGTCGGCCGGGGACCGGCACGTCCTGCTGCTGGTCGCCTGGGCCGACCTCGGCTACCAGGAGGTCGCCGAGGCCCTCGACATTCCCGTGGGGACGGTCCGCTCGCGGCTCAACCGCGCGCGGCGCAAGGTGCGTACGGCGCTGGGGGCCGATCCGGCCTTCGTGGGGGACGGTCCGGCGTTCGCCGGGGACACGGCGGAGGTGGTCTGACATGGAGGAGCTGATCGACGAGGTGACCCGGGTGCGGGAGCTGCGCGCCGAGGTGCCGGCCCCCGACCGCGCCCGCCTCGCCCCCGGCCGCGCCCGGCTGCTGCACGCGGCCGGGACGGACCGGCGGTGGCACCGGGTGTGGGCGCGCCCCAGGTTCGTGATCGTGGGGGTGGCGGCGGCCGTCACCGCGGTGGCGGTGGCCGCGTCGCTGCTGGTGGGGAGGGACGACACACGGGGTTTGACGACCCCGGCGACCCTCACGAACGCGGACTTGAAGGGGATGACCGCGGCCGAGCTGCTGGAGCGGGCGGCGGAGGCGGTGGAGGGGCGACCGCCGGTCGCGGAGCCGCGGGCGAAGCAGTGGATCTACACCCGCCACGCGCTCGAATACACGCCGGTTCTCGCGAAGAGCCTGTCGGACGGAGGCTTCTCCGACGAGAGATGGATCCGGTACGACGGCGGGGAGATGGCCTTCCTGGATGCCGAAGTCGAGAAGCAGAAGCCCAGGATGATCGTCGACGAGACGGACATGGAGAACGAGGCCGAGAACGGCACGGAGGAGGACGACGGGCGTTCCCCGCGCGAGATGTACCGCCTCCTCGTCTCCCTGCCCCCCGACGCGCAGGGCGTGCTCACGGCGCTTCGCAGAGAGAATGCGGTACCGGACGCGCACGGCAGGGACCGGACCCACGCCGACTACATGGAGATCTCCGGCCTGCTGGGTGCCCCGATCAAGCCGCCCCAGGGGTTGGCGGGCCTCTACCGCGCACTCGCCACGCTGCCGCACCTCGACGTGGTCGACCGCATGGTCGAGGACGCGGCCGGGCAGCGGGCGATCGCCCTCCGCTACAGCGGCAACGACTCGGGGGACGAACGCGTCGAGCGGGAGTGGCTGATCGACCCGGTGACGTACGAGGTGCTCGGCGACCGGATGCTCCAGAACGGGAAGATGGTCTCCGGCAAGGCGTTCGTCGTCGCCGTCGTCGTCGACAGGCCGGGCGAACGCCGCTGACCCCCCACGGTGTACGGACGGCCCGCCCCACGGGGGTGGGCGGGCCGCCCGGCGCCGTGGGGCGGGCCGTATGTCCGCCGCACGTAGGTCCGCCGTACCGTATGTCCGCAAAGTGCCCGGCCCCTGAGACGCCCGCGCCGCGGGTTGGCCTGTGTGGCCCCCTCCCGGTTAGGTTGCCCTCATGACCGACACGACTGCTCCTCGTACCACCGGCGCCGTGGCCGCCGGCCTCGCCACGATCGCCGCCGACGGCACCGTTCTCGACACCTGGTTCCCCGCGCCCGAGCTCGCCGCCGAGCCGGGCCCCTCCGGCACCGAGCGGCTGACCGCCGAGCGGGCCGCGGAGCTGCTGGGCGGTGGCGCGACCGCCGCGATCGGTCAGGACACGCGCCGGGGTGTCGAGGTCGTCGCGGTCCGCACGGTCATCTCCTCGCTCGACGAGAAGCCGATCGACACGCACGACGCCTACCTGCGCCTCCACCTGCTCTCGCACCGCCTGGTCAAGCCGCACGGCCAGAGCCTGGACGGCATCTTCGGCCTCCTCGCCAACGTCGCCTGGACCTCGCTCGGCCCGGTCGCCGTGGACGAGCTGGAGAAGGTCCGCCTCAACGCGCGTGCCGAGGGCCTGCACCTCCAGGTCACCTCCGTCGACAAGTTCCCGCGCATGACGGACTACGTGGCCCCCAAGGGCGTTCGGATCGCCGACGCCGACCGGGTCCGGCTCGGCGCGCACCTCGCCGAGGGCACCACGGTCATGCACGAGGGCTTCGTCAACTTCAACGCCGGCACGCTCGGCACGTCGATGGTCGAGGGCCGGATCTCCGCCGGTGTGATCGTCGGCGACGGCTCGGACATCGGCGGCGGCGCCTCCACGATGGGCACGCTCTCCGGCGGCGGCAACGTCATCATCTCCATCGGCCAGCGCTGCCTGATCGGCGCCGAGGCGGGCGTCGGCATCGCGCTGGGCGACGAGTGCGTCGTCGAGGCCGGCCTCTACGTCACCGCCGGCACCCGCGTCACCATGCCCGACGGCCAGGTCGTCAAGGCCCGCGAACTCTCCGGCGCCTCGAACATCCTCTTCCGCCGCAACTCGGTCACCGGCACGGTCGAGGCCCGCCCGAACAACGCGGTCTGGGGCGGCCTGAACGAGATCCTGCACAGCCACAACTGACCCCGTAAGGGTTGCTCGGCGTGACCTCGTCGTGGGGTTGGCAGATGAACTGTCGGACGCAGTGTCCGATCAGTGGCCGAAACGATGAGATGAGGGGCCGAGGGATGAGGAACGACCGGGCGGGGACCGTGGCGCGAGTGGGCATGGCAGGGCTGGCCACGGTGCTGCTGTGCGGGGTGTCGGCCGGAGCCGCGCACGCCGACGAGACGAACAAGGCCTCGCACAACGGTCCCCGGATCGGACTCGTCAACGTCGGTCAGGTCGACGATCCGATGGAGGACGTGCTGGAGCACACCCTGCTGTTCGGCGACGGGTACCGCTGGGGCTGACCGGCACGGCACGGCCGTCACACGGCCCGGGGCCCGCGCGCGTTCACACGTGTGCGGGCCCCGGACCCGTTTCCCGGCACTTTCTTCGTCGGACTGGCATAGCGGTGGGCCTGGCGAGGCGTCTCATGGGACACAGGGCGGACACAGGGACCGCCGGGGGAAGAGAAGGTGACGATGGATGCCGCGGGGCAGGAGAGTTTCCGGGAATTCGTGGCCGGGCGGTCGTCGGCACTGCTGAAGACGGCCGTGCTGCTGAGCGGCGGGGACCGGCACGCCGCCGAGGACCTGCTGCAGAACGCGCTGATCAAGGCAGCCGGGCGCTGGCAGCGGATCGACGAGCCGGAGGCGTACGTACGGCAGATCCTCTACCGGCAGCAGGTCAGCCGGTGGCGGCTGAAGTGGCGTCGGCGGGAGCTGACCGTCGCCGAGCCGCCCGAGAGCGGCGGCGCCGTCGACGGGGTGGCCGGTGTGGAGCTGCGGCTGGTGATGCGCGGGGCGCTGGCCCGGCTGACCGCCCGGCAGCGGACCGTGCTCGTGCTCCGCTACTTCGAGGACCTGCCGGAAGGCGACGTGGCGCGGATCCTCGGGTGCTCCGTGGGGACCGTCCGGTCCACGACCCACCGCTCGCTCGCCCGCCTGCGCGAACTCGCGCCCGAACTGGCCGCACTCGGCCCCGCAGCGGTCGAGCAGCAGCCGTCCCGTGACTTCTCGCCCGTGGAGGTGCGTCCGTGAACGTCGACGAACTCGTGCGTGACGCCCTGCGTGAGCAGGCCGCCGAACAGCCGTCCCTGGGGGCTGACTTCGCCGAACGGGTGCTGACCGTCCGGCGCCGCCGCCGGACCCGCGCGATCGCGGGCACCGCCGCCGCCACGGCCGCGGTCGTGGCCGTCGCGGTGGGCGTGCCCCTGCTGACGACCGATGGTGGGGACGAGGTGCGGCCCGCCAGCGAGATGAACAAGAGCGACATCATCGGTCACCCCAACCAGTCGCCGCCCCGGAACATGATCGCGGCGGGCGACACCGCGCTCTCCGCGTTCTATGTGCGCGAGGCGGTCAAGCAGCCGGGCGGGGACATCGTCAACACCCGCGTGTACGGCCTCCTCGACCAGAAGACGGCCGAGTACCGCAAGACCAAGTGGGCCTTCCTGGATGTCGCACCCGGTATGCGCACCGCGGCCGTACTGGAGGGCGAACTGCCCGCCAGAAGAATCGGGCTGCTCGACATGATCACAGGCAAGGTGGACCGCTGGATCCCGGTGGACCACGGCGTCGCGTCCGTCGAATTCTCCCCGGACGGCACCAAGCTCCTCGCGACGACGTACTCCAAGAACCCCGACCGCAACTTCGCCGACCACCCGCAGAACGTCAACGGCAAGGAAGTGCCGGGCCCCGTCGCCAGCCGTACGGGGTTCTCCGTCGTGGACGTGGACTCGGGTGAGGAGACCTGGCACAAGGCACCGCACTGGAAGGACGAGTGGGGCTTCTTCTACAACAGCCGGGACGACATCGAGTGGAGCCAGGACGGCCGGTCCGTCTTCTCGGACATCGGGGAGAAGCCGTTCCGGCAGTACTACGACCTGAAGGGCGACAAGATCGATGTGCCCGCCGCTGAGAAGTACGTGAACTACGCGGAGGCCGGTCTGTCGCCCAACGGGAAGCTGATCGGGGGCGAGTTCGCCGGAGAGGGGGAGAAGATCTCCTCCGCGATCGTCGACTCGCGCACCGGCAAGAGGGTCACCACCGTGCCGGGCCAGCAACTCCTGGCCTGGGCGGACGACGAGCGGGTCATCGCCTGGGGCTGCGACCCCAAGAGGTGCAGCGGCAAGGGTGAGTTCCGCAACCAGCTCATCCTCCTCACGATCGGCAGCGACAAGGTCGTCCAGCTCAGCGGGTTCCGCAAGGCTTCAGCCGACTACCCCGGCCGCTGGGTCCCGGTGTTCACCGAGCGCTGGGCCGACTGACCTTCCTACCTTCCTACCGGGTGGCCGGAGCCGACCAGTTCCTCGTACGCCGCCAGCAGCCCGTCGGTCACCATCTGGCCGGCGGGCCGCAGCGGTGCGCGGACCGGGCCCGACGGGAGACCGAGCCGGCCGAGGAGCGCCTTGGCCGTGACGGAGCCCGGCAGGCCGCGGGCCATCATCAGCTCGGTGAGCGGGACGGCCAGCCGCTGGAGGCGGGCCGCCTCGCCGGTGTCGCCCGCGTCGAACGCGTCGAGGATCGAGCGGAAGTGCCGGGGCACCGCGTTCGCGACCGTACCCACGTAACCGGACCCGCCGAGCGCGTACAGCGCGAGAACGTACTCGTCGCAGCCGGTGTAGTACGCCAGCTCCGTCTCGGCCAGCACCTTCTGGGTGCCGAGGAGGTCGTACGCGCAGTCCTTCACCGCCACGATCCGGGGATGCTCCGCCAGCCGGATCATGGTCTCCGGTTCGATGCGGGTACCGGTGCGGCCGGGGATGTCGTACAGGGCGACGGGCAGCCCCGAGGCGTCGGCCAGCTCGCGGAGGTGGGCCTCGACGGCGTCCTGCGGAGGCCGGCTGTAGTACGGCGTGACCGCCAGCAGGCCGTCCGCGCCCGCCTTCTCCGCCGCCAGCGCCAGCTCCACGGTGTGCCGGGTGTCGGCGGTGCCCACCCCGGCCACGATCGCGGCCCGCCCGCCGACCGCCGCGCGCACCGCGCGGACCAGCTCCGCCTTCTCCGTGTCCGTCGTGGTCGGCGACTCGCCCGTCGTACCGGACAGCACCAGCCCGTCGCACCCCTCCCGCACCAGCCGGTCGGCCAGCCGCTGCGCCCCGTCGAGGTCGAGCGCGCCGGACGCGGTGAAGGGCGTGACCATCGCGCAGAGGGCGCGGCCGAAGGGGGCGGGGCGGTGGATGCGTGTCATGGGGGTAGTCTCGGCGGGCTCATTGTGAAGCTCCACTTAATTCTTCTACGAGATATTGCGAAGCATCGCTACAGGCGGGGGCGCCGCCTGCCCCGCCGTGGCAGGACGCGCTGGTGACGCAGGGGTAGCGCGGGCCGGTGCGGGTACTCGGGGCGTCCCGATGTGTGAGGAGGCGACACCGTGACCGGGACCACCGAGACCAGGCCCACGCGATTCGTGCGCTCTGTGCGATCTGCGCGTCCGGGGCCGGTAGAACACGATCATCACTCCGTGGGCGAGCTGGTGGGGCAGGCCACCGAACAGCTCTCCCTGCTCGTACGACAGGAGATCGCCCTCGCGAAGGAGGAGCTGGCGGAGAAGGGGCGGCGCGCGGGGCGCGGCGGTGGGCTCCTCGGCATGGCCGGGGCTGTCGCCTACGTGGGGTTCATGACCCTCGCCGGCGCCGGGGTCGCCGCGCTGTCGCTGGTGCTGGACGTATGGGCCGCCGCGCTCATCGTCATGGCCGTGCTGTTCGTGATCGCCGGTGTGCTGGCCGCCATGGGGCGCGCGCAGCTGCGGCGGGCCACACCTCCTCGGCCGGAGCAGGCGCTCGACAGCGTCAAGGCCGACGTGGACGAGATCAAGGGGAGGGCTCGGCGATGACGCACGCATCCGGTACGGCCGGTGCTTCCGGCGGCGAGACCAATGGTTCGGTGGGCGCCAAGGGGCCCGACGAACTGCGGCGGCAGATCGAGCAGACCCGGGCGCAGCTCGGCGACACGGTCGAGGAACTGGCCGCCAAGGCCGATGTGAAGGCGAGGGTGCACTCGGCGTGGGAGCGGGTGCCGAGGGAGGCGGTCGTCGTGGGCGGTGCGACCGTGGCGGTGGCGGCGGGGGTGCTGGCCTGGCGCCACTACCACGAGTGACTGCCGGCCCACATCACGCCTCGCTCCAACTGCCCTGCCCTGCCCTGCCCGCCCACCCACCCGACTCGCCCCGCTGACAAGCCCAGCCTGAAGACCCCCACGGCCGCCTGACCGCCACCCGCACCGAGTACCCGGCGGGCTCGGTGCCGCCGGGGCGGGACGGAGGCGGTGGGGCGGGCGGTGCTGGGCGCTGAGACCCCCCGACTGGCCCGCTGGGCTGTGGGTATGCGGGACGCCGGAGGGGGCGGGTTGTGGGTCTGGGCGGCCACATGGGAGCGGCAGGGTTGGGGGTCGGTGCTGGGCGCTGTGGCTGGCCTGCGGCGCTGTGGTTCGGGTTGGCTGTCGGAGGGGTGCGCCGAGGCAGGGCGGGGCGTGCCGGCCGGTAACGACGCGGACCCCGCCGTCACCTCACGGCCCGCGCTGCCCGCGGCCCGCGCTGCCCGCGCCCCGCGCTGCCCGCGCCCCGCGCCCTGGTTGAGCGCGGCGTGCTGCGGCTGTGGACGGGGATGCGCTGCCTCGACGGCTGTCGGCGCACCTGCAGCGGTTTCCGGTTTCCCTCTCCGGTCCACGGCTTGGGTGCGTTTCGCCGCGTGGCGCTCCTCGGCCCCCGGCTCCTTGGCCCCGGCCCCCCGGCCCCGCCCCCTCCCCTCACTTCTCACCCAGCGACTCCGGCCCGGCCGTCGTTCGGCCGTGGGATTCCCGTAGGGCTCGTAGGCGGGGTGGCCAGGTGCGGGTGTCGCGGGGTTCTACGTAGGGCTCGTCCGTGGGGGAGCGGCCGTCGACGATGGCGCGTTCGCGGGAGAGTTCCGCGTCGAATTCGAGGCCCAGGAGAATCGCAAGGTTGGTGAGCCAGAGCCAGATGAGGAAGACGACGGCTCCGGCGAGCGTGCCGTAGGTCTTGTTGTAGGAGCCGAAGTTGGCCGCGTAGACGGCGAACCCCGCGGACGCGGCGAGCCAGATCAGCGTGGCGAGGACACCACCGGGGCTCACCCAACGGAAGCCCCGGCCACGGACGTTGGGCGCGGCCCAGTACAGCAACGCGATCATCAGCGTCACCAGCACCAGCAGGACCGGCCACTTGGCGATGTCCCACACCGCGATGGCCGCGTCACCGAGCCCGATCGTCGTGCCCGCGCGTTCGGCCAGCGGACCCGTGAAGACGACGATCAGCGCGCTCGCCGCCAGCATCAGCATCAGCACGAGGGTCAGCACGATCCGCAGCGGCGTGAGCTTCCACACCGGGCGGCCCTCCGGCAGGTCGTACACCGCGTTGGACGTACGGATGAACGCCGCCACGTATCCCGACGCCGACCACACCGCCGCCAGCAGGCCGACGATCGCCAGCACCCCGCCCGTACCGCCGCTGTCCCCCAGTTGGACGACCGCGTCCCGCAGGATGTCCCGCGCGGGGCCCGGGGCCAGGTCGCCGACGTTGTCCAGGATCTTGTCGGTCGCGCGCTGCCCGACGACCCCCAGCATCGACACCAGCACCAGCAGCGCGGGGAACAGCGACAGGACGCCGTAGTACGTCAACGCGGCCGCCCGGTCGGAGAGTTCGTCGTCCTGGAACTCCTCGACCGTACGCCGCACCACCGCCCACCACGAGCGTTTCGGCAGCCCCGTGGGACCACCCTCCCCGCCAGTCTCCGGCGCCTTCCCCACCCGCTCGGCCTCCGGCCGCTTCTCGTCCATGAGCGGGCGGGTCTCCCGAAACCGGGCCCCGAATCGCGGACTTGACCTGAATCTTGGTTGAGGTTGAAAGGTGGTCATGCATCCACCGAGCACCGATCTTGGGAGAGTGGCATGACCCGTCGTACGGACCTCCATCCCGTCCTCGACCGCACCGATGTAGGGGCGTCCCTCTTCAGCACCTGGGAGGTGGGCACGCCCGAGCGGCAGCGGCGGACCGTCGAGGCCATCGCCGACACCTGGGAGCGGCGGCCGTGGCCGGCGGCAGGGCTGTTGGGGTACTTCGTCTACACCGCCGAGGACGGTTCCGGTCTGCTGCACCACTCGCAGTGGGCCGACGAGCAGGCGTACGAAGCCTTCGTCAAGACGCATCGGCAGGAGCGCAACGACGCCATCGACACCGCCGTGCCCGGGATCGAGCGGGTGGGCCTGGCGCGCTATCGGCGGTACCGCAGCCTCACGGGCGGCGAGGGGCGGCCCGCGCGCGTGCCGGGGTGTGTCGTGATCGTCGACGTCCGGTTCGACGGGCCGGACCCGGCGCGGCAGCGGGCCTGGGTGGACGCCGTGGAGGAGGCGCTCGCCGCCGAGCCGGACGCGCACCCCGGCGGTATCTCCGCCCACTTCCACCTCGGCACCGATGGCACCCGCGTCCTCAACTACGCCGAGTGGGAGACCGCCCGGCACCACATCGACGCCCTTGCCGCACCCGGCGACGGCGTCGGCTCGCCCTCACCGCTCTGGGAGCGCGTCCAGAACTGGCCCGGACTGCTGCGGACCGGCTCCGTCAAGCGGTACGAGTACGCCCTCGGCCTCGTCCCCGACTGAGGCCGGAGGCTCTCTCCTGCACCGCCCGAGTTCCGACCGACTCCCGACCGGCTCCCGCCCGACTCCCGCCCGAGTCCCGACTGGCTCCCGGCCACTCGCGGGCGGCCCGCCGCGCACCGAAAATTCCAACAGTCTGGACAAAAAAAGTTGTCGGTGAGACGGTGGAGTCATGTTGGACGTCACCGTGATCGAGGACCCCGAGGCAGCGGCCGTCTCGCTGGATCCCATACGCGCCCGGCTGCTCGCGGAGCTGGCGGCCGGGCCCGCGTCGGCGGCGATGCTGGCCGGGAAGGTCGGGCTGCCCAGGCAGAAGGTGAACTATCACCTGAGGGCCCTGGAGAAGCACGGCCTGGTCGAGCTGGCGGGGGAGCGCCGCAAGGGCAACGTCACCGAGCGGCTGATGCGGGCCACCGCCGCGTCGTACGTGATCTCACCGCTCGCGCTCGCCGCCGTGCAGCCGGACCCGGACCGCTTCCGGGACCAGCTCTCCGCGCGGTGGCTGCTGGCGCTCGGTGCCCGGCTGGTCCGGGACGTCGGATCGCTGATCACCGGCGCGGCCAAGGCCCGCAAGCGCCTCGCGACCTACGCGCTCGACGGCGAGGTCACCTTCGCCTCGGCCGCCGACCGGGCCGCGTTCGTCCAGGAGCTGACGGCCGGGGTGAGCGCGCTCGTCCGCAAGTACGACGCCCCCGACGCCCAGGGCGGCCGGGGGCACCGGATCGTCGTGGCCGTCCATCCGACACTCAAGCCGCAGCCCGCCGATGAGCCCGGCCGGTCCGTCGACGAGCCGGACCGGCTTGCCGATGAGCCAGAACCATCCGCCGACGAGCCGGACCGGTCCGTCGGCGAGCCCGACCCGTCCGCCCTTCCCGTCCGACCCGAACCGCCCTTTCGTTGAGACCCGTTGAGACCCGTTGAGACCCGCTGAGGAGCCTGTCATGCCCAAGGAATTCGAGATCGCCCGTGAGTTCGAGGTCGACGCCACCCCCGAGGAGGTGTGGGAGGCCGTCACCGCCGGAACCGGCGGGTGGCTGTGGCCGATGGAGGCACCCGAGCCGCGGGTCGGCGGCAAGGGGCCGTTCGGCTCCGAAGTCACCGTGTGGGACCCGCCGCACCGCTACACCAACCGCGTCGAGGACGTGGAGGGGATCTCCGAGCAGACCCTCAACCAGCTCGACTACACGATCGAGCCGCGCGACGACGGCCGGCGCGCCTGGGTGCGGTACGTGCACAGTGGCGTCTTCGTCGACGACTGGGACAACCAGTACGACGGCGCCGCCAAGCACACCGTCTTCTACCTGCACACCCTGCGTCAGTACCTGACGCGTTTCGCGGGCCGGAAGATCAGCGCGTTCGCCACCTTCGACGGACCCGAGGCGTCCGGCGGCGCCGACGCGCTCACCGTCGTGGGGCGGGCGCTCGGCCTCGCGGACGACACCTCCGAAGGCGCCCGTGTCCAGGCCGAGGGGCCCGGCGGGCAGCGCTTCGAGGCCGTCGTCGACTATCGCGACCCGTACTTCATCGGGCTGCGCACCGACGACGCCCTCATCCGGTTCTTCGGCCGCAACCACTGGGGCCACGTCGTCGGCATGAGCGTCCACGACTTCGCGCCGGGCGCCGACGTGGAGGCCGACGAGACCGCGTGGAAGGGCTGGCTGAACGGGGTGTTCAGCCAGCCCTGAGAAACCACTGCCTGCCGCGCCCGTTACGGCTTGAAGCGCAGCACCTGCGGGTCGTGGTCGCTGATCTGGTCGTTGAACTCCGCGTTGGTGTGCACGCTGTCGTAGGTGAACTCGCACGAGCGCCGGATCGAGGGGCTGATCAGGATCTGGTCGAGGACCTGCGTGTTGCCCTGGAAGACGTAGGAGTAACGCTCGCTCCTCGGCAGCGACTTGACCGCCGACCACAGGGCGCCGTCGTCCTCCAGCAACTCGGTGGTCCTCGAGAACTCGAAGTCGTTGATGTCGCCGAGGGTGATGACGTCCGCGTTCTTGTCCTTCGCCAGAATCTCCTTGACGAAGGTGTTCACGGCGGTCGCCTGGAGGTGGCGCTGGGTCTCCGAGCTCCGCTTCGGCGGCTGGAACTCCGAGTGCAGCGACTGGTCGCCGCCCTTGGACGCGAAGTGGTTCGCGATCACGAAGACGGACTTGCCGCGGAAGGAGAACTCGCCGACGAGCGGCTTGCGGCTGTTCGTCCAGGCGGCGTTCGCCGGGTCGATACGGCCGGGGGAGACCGTCAGCCGCGCCTTGCCGTACGCCTTCGTCACCCCGACGGCGGTCGTGGCGTCGCCGCCCGCGCGGTCGGTGAAGGAGACCCGCTCGGGGTTGAACAGGAAGACCTGGCGGATGTTGCCGCCGGGCTCGCCGCCGTCCGCGAGGTTCACCGGGTCGATGGACCGCCAGTCGTACGTCGGTCCGCCGGCTGCCGCGATGGCCTCGACCAGCTTCTTCACCGTCTGGTCGGCCGCGACCGTACCGTCGTTGGTGGCGCCGTTGTTGTCCTGGATCTCCTCCAGGGTCACGATGTCGGGCGACTGGAGGTTGTGCACGATCGCCGCCGCGTGGTCCGCGAAGGTGGCGTCCGAGGGGTCCAGGTTTTCGACGTTGTACGTGGCGACCGCCAGCTCGCCGCGTCCCTGCCTGCGGGTCGTCTCGCGCTCCAGGCCGCCCTGCTTCAAGGTTCCGAGCTGGTTGGCGACGAGCGTGTAGCCACCGAACTGGTTGTAGTCCAGCGGGCCGGCCGTCGTGCCGCCCAGGACGTCACCGACGTTCGCCTTCGGGAAGTCGGCGACCGCGCCGAGCGACTGGATCTGGATACGGCCGGTGTTCTGCGAGGAGTAGGAGCCGTACACCGTGCCGCCGCGGCGGTTGGCGTTCTCCAGGGGCTTGACGGTGACCCACAGCTCGGTGAACGGGTCGGTGGCGCCCACCACGCGGGCGTCGGCGACCTGGACGTTCATGCCCTCCAGGGACTCGTAGAAGTCCAGGGCGTACGTGGCCGGGGCGAGCTTCAGGCCGTTGACCGAGCCGCCGGCGGCGGTGTCGCCGGTCGGGGCGTACCGGCTCGGCACCGACCTGGCGTTCACGACGGTCGCGGCCGGGACGGCGTTGCCCGTGGAGACCACGGTGATCGTCGGGCGGGTGATCTGCGTCACGGACTGGTTTCCGGACGAAGTGCCGCCCGGCACGAACTCGGAGACAGTGCCCGCGACGGTCACCGCGTCGCCCACGGAAACGGTCGGCCGGGAGCTGGTGAAGACGAAGACGCCCTCACTCGTGGCCGGGTCGGCGTCCGCCCGGGTGTCCTGGATCCAGAAGCCGCGCGAACCGTACGTGCGGACGCCCGTGACGATCCCCTCCACCCCGGTCACCTGCTGACCGGCGAGCGGGGACGTCCGGGTCGTGCCCTGGATGTCGTGGATGCGTATGGAGTCCGCCTCGGCGGGCGAGGTCAGGACCACGGCGGACACCGTGGAGCAGATGGTGGCGACGGTCAGCGCGCCGATGCGCGCGGTTCTCTTGCTCGGCAAGGGGATCCCTCCGGGGACGTACGTGAGCGCCGGGACGAGAGTGGACGGGGGGTGGCCTGCGACCGGTGGGGCGGTGCGACGCGCGTAGAACTCCGACGGGCACCGAGGGATCCGGTGGACCCGGACGGTCGCCTCTGTGGGCGGCCCTGGAATCCGCCCAGAGCTACCCGCGAGTTTCTACGCGCGTCAATCTCCTGCCTGCTCAGGCCAGTTGTCAAGGTTTCAGCCACACCCGACTCCTGGCAGGTACATGAACCGGGCGGCATGGGTTCAAATCCGTCTAGGCTGAGCGGCTGCGTACTCGTACGCGTATCGCTCACGGGCGACGTCCCCCGGCGGCCCCGAACCGCTCGCCGTCGTACGTCACCATCTGTGCCGATGTTCCGAATCTGTTCCGACGTTCCGATGTTCCGACGTTCCGATGTTCCGAGGAGATCCCCGCCGATGTCAGACAGCTCGCCACTGCCGCCGGTGCGGCTCCTCCCCGAAGCGGAGCTGGCGCGGGAGGCTCTCGCCACGCCGCTGCTCTCGCGCGCCGCGCGGCTCGCCCGCTGGGCCGGCCCGGACACGCGGGTGGGCGCCGGGGGCGAACTCGTCGAGGAGCAGTTGCCCGCGGCCGCCGAGGTGCTCGGGCTCAGTGGCGCCGATGGTGTCGACGGGGCCGGCGGGGGCGACGGTGTCGATGGGGGCGACGCGGCGGCCCTCGCGAGTGAGGCGTGGCGAGTGGCCGTCGACACCGGGCTCGTCGAGATCGTGGACGAGGAGGCCGGGACGGTCGCCGTGGGCGAGGACCTCGCGCTCCTCACCTCGGGCGGACCGCAGGACGTGCTCGGCATCTGGCTGACCGCCCTGGAGACCACCCTCGCCGACGCGAGTGTGCCCGACCTCGACGGCCTCGTGGAGGCCATGGACACCGGCGGCGAGATCGACTTCTCCGAGCTGGACTGGGACCCCGAGGCCGAGGCGGAGTTCCTCGACGGGGTGCTCGGCAACCTCTACCTCCTCACCGTCAACGAGGACGGCCCCGACGGGCCGGTGCCGCTGCCCGCCCTCGCCGCGTCGATGATCGTCCCCGACGACATGGGGGAGCCCACCAACGACGTCCTGGAACAGGTCTCGGACGCGATGATGCGGCTCGACGACCAGTTCCGGGTGCTGGAGCCGATCGGGCTGGTGGAGTACCAGCCGGTGGACGAGGCGCTGATGACGGACGCGGAGGAGGTCGCGGCCGCCGCCGAGGGGGCGGGGGCGCCTGCCGTCGACGACACCGATGTCACCCGGTACGGCATGGTCCGGCTCACCCCGCTGGGTCTGTACGGGGTGCGGGCGCGGCTCCAGGAGGCCGGCGTGGTCGCGCCCGCCGTGGGGGACCTCGTCGACAAGGGCGCGGACGTGCTCCTCGACGGCACCGCCGGGTTCCCGCCGGGGGCGGCCCAGGCCGAGACCGAGCAGTGGCTCGCGCGGCGTGAGTCGCTCGACGCGGCGCGGGAGCTGCTGGCCGCCGCGCGGGGCTCCGACCCGGGGGCGCCGTTGCGGCGGCTGCGCTGTCAGCAGGCGCTGTCGCTCGTGGGGGCGGTGGCGGAGCCGGCCCTCCGGGACGTCCTGGACGACCCCGAGCTGGGTGGGCTGGCCCGGGTGTGGCTGACCGAGCGGGGTGCCGGGGATGTGCCCGCGCCGTCGGAGGCGATGGTCTTCTGGCTCACCATCGACACGGTTGCCGCGCAGCTGGCCGCGGAGGGGAACTCGGCGGAGTTGCGGGCGCTGGTCGAGGGGTTGGCGGCGCAGCACGGGTCGTTCTTCGCGGCGGCGTGGCGGGTGGATCACCCTGCCACACCGGATGTGCTGGAGGCGATGGGGAGGATCCACCCCGACAAGAAGGTGGCGAAGGAGGCACGCAAGGCGGCGTTCAAGGCACGGTCGCAGATGGGGCCGGGGGCTTGATGGGGTGGGGTGCGGGTGCGGGTGCGTGGGCGGGTTCGGGTGCGTGGGGCTTCTCGCGCCGTTCCCCGCGCCCCTAAAAGAACAGGCCCCCTGCGGGCCTGAAAGACCACGGCCCTGCGGGCCCGAAAAGCATGGGGCGTAGCCCCATGCTTTTCGGGGGCGCGGGGAACGGCGCGAGAAGCCCCACCGGACCCGCGGCCGCCAACCCACACGCACCCCCGAGTCACCGGGCGCACCCGTCCCCACACAGGCACCCCCGAGTCATGGGGTGTTCAGTCGGTGTTCAGGCGGGAGCGCGAGCGTGTGGCGCGACAGTCAGGGTCCGCCCCCCACGGTCAGCCCACGCCACGCAGGAGACAGCATGTCGCTCACCCGTAGGGACTTCGCCAGACGATCCGCGGCCACCGGAACCGGTGTCGCCCTGGCCGGCAGTGTGGGCGCCCTCGCCACCGCGCCGAACGCCCTCGCGTCGACGGACCAGGACACCGGAGCGGACCGCGACGCCACAGCGGACGGCACCGAGCGCGGCGCGGACCGCCACCGCGGCGTCGGCTACGGCCCCCTCGTGCCGGACCCCGACGGCATCCTCGCCCTGCCCGCGGGCTTCACCTACCGGATCCTCACCCACAGCGGGAAGACCAAGCTGGAGTCGGGCGAGTACACCCCGGGCAAGCACGACGGCACCGCCGCCTTCCCCGGCCCCCGCGGCACCACCCTCCTCGTCAACAACCACGAGCTGAAGGGCCCCCGGGCCAACTGGGAGTTCCCGGTGCCGCTCACCGAGGGCCTCGTCTACGACCCGGCGGCCGCCGGCGGCTGCACCGTGGTCGAGGTCCGGCCGGACGGACGCGTCGCCGAGTGGGTCGGCATCGCGGGCACCTCCACCAACTGCGCGGGCGGCAGCACCCCCTGGAACACCTGGCTCACCTGCGAGGAGAACTCCGACCGGGCCGGCGTCAACGGCATGACCAAGGACCACGGCTACGTCTTCGAGGTCGACCCCTGCGACCGCCGCGCCAACCGCGCCCCGAAGCCGCTGAAGTTCTTCGGCCGCTACGACCACGAGGCCGTCGTCATCGACCCCAAGCGCGGCCACGCCTACCTCACCGAGGACGCGGCGGCCCCCAACGGCCTCTTCTTCCGCTGGACCCCGCCCAAGGGATTCACCTACGGCCCCGGGAAGTTCCGTACCCTCGCCGACGACGCGGGCGTCCTCCAGGCCCCCCGCTGCTACGACTCCGGCGGCCGGTTCGTCGACGACCTGTCCCGCGCCACGCGGATCGGCACGGTGTACGGCGTCGACTGGATCGACGTCCCCGACCGCGATGCCAAAACCGTCGCCGTGCGCAAGCAGTTCACCGACACCGAGATCACCCGCGCCCGCAAGCTGGAGGGCATGTGGTGGGGCGACGGCGGCGCGTACATCGTCTCCTCGTACGCCCGGGCCGAGAGCCCCGGTGCCGCGCACGACGGCCAGGTCTGGTTCTACGACCCCAAGCGCCGCACCCTCACCCTGAAGGTCCTCCTCGGCGTCAACCCGGACCCGTCCGTCGACGGCGCCCTCGACGGCCCCGACAACATCACCGTCTCCCCGTACGGCGGCATCGTCCTCGCCGAGGACGGTGAGGGCGTCTCGCACCTGTTCGGCGCCACCGACAGCGGCCGTACGTACCCGATCGCGCGCAACGACCTGAACATCGGCACCGAGGAGGAGCCGGAGTACAGCGAGTTCGCCGGCGTCACCTTCTCGCCCGACGGAAAGACCCTCTACGC
This sequence comes from Streptomyces sp. SP18BB07, assembly GCF_036322545.1. Classification (NCBI taxonomy): domain Bacteria; kingdom Bacillati; phylum Actinomycetota; class Actinomycetes; order Kitasatosporales; family Streptomycetaceae; genus Streptomyces; species Streptomyces sp. SP18BB07. The sequence goes on from NZ_JAQYWT010000363.1 coordinate 326,140, forward strand.
AAACATCCAGACCCCGGGAATCCTGCTCGCGATCACCGGTCCCTGGAAGCGGCAGAAGCGGTAGTGGCGTCGGGTCCCCCGATCGAGTGGCTCTGATCGAAGACCCTGAGCACCTCTCCGTCTCGACATAGCGTTTGGGCATCGTACTGATGGCCGTTCGAGACGGAGAGGATCATGGACAAGGAACTTCGGGGCGGCATCTCCGAAGGTTCTCGCGTGTGGCTTCCGGATGGCTCGGCAAGACCGATCGAGGAAGTGGTCGCGAAACGTCTTCCTGTGTTGTCGTACAACAAGGAGTGGGACACCAGACCAGTTCGGTACGGAGCCAATCAAGGGTCACGTGACCATTCGGTCGGCGAACTTACCAGTGTCGTGCCGAGTACTTGGTCCGGTAGCGTTCTGCGCGAGGCATACAGCATCAGATTCGTATCTGGACGCATCATCGAAGTGAGCGGTGATCAGCCGTGGGTGACACAGCGACGAAAGGGGCGTCAGGCATGGGAATGGAAGCGGACTGACGCTCTGGCTACTGGAGACCGGGTACCGCTTCCATTGGCTGCTGCTTACTTCGGAAACGAGGGAGATGCTCGCGAAGGGTACTTCGTTGGAGCGATGCTCGGCGATGGTGGAATGACTTCGTGTACTCCTGAGTTCCACGGTGACCCGTGTGACGGAGTCGCAGCGTTCATGCGGGACTTTGCCTCTGAGCATGGATGCGGTGTGCGTGAAACCCCGAATGGTTCGATCGTGCGCATGCGATTCCCGTTCAGGTCAGGGTATCGGAACCCCATTACTGAATGCCTTCGTCGCTACGGTGTGTGGGGTCAGCGGTGCGACCGGAAGTCTTTGCCCTCTTATGCGTTTAGCCGTGATTTCTGGCTCGGATGTCTCTCGGGGCTCATCGACACCGATGGCTGTGTGCGGGAGAGGATCAATCCGCGAGGTACGGCGCATGGCTCCGTCGAGTACGCCACAGTATCGCCAGAGTTGGCGACTCAGGTTTCCGATGCCTTGTTGCGCCTCGGCGTTGCCAGTCGGTTCACTGTCGTCGAACGGCGGCGCAGCGGGAATCATTCCATCAATGGCCTTCGGATTGAGAGTCGTCGCCCGATCTGCATCGTCGAAGTCTCGCGAGCGACAGCGCTGGTCCGTCTTGCCGGTCTTTTGGAGCTTCGTATCGGATACAAAGCTCGCAAGTTGCAGCGACTGGCCCAGCTGGTCGGCCACGTAGCTCCGGCGTGCAGCGATATGCATGGCTACGACGAAGCTGTGGCCTTGGACAGAGTGAAGACCATTGAGTCGATTGGTGTCAAAAGCGTTCATGGTGTACTGGCATCTCCCTCTGGCTTGTTCGTGGTCAACGGCCTTGTGCTAGGCGCCAGGTAACGGCTGGTACGCGGAACGGCCGCGTACCAGCCAGAGAGCGACATTCTTCGTGCAGCTCCAACGGGATGCCTCCTGCAGCCGCTGTCAGCAGGAGGATGAAGCAAGCGGCATTCTCTGATGCCGTGACGTGAAGCTCAAGCATGGAGACCTACCTGGGCGTCTTTGGCGGAGGTCCTCATGTCTGAGATCAAGACGAGCCTGCCAGGCTCTGCGCACCAAACATGGGTGTATCGCTCGCCGCCACACGAACTGCATCCGCGCGGCCTGGTTCTGGAGCTGTTCCATGGCCGGGAGGCGCAACGCTTCTGCCCCCCTTGTCTGAACTTCACACTGACATCTAACATTTCAGTCATGGAGGCCATACGACCGGTCGGGCGCACCCTTCTCAGGGACCGTGCCTACCAAGCCATCCGGGACGCCATCGTGGCCGGGGAGATCGAGCCCGGTGCGGTGGTGCGCGACGCCGAGCTCGCGGAGTTGCTGGGGCTGTCCCGGGCGCCGGTGCGGGAGGCGTTCTCCCGGCTGGTCGACGAGGGGCTGCTGGAGACCAAGCCGCAGAGCTACACACGGGTCACGGCCGTCGTGGCCGCCGATGTGCGGGACGCGGCGGCCGTGGTCGGGGCCATGCACGAGCTGGCCACCCGGATCGCCGTGCCCCGGCTGTTCGCGGCGGACGTCGAGACGATGCGCTCGGCCAACGAGCGGTTCGCGGCGGCCGTCCGCACCGGCGACGTGGACGCCGCCCTCGTCGCCGACGACGAACTCCACGACGTCCTCGTCCGCGTCAGCGGCAACCGCGCGGCCGCCGCCACCATCGCCCGCTACACCCCGCTCATCCGCCGCCTGGAGCGCCGGCGCTTCGGCGAGGGCGGCAACTGCCGCTCGGCCGGCCTGCACGACCAGCTCATCGAGGCCTGCGCGGCCGGCGACACGGACGAGGCGGTCCGCGTGACGGCGGAGATCTGGCGGGGCCTCGCGGCACTCGTCGACGAGGCCGTCGAGGGATCCGCGGGCGAGGCCGTCGACGGGCCCGCCCTCGAAGCCGACCACTGACCCACTCCACTCCAGGAGGACCCGTGTCCCTTTCTTCCTTCGCGCGCTATCCGCTCCTGTTCGGGCCCTCGCCGGTGCACCCCCTGGAGCGCCTGACGGCCCACCTGGGCGGGGCCTCGGTCTGGGCCAAGCGGGAGGACTGCAACTCCGGTATCGCATACGGCGGCAACAAGACCCGCAAGCTGGAGTACCTGGTCGCCGACGCGCTCGCGCAGGGCTGCGACACCCTCGTCTCCATCGGCGGTGTGCAGTCCAACCACACCCGCCAGGTCGCCGCCGTCGCCGCTCGCGCCGGGCTCAAGTGCGTGCTCGTGCAGGAGAGTTGGGTCGACTGGCCGGACGCCGTCTACGACAAGGTCGGCAACATCCTGATCAGCCGACTGGCCGGCGCCGACGTACGGCTCGTCCGGGCCGGCTTCGGCATCGGCTTCAAGGAGAGCTGGGAGCTGGCGCTCAGGGAGGTCGAGGAGAGCGGCGGCAAGCCCTACGCCATCCCGGCCGGCGCCTCCGACCACCCGCTCGGCGGCCTCGGCTTCGCCGGCTGGGCGTACGAAGTCGCCGAGCAGGAGCGGGAGTTGGGCGTCTTCTTCGACACGGTGATCGTGTGCTCGGTGACCGGCTCGACGCAGGCCGGCATGGTCGCCGGTTTCGCCGCGCTGGAGGAGGCGGGCGGACGGGCGCGCCGGGTGATCGGCATCGACGCCTCGGCCAAGCCGGCAACCACCCGTGAACAGGTCGCGCGCATCGCCCACAACACCGGGCAACTCATAGGTCTCAAGCGGGAGTTGACCGTCGCGGACGTCGAGCTGGACGAGCGCTACCACGCCGGGATCTACGGGGTCCCGGACGACGCCACCCTGGTCGCCATGCAGCTCGCGGCGCGCACGGAGGGCATGGTCACCGACCCCGTCTACGAGGGCAAGTCCATGGCCGGCATGGTCGACCTGATCGAACGCGGCGAGATCGCCCCGGACTCCACCGTGCTCTACGCACACCTCGGCGGACAGCCGGCGCTGAACGCGTACAGCGGCGTGATCCAGTGACGCCGGGCGCCTTCCTGAGCGGGACGCGTTCTTGAGCCGGGCGCCCTACTGGGCGGGGCGCCCGGCGATCTGTCTCAGAGGGCCTGGGCCGCCGGCTTCACCATCCCCCTGACTGTGCGGGACTTCACGAAGTCGCCCATCGCGGTCATCTCCCACTCGCCGGAGAACTGCTTGATCAGCTTGGCCATCATCACGCCGGTCTGGGCCTCGGCGTTGGTGAGGTCGAAGCGGACCAGTTCCTCGCCGGTCGCGGCGTCGAGCAGACGGCAGTAGGCCTTGGCGACCTCGGTGAACTTCTGGCCGGAGAAGGAGTTCACGGTGAAGACCAGTCCGGTGACGTCCTGGGGGAGCCGGCCGAGGTCGACCACGATCACCTCGTCGTCGCCGCCGCCCTCACCCGTGAGGTTGTCGCCGGAGTGCTTGATCGCGCCGTTGACGATGGACAGCTTGCCGAAGTAGCAGCTGTCGATGTGGTTGCGCTGGGGGCCGTACGCGATGACCGACGCGTCCAGGTCGATGTCCTTGCCCCGGTACGCCGGCTCCCAGCCGAGGCCCATCTTGACCTGGGAGAGCAGCGGGCGGCCGCCCTTGACCAGGGAGACCGTCTGGTTCTTCTGGAGGCTGACGCGGCCCTTGTCCAGGTTGATCTTCCCGGCGCCGGGTGCGGGCGGGGCCGGAGGGGCGGGGGGCGCCGGGGGCGCGGCGACGCGGGGGTCCATGGCCGGGGGCTGCGGCGCGGGGGCGGGCGGGGCGACGGGCGGGGCGACGGGCTGCGCCGGGGCCGGGGCGGGCTCCTCCACGGTGACGCCGAAGTCCGTCGCGATGCCCGCGAGGCCGTTCGCGTACCCCTGGCCCACCGCGCGGGCCTTCCAGGCGCCGTTGCGCAGATAGACCTCCACGATCACCAGGGCCGTCTCCGTGCCCAGCTGCGGCGGGGTGAACGTGGCGATCACCGAGCCGTTCGCCGCGTCGCGGATCGTGGCCGTCGGTTCGACGCCCTGGAAGGTCTGGCCGGCCGCGTCGGGGCTGGCCGTGACGACGATCTTCTCGATGCCCGGGGGGACGGCCGTGGTGTCCACCGTGATCGAGTCGGGGGTCGTGCCGCCGCCGGAGCGGTACGTCACGCCCGGGCCGCTCGGCTGGTTGTAGAAGATGAAGTCGTCGTCCGAGCGGACCTTGCCGTCGGCGGTGAGCAGCAGGCCCGAGACGTCGAGCCGCACGGGCGCGGCGACGTCCACCGCGACGCGGGTGACGGGCAGCGGGATGTTCGAGCCGGGGGTCATAGCGGTCATGCCGGGTGAACGATTCAAGCCGCTTTACCGTTCCCTTACCGTCCGGGTTGGGGCCGTGTGGGTGGGGGTGGTGCGGCGAGGGCTCCGCGGAGGGCGGGACGGATCCACGGCCGGGCCCCCTCTCCATGATCAGTTCTCCCGGAAGGGCCGGTTGGAGTCTTTTGTCCTAGTTTGGGACATGCATCCGCGTGTGCGCTGTCCGTGGGATGCATACCCACAGTGACGTCCGTGAGGAAAGGTGCCGCCATGGCCATGCTGCTGATCAGAGGAAGGTTCAAGGTCGAGGGGGGTGCCAAGCCGGACGGGGACACGCTCCCCTTCATCCCGGACGACGTGGATGACTGGAAACTGGTCCCTGGGGACACACCGATCGTGCCCAAGGCCGACGGGCGCGCGAGTATCCGGCTCGAAGGGATCGACGCCCTGGAGACCCACTACGGCGAGGAGCCGCACGTGGAGCACCAGCCAAGGGGTCTCGCCCACGCGGCCGCCGACCAACTGCTGAAGTTCCTCGACTTCAAGACCGTTCTCCGGGACGACGACGAGACCGTCGCCACCGTGCCGGACAGCGTGCCCGGCTGGATCCTCACCCGGGGCGCCGACACCTACGGCCGCTGCGTGGGCTTCGTCGGCAAGGGCACCCCGCCCGTCCACAGCGGCTATTGGACGGGCGTCGACGAGGACCTGCTGAAGCGCACCGCCAACCACCGCCTGCTCCTGCTCGGTCTTGCCTACCCGACCTTCTATTCGGGCCTGCCCTTCCACCTGCGCGAACTGCTCGCCGAAGCCGCGGAGAAGGCGATAGCGTCCGAGGTCGGTGTGTGGAAGGTCGACAGGACTCTCGACGGCGTGAAGGTCCTGGGAATGGCCTCCCTGACGGACGACAAGACCGGCGTGGTGATCCTGCCGAAGCTGTTCCGCCGCCTGAAGGACTACCTGGATTTCGCGGGCCCGGCACCCTCCCTGGCCTGCTTCCGCGCCTTCCTGGCCGGAGCCCAGGACGAGTACCGCCTCCCGGACTCCGGCAGGCTCCACCGGGGCCTGCACCACATCGTCGAGGTCACCACCGACAACACGGTGAAGATGACCCGCCCGTGCAAGGACATCGTCTTCGTGGAGAAGTGAGCGGGCGACACCGCCGGACCCGCGCCGGGCGGGGTGCCGTCAGGGGATCACCACGATCTTGCGGCCGATGCCCGAGGCGAACTGGTCCAGGGCCTGCGGGTACTGGTCCAGAGGGAGACGGTCGCTGATGAAGACGTTCGGGTCGAGGACGCCGGTCGCGAACAGTTCCGCCGCGCGTTCGAAGCTGTGCAGGACGGCCATGGAGCCCGTGATGGTGATCTCCTGGTTGTAGATGCGGTAGGGGTCGATGGTGACCCGGGTCGCGTAGTCGGCCACTCCGAACTGGAGGAAGGTGCCCGCCTTGGCCACGCGGTCCAGGCCGTCCTGGATGGCGGCGGCGTTGCCCGTCGCGTCGATCACCACGTCCCAGCCCTGGGGCCGGTCCAGTTCGTCGGGCCCCGCCGCCGCCCCCGAGACACCCAGCTGCCGCGCGGTCTCCAGCCGGGCGGGGTTCACGTCGACCACGTCCACGCTCGCCGCGCCCGTCCGCTTCGCGAGCTCCAGCATCATCAGACCCATCGTGCCGGAGCCGTAGATCAGGACATGGGCGCCCAGGCGGGCGCGCAGGACGTCGTAGCCGCGTACGGCGCAGGACAGCGGTTCCACCAGCGCCGCGTCCTGCGTACGGACGTGCTCCGGGAGCCGCACGCAGTTCGCCACCGGCGCCACCGCGTACTGTGCCGCGCCCCCCGCCGTGGTGACCCCGATCGCGGCCCAGCGTTCGCAGAGGTTGTTGTGGCCGGTACGGCAGTAGCGGCACTCGTGGCAGTACAGGGACGGGTCGACGGCCACCCGGTCGCCGAGGGACAGTTCGGTGACGCGGCCGCCGACGCCGACCACCTCGCCCGCGAACTCGTGGCCGGGCACGATCGGCAGCTTCGGGGCGAACTCGCCCTGCAGGATGTGCAGATCGGTGCCGCACAGGCCGCACGCGGCGACCTCGACGACGACCTCGCGGGGGCCCGGTGTCGGGTCCGGGACCTCGGCGACGACGGCCTTGCCCACGGACTCGATGACGGCGGCCTTCATTTGACGGCTCCCAAGGAGAGGCCCTGGACCAGCTTGTCCTGGGCGGCGAACCCCGCGGCGAGCACCGGCAGGGAGATGACGAGCGACGCGGCGCACACCTTGGCCAGGAACAGGCCCTGGCTGGTGATGAAGCCGGTCAGGAAGACGGGGGCGGTCTCCGCGACGACGCCCGTCAGTACGCGGGCGAACAACAGTTCGTTCCAGCTGAAGATGAAGCAGATCAGGGCGGTCGCGGCGATCCCCGGGGCCGCGATGGGCGCCACTACGCGGGCCAGGACGGTCGGCAGCCGTGCGCCGTCCAGCTGCGCGGCCTCGATCACCGCGACCGGGACCTCCGCCAGGAAGGACTGCATCATCCAGACGGCGATCGGCAGGTTCATGGAGGTGTAGAGGACGACCAGCAGCCAGATGTTGTCCAACAGGCCCGTGTTCTTGGCGAAGAGGTAGAGGGGGAGCAGGCCCGCCACCACCGGCAGCATCTTCGTGGAGAGGAAGAAGAACAGGACGTCCGTCCACTTCTTCACCGGCCGGATCGACAGCGCGTACGCCGCCGGGAAGGCGAGAAGGAGGACCAGGAGCGTCGACGCCAGGGACGCCACCGTCGAGTTGATCAGGGCGGGCCAGGGGCTGGCCCCGCCGCCCATGCCGAAGAACTCGCGGTAGCCGTCGAGGGTCAGGGAAGCCGCCCAGGACGGGGGGTTGGTCGCCGCGTCCGGCTCCGAGTGCAGCGAGGTCAGGACCATCCAGGCGATGGGGAGGAAGAAGAGGAGACCGAGCAGCCAGGCCGCCACGCCCAGGCCGATTCCCTTGTGTTTCATGGCAGTCGGCCTCATGAGCGGCCCACCTCCTCGCGGAACAGCGACGACACCACGCGCAGGGCGAACGTCGCGATGATGATGGAGCCGATGACGACCAGGACACCCGCGGCCGAGGCGAGGCCGTTCTCGTGGGCCTGGTAGAAGGTCTGGTAGACGGTGTACGGCAGGTTCGCGGTGCCCAGGCCGCCCGAGGTGATCGTGAAGACCGCGTCGAAGTTCTGGACGATGTAGATCGAGCCCAGCAGCGCGCCCAGTTCCAGGTAGCGGCGCAGGTGGGGGAGCGTCAGATGGCGGAAGATCTGCCAGTCGCCGGCCCCGTCGACCCGGGCCGCCTCGATCTGCTGGTGGTCCCTGGACTGCAGTCCCGCCAGCAGGATCAGCATCATGAACGGCGTCCACTGCCACACCAGGGAGGCCTCGACCGCGAGCAGAGGTGTGTCCGAGATCCAGTCCGGCTGGGGGCCGCCGACGTAGTGCAACAGGCCGTTGAACAGGCCGTATTCGGGGTTGTAGAGGACGTGCTTCCAGAGCAGGGCCGCCGCCACCGGAACCACCAGGAAGGGGGCGATGAGGAGGGTGCGGACGATGCCCCGGCCCCGGAATTTTCGGTCGAGGAGCAGGGCGAGCCCCAGGCCGAGGACCAGGCTGGCGAGGACCACGGCAACCGTCAGCAGGATCGTCGTCCACACCGAGCGGCGCAGGTCGGGGTCGGTGAGGACCTCGGCGTAGTTGGCGAGGCCGGCGAAGCCGCGGGCGTCCGGGTAGAGGGAGTTCCAGTCGAAGAAGGAGATCACCAGCGTGGCCACGAACGGGAGTTGGGTCACGGCGATCATGAAGATCAGGGCGGGCAGCAGCGGCGCGCGGGTGGCCCAGGCCCGCAGCCGGGCGTTCGGCCGGCTCTCGGTGCGTACGGGGGTCACCGCCGCCGGCGCTGTCGTGGTCGCGGTCATCGTCCCTCGTACTCCTCGGAGATCTGCTCGGCGAGCTCCTGCGACTTCCTCAGGGCCGACGCGACGGACTGGCGTCCGGCGATGGCCGCGCTGATCTCCAGGGAGACCTTGGTGCCGAGGTCGGTGAACTCGGGGATGCCGACGAACTGGATGCCGGGCGCGGGCCGCGGCTGCACCCCGGGGTCGGTGGGCCGGGCGCCCTCGATGGCCTCGCGGGTCATCTCCTGGAAGGCGGCGGCCTCCTCGCGGTAGTCGGGGTTCGCGTACGTGGACTCCCGCTTGCCGGCGGGGACGTTCGACCAGCCGATCTCGTCGCCGACCAGTTCCTCGTACTCCTTGCTCGACGCCCAGGAGACGAATTTCCAGGCCTTGTCCGGGTTCCGGGAGGCCGCCTGGATCCCCCAGGCCCAGGTGTAGAGCCAGCCGGAGGACTCGGTCCTCTCGACGGGCGCCGGTACGTAGCCGACCTTGCCCTTCACCGGGGAGTCGGCCGCCTCCAGGGAACCGGCGGCGGACGTGGCGTCGTACCACATGGCGACCTTGCCCTGGGTCATGTTGTTGAGGCACTCGGCGAAGCCGGCCTGGGCGGCGCCGGACTCGCCGTGCTCGCGCACGAGGTCGACGTAGAACCTGGTGGCCTGTTCGAACTCGGGGGAGTTGAGCCGTGCCTTCCAGTCCTTGTCGAACCAGGTGCCGCCGAAGGTGTTCACGACGGTGGTGAGGGGTGCCATGACCTCGCCCCAGCCGGGCAGTCCGCGCAGACAGATGCCCTTCATGCCGTCCTCGGCCCCGTCGGCCTTCGCGGCGAGGTCGGCGACCTGTCGCCAGGTGGGGCGGTCGGGCATGGTGAGGCCCTGCTCGGCGAAGACGTCCTTGCGGTACATCAGGAAGGACGACTCGCCGTAGAACGGCTCTCCGTAGAGCTTGCCGTCGTCGCCGGTCAGGGACTGGCGCATCGGCTTCAGGATGTCCTGCTGGTCGAAGGCCGGGTCCTTCGCGACGTAGGGGTCCAGCTCCTCCAGCCAGCCGTTGCGGGCGTAGATGGGGATCTCGTAGTTGCTGAGCGTGGCCACGTCGTACTGGCCCGCCTGGTTGGCGAAGTCCTGGCTGATCTTGTCGCGGACGTCGTTCTCCGGCAGCACGGTGAAGTTCACCTCGATGCCGGTCTCCTTGGTGAAGTGCGCGGCGGTGAGCTTCTGCAGCTCCTGCATCTGGGGGTTGTTGACCATCAGCACGTTGATGGCGTCGCCGCCGGACCCCGCCCCGCCCGCCCCGGTCCAGCAGCCGGAGAGAAGCGGGGCGAGCAGCGTCCCTGCGGCGACCGCGGCGAGTGCGCGCGGCCTCCGTCGGCTCGGGATTCGCATGGATCGCTCCTGGAGGTATGGGGAGAAAAGGGTCTCTTCGAGGCAAGGGGAAGATGGAGTGGGGTGGGGTGGAGTGAGGTAGGGAGGGGAGGGGGGCGGTGGTGTCAGACGCGGACGACCTGGGGTCCCAGCAGCGAGTACCGGTGGGCCTCCGATGTCGGCAGCAGCGTGCTGGTGACGATCGCGTCCAGGTCGCCGACCTCGGCGAACCGGCAGAAGCTGACCGCGCCGAACTTGGTGTGGACGCCCGCGAAGACCGTGCGCCGGGAGGCGCGGATCGCCTGGGCCTTGACCTCGCTGACGGCCGGGTCGGGGGTGGTGAGGCCGTGTTCGCGGGTGATGCCGTTGGCGCCGATGTACGCCAGGTCGATGACGAAACCGGCCAGCATCCTCGTCGTCCAGTGGTCGACGGTGGCGAGGGTGCCGGGGCGTACCCGGCCGCCGAGCAGCAGCACGGTGGTGTTGCCGGCCTCGGCGAGGGCGCCCGCCGTGGCGAGCGAGGCGGTGACCACGGTCAGCGGCCGGTCCCGGGGGAGCGCCTCGGCGATGAGCTGCGGGGTGAAGCCCTCGTCGACGAAGACCGTCTCCGCGTCGCCGAGCAGTTCCGCCGCCGCGGCGGCGATCCGGCGTTTCTCGGGCACGTGGCTGGTGGCGCGGAAGGCGAGCGTCGTCTCGAAGCCGGCGCTCTCGACGGGATACGCGCCGCCGTGCGTCCTGCGGACCAGCCCGTGGTCCTCCAGGGCGCGCAGATCACGCCGTACGGTCTCCTTGGCGACGCCCAGGGCTACGGCGAGGTCGGCGACGTCGACCGCGCCCGTGCGGCGGGCGGCCCTGACGATCTCGCGCTGCCTCTCCTCCGCGCTCATGGCCGACACCCGCTCTCCCTCGCCTCCCCTGCTGCTGCCCGTTCGGGCCCGCTGCGGGCCCTGGGGGAAGTTCTACAGCGGGTGCGCGGCGCCGACCAGGCCTGTTGCGCGTCCGATGCTGCCCGTCCCTGACCGTTTCAGGCGGCCGGGGCCCGTCGCGGACCTGGGGCGGAGGGGGGATCGGGCAACGGGCGTGCCCGCATACGGGAGCGGGCGGGCCCGTTCGGTGCCCGCCCGCTCCTTCCGTGCGCCGCACGGCCCTCGTTTCCCGTACGGCGCACGAACCCTTGGGTCCGCTCCGGCGCGGTCAGTACGGCCAGATCGGCGGGTCGCTCACGAAGTGACCGCCCAGGTTGGCGTGGGCCTCGTTCCCGGGGTCCAGCTCGCCCTGTTCGGCGAGGAGCTTCTCGGCGTACGGCTCGGAGTCGTCCTGCGGCTCGTAGCCGAGGGCGCGGGCCGTGGAGAGGTCCCACCACAGGCGGGTGTTGGCGGAGGAGCCGTAGACGACGGTGTGGCCGACGTGCTCGGCGGTCAGGGCCGCGTGGAAGAGGCGGGCGCCGTCGGCCGGGCTCATCCAGAGCGAGAGCATGCGCACGCTGGTCGGCTCGGGGAAGCAGGAGCCGATGCGGACCGAGACCGTCTCCAGGCCGTGCTTGTCCCAGTAGAACTGGGCCAGGTCCTCGCCGAAGGACTTGGACAGGCCGTAGAAGGTGTCGGGGCGGTGGGGGACGTCGACGGGGATGAGGGGGTCGTCGCCCCGGGGCCTCGGGGTGAAGCCGACCGCGTGGTTGGAGGAGGCGAAGACGATCCGGGGCACGCCCTCCTCGCGGGCGGCCTCGTACAGGTTGTACGTCCCCTCGATGTTCGCCTTGAGGATCTTCTCGAAGGGGGCTTCCAGGGAGATGCCCGCGAGGTGGATGATCGCGTCGACGCCCCGCACGGCCTCGCGCAGGGCCTCCTTGTCGACGAGATCGGCGGCGATCGCGTCCGGTTCGCCCTCCATGGGGCGCACATCGAGGAGGCGCAGCTCGTAGCCGTACGCCGGGAGGAGCTCCCGCATCAGGGTGCCGAGTCCACCGGCGGCGCCGGTGAGCAGAACGGTGCGGGGAGCGGGCATCCTCGGGTCTCCTTGCATCGCCAACCGTGCACATGGGCGTCCGTTATTCACATTCATGGACACGCTAGGGAGCGGGGGCCCCGTGCGTCAAGTGTGACGCCACGGCGCGAAATCGCTGGTGCGGTGCGGGTTACCCGGCTTGACCGGCCGCAAGGATGCGCCTTAGCGTGCTGCTGTTCAGAAATGTAAACACTGATCAGCGACATGGACTTGGGAGAGCCCGTGACGTCAGCCCCTCTCGCCGCCCGGCTCAGGATCCCCACCGGACCGCTGTTCTTCCCCGTCACGGCGTACGGCCCGGACGGCGGTGTCGACCTCGACGTCTGTCGCGCGCACGTCCGCCAGGGCGTCGACGCCGGGGCGGCCGCCGTCTTCGTCGCCTGCGGCACCGGCGAGTTCCACGCGCTCACGCCCGAGGAGTTCCAGAGTTGCGTCCGGGCCGCCGTCGCGGAGACGGCCGGCCGGGTGCCCGTGGTGGCCGGCGCGGGCTACGGCACCGCCCTCGCCGTGCGCTATGCGCGCCTCGCGGAGGAGGCGGGCGCCGACGGCCTGCTCGCCCTGCCGCCGTACCTCGTCGTGGCGGCCCAGGAAGGGCTGCTGCGCCACTATCGGGAACTGGCCGCCGCGACCTCCCTGCCGGTCGTCGTCTACCAGCGCGACAACGCGGTCTTCACCCCGGAGACCGTCGTCGAACTGGCCCGCACGGAAGGGATCGTCGGCCTCAAGGACGGCGTCGGCGACCTCGACCTGATGACGCGGATCGTGAGCGCGGTACGCGCCGAGGCCCCGGCCGCCGGCGACTTCCTCTACTTCAACGGCCTGCCGACCGCCGAGCTGACCCAGCCCGCGTACCGGGGCGTCGGGGTCCCGCTGTACTCGTCGGCCGTCTTCTGCTTCGTCCCGGAGATCGCCCTCGCCTTCCACCGGGCGCTCGAAGCCGGTGACCGTGCGATCGTGGAACAGCTGCTCGACGGGTTCTACCGGCCCTTCGTCGAACTCCGCGCCAAGGGCCGGGGCTATGCCGTGTCACTGGTCAAGGCCGGGGTACGGCTACGGGGACTGGACGTGGGCGGGGTACGGCCGCCGCTGCACGAGCCGGCCGAGGAACACGTCAAGCAGTTGGGCCAGTTGATCGAGCGCGGACACGCGCTGCTGGAAGAGTGCCAGGAGGGCCAGTGAAGGCGTCGACGTTCGTCTACCCGTGGGACGTCAACGGGGACCCGGCCGCCGCGGAACGCATCGCGGGGCTGGGCGTGAGTCAGGTGACGCTCGCCTCCGCGTACCACTCCACCCGCGCGCTCACCCCCCGCCACCCCCGGCAGCGCATCGTCACCGCCGAGCACGCGGCCGTGCTGTATCCGCCGGGGGTGCGCTGGGAGGGCCGTACGCTGCGGCCGTACCCGGCGGGGCAGTGGGCGCCGGGCGACGCGTTCGGCGAGGCGGCGACGTCCCTCGCGCACGCAGGCCTCGAGGTGCACACCTGGGTCGTCCTCGCCCACAACTCCCGGCTCGGCGCCGAGCACCCGTCGACCTCCGTGGTCAACGCCTACGGCGACCGGTATCCGTGGGCCCCGTGTGTCGCGCAGGAGGCGACCCGGGAGTACCTGGTCGACCTGGCCGTGGAGGCGGCGGTCCGGCCGGGCGCCCGCGGCACGGAACTGGAGTCGCTCGGCTGGTACGGGATCTCCCACCTGCACGCCCACGACAAGACGGGCGGCGTCGGGCTCGGGGACGCCGGGCAGTACCTGATGTCGCTCTGCTTCTGCGGGACCTGCCGCGCCGGTTACGCCGAAGCGGGCCGGGACCCCGAGGAGCTCGCGGCGGCCGTCCGTGGTGCGCTGGAACCGCTGTGGCGGGGCGAGGCCGTCGACGAGGGCTGGCCGGCCGTGGAGAAGCTGCTCGGCGCGGAGCCGGCGGCGGCCACGCGCGCGTGGCGCGACGCGATCGCCCGCTCCCTCCAGGAGACGGCCGTCGAGGCGGTACGGGCCGCCGCGCCCGCCGGGTTCCAGATCCTGCTGCACGCGGACCCGGTGACGTACCACTGCGGCGCGAACCCCGGGGTCGACCCCGCGCACATCCTCGGCGTGGCGGACGGCGTGGTCGTCCCGTGCGCGGGCGGCCCGGGACTGCTGCCGGCCTTCGCCGAGGTCGGCGCGGAGAACACCGTGCTGGCCGCCAACTTCGGCATCGTCTCGGGCATGGGCGGCAGCCCGGTCACCCTGGCCGAGGACGCGGGCCGCGCGGCGGAACTGGGCGCGACGGAACTCCGGCTGTACCACGCGGGCCTGGCCTCGGACCAGGACCTGACGGCGGTACGGGAGGCGTTGACGGCGGTGGGGTGAGGCGGGCGGGGTGAGCCGGGCGGGGCGGATCGCGGCGCCCCCGGCTCAGCGCCGCACGCGGTAGGTCAGGTGGGTGACCAGGGTGGTCGAACGGGAGGCCACCTGCGCCAGCCGGAGGGGCGGGACGTCCTCGAACAGGCGGGTGCCGGAGCCGAGGGTGAATGCGGTGACGTGCAGGCGTAGTTCGTCGATCAGGCCGGCGGCCAGGTACTGGTTGACGGTGGTCGCGCCGCCGAGGACGGTGATGTCCTCCTCGCCGGCCGCCGCGCGGGCCCGGTCCAGGGCGGCGGCGATGCCCTCGGTGACGAAGTGGAACGTGGTGCCGCCGGACATCGGCTGTGGCTCGCGCGGGTGGTGGGTGAGGACGAACACCGGTGCGTGGAACGGCGGATCGTCGCCCCACCAGCCGTTCCACCGGCGGTCCCACGGACCGCGCACCGGGCCGAACATGTTGCGCCCCATGACGAAGGAACCGGCGGTGCCCAGCAGGTCGATCTCGGCCCGGTTCTCGTCGGGAGCGTCGAACATCCAGGCGTGCAGCGCGGCGCCCGAACCGTCTCCGCCGTCGTCGCCGAAGGGGCGTTCCTCGGTCTGGTGGTGCCCCGCCGAGTAGCCGTCGAGCGAGATCGTGATGTCACAGCCCACTTTGCCCATGCGTACAGGGTCCCCCACGGCTCAGGGGCGGCGCAGCAGTGCGGCCGCCGGCAGGAGGGAGACGGCACCCACCGTCACCGACAGCACCGGGAGGTCGACCGGTCCCACCAGGGCCGCGCCGATCGCCATGCCCACCGCCGTCGGGGCGAACAGCAGGGTCTGGGCGGTGGCCGTGGCGCGGCCCAGCAGGTGGGGCGGGGTCGCGTGCTGCACCGCGGTGAGCGTGGCCACAAGGACGCACGGCAGCCCGGCGCCGATCGCCGCGCCGCACATGAGGGCCACCGCGTCGTCGGGCACGGCACGCAGGGCCACCGCCACCCCGGTCAGGGCGATCCCGTACGCGGCGAAGCGGCGTTCGCCCAGGCGGCGCAGGAGGAAGCCCGTGGCCAGGCCGACGACGACCGAACCGGCGCCCTGGGCCACGTGGAGCAGGCCGGTGTAGGCGGGGGAGCGGCCGAGGGAGTCGACCACCGCGAAGATCAGGGAGCCGTTCACGCCGGAGAGCAGCATGGTCGTGCCGCCGGCCAGGACCAGGGGCCGCAGGCGCCGGTCTGTGAGGAGGTGGCGGGCACCTTCCGCCGCGCGGGCACCTTCCGCCGTGCGGGTGCGAAGGCCCGGGGCGGGGCGGTCGAGGGGGGCGGGACGTGGCTCCCGGGTCCGCACCAGCCCGTACAGTCCCGCGGCCGCGACGAACGTCACCGCGTCCAGCAGGGCCACCGTCGCTCCGCCGTACGCCGTATACAGGCCCGCCCCCGCCAGGGGCGCCAGCAGCTTCATGCCCTCGTTCGCCGTCATGCGCAGACCGTTGAAGTCGCCGAGGAGGGCGGGGGTGACGGCGGTGGCGACGAGGGCCGACTCCGCCGCGTCGTGGACGACACCCGCCGCGCCGTATACGAGGAGGACCGCGTAGAGGAGCCACAGGTCGCCCGGGGCGTCGACGGTGAAGAGGGTGAGGAGGAGGGCGGCCAGGGCGAGGTCGGTGGTGATGAGGAGGACGCGGCGGTGGCCCCGGTCCGCGAGCGTGCCGAGGACGGGGCCGGCGAGGAGCGGGGCCCACAGCGCGAACGCGCACAGTGCCGCCAGCGCGTCCGAGCCGGTGAGGTCCTTGACCCAGACGCCCGCGACCAGCCACATCGCCGACGAACCGAGGCCCGAGACCACCACCCCGGCCAGGTACAGCCCCCCGTCGCGGTCCCGGAGCACGCGCCGCACCGCCCATGTCGTGGATGTCATGGGTGTCTTGGGTGTCTTGGGTGTCATGGCTGGTCAGCGTGGCTCTAAGGCCCGGGTGGGCGGATCGGGCGGATGCCCTAGGAATCGTCACCGGGAAGGGTGGGCGGCACGCGGGCGATGAGTTCCCGGGGCGGCGGCGGTCTACCGAACACGAAGGACGAAGCCCGGCGAAGGAGTACCGCATGACCGACCACGGTTCGATCCCGCTCGACCTCGGCCCGCAGACCCGGACCGTCGCCCGGCTCGTCGCGGCCGTCCGGGACGACCAGCTCTCCGGCCGCACCCCGTGCCCCGAGTACGAGGTGCGCCATCTCCTCGGGCATCTGCTCGGGCTCGCCACCGCCTTCCGGGACGCGGGCCGCAAGGAGCTGGGGGCCACGACGGACACCGCCCCGCAGGCGGCGCTGCCCGACCTCGGGCCCGGCTGGCGCGAGGCGCTGCCCCGGGTGCTCGACGAGCTGGCGGAAGTATGGCGGGACCCGGCCGCGTGGACCGGTGAGACCCGGGCGGGCGGGGTGCCGCTGCCGGGGGCCGTCGCCGGGGCCGTGGCGACGGACGAACTCGTCGTGCACGGCTGGGACCTCGCCCGGGCGACCGGTCAGCCCTACGAAGCCGATCCGCCGGCCCTCACCGCGACGCACGCCTTCCTCGAGGAGTCGGTCGACGACCCGTCGCGCGGCGAGATCTTCGGTCCGGTCGTGCCCGTCCCGGACGACGAGCCACTGCTCGACCGGGCGATCGGACTGAGCGGACGTGATCCCCAGTGGAAGCCATAGTGGCCACCCCGCGAGCAACACCGTGAGCAACCCACGAAAGAACGCTCAAACGCGGCACGCGCCCCCGCCCGCCTCCGTACGCTCCCGAGCATGCCCTTAAGTCTCACCGTCCTCGGCACCGCCTCCCCGCACCCCGGACCGGGCCGCCCCGCCTCCGGATATCTGCTGCGGGGTGGGGGCGCCGAGGTGTGGGTGGACGCGGGCTTCGGTACGTTCGCCGAGTTGCAGCGGCACACGGACCCCACCCGGCTCACGGCGATCTGGATCTCCCATCTGCACGCCGACCACTGCGCGGACCTGGTGTCCGCGCTGTACGGGTTCGCCTACGGCGGTCTCACCCTGCCGGCCCCGCTTCCGGTCTACGCGCCCGGCGACTGCGCCGCCCGGATCACGGGGTTCCTCGGGAAGTCGGACAGCACCTTCCTGAACGGGGTGTTCGACTTCCGTCCCCTGTACGACGGCCACTCCGTCCGGCACTGGAACCTCACCCTCACCGCCCGCGCCGTCGTCCACGACGTGGAGGCGTACGGGCTGCGCGCCGAGTGCCAGGGGCGGGTGTTCGCGTACTCGGGGGACAGCGGGCCGTGCGACGCGCTGAGTTCGCTCGCGGGCAGCGCCGACCTGTTCCTGTGCGAGGCGGACGTCGACACGCATCGCGAAGGCGAACCCCGGGTGCACCTCACGCCGGAGGAGGCCGGGGCGTACGCCAAGGGCGCCGGCCGGCTGCTGATCACGCACGTGGGGCCCTTGCTCACCCCGGAGGGAGCGACCGGGCGGGCGGCGGTGGTCTTCGGCGGCCCGACCGAGAGCGCGCGGGTGGGGGACACCCACATCGTGTGACACCACATCGGGTGACACCCGTCGCGTGGCACCCAAATCGTGCGACACCCGCATCATGTGACCCCGCGCACTACTTCTTCTGTCAGAAGCATTGACGAAACATGGGCCCCCTCCTACCTTCAACGCGTCGTACTTCGTACGTCATATATGAGACGCGATATGTGAGATCCGAGAGCGAGAGGCGCGCATGACCTCTGTGCCCACGCCGATCCCGTCCCGCACGCAGTTCGTGCTGGAGGGGATCAAGCACCGCATCCTGACCGGGCAGTTGACGCCCGGTCAGGCCCTGGTCGAGACCGAGCTGGCCGCGCAGTTCGGGGTGTCCAAGACGCCCGTGCGCGAGGCCCTGAAGACGCTGGCCGGGACCGGGCTCGTCGTGATGAGCCAGTACAAGGGCGTCACGGTGCGCATGGTGGACGCGGACATGGCGCGCGAGGTCTACGACGTGCGGCTGCTCCTGGAGCCGGAGGCGCTGCGGCGCTCGGTGCGGCGCGGTGTCCCGTGGGACGCGGCGAGCGACGCGCTGACCAGGGCCGACGAGGCCACGGACACCGCCGAACGGTCGCTGGCCAACCGGGAGTTCCACCGCGCGCTGTACGTGCCGTGCGGCAATCCGTTGCTCGGCCGGATGCTGGACGAGGTGCGCGACCAGGCCGCCCTGGTCTCGGCCGTTGCCTGGGCCGCCGACCCCTCCTGGGAGCGGGAGGCCACCGAGCACCGGGAGATCCTGCGGCTCGCCCTGGACGGCGACGCCGACGGCGCGGCCACCGCACTCCACGCGCACATCGCCTCGTTCGTCGAGCGGGCCTTCCCCGGGGCCCGTGAGGAACCGCCGGGCCGACAGGCCCCGTAAGCCCCCGAGTCCACGAGGCACGGCGGAGCCGCACGACGCGCCGGCACCGCCGGCCCTCCGCAGCCTCCAAGAGCTCCTCGCAGAGGAAGGTCATCCATGAGCAGCGTGACGTTCGAGACCCAACGGACGGCTCTGGCCGACGTGGTCGCGATCCCGGTGACTCCGTTCGCCGAGGACGGCTCCGTCGACCAGGGCGCCCACCGGGCCCTGCTGCGTCGGCTGCTCGACGGTGGGATCACCACCCTCACCCCGAACGGCAACACCGGTGAGTTCTACGCCCTCACCCCCGAGGAGCGCCGCCTCGTCACCGAGCTGACCATGGACGAGGTCGGCGACCGGGCCGTGCTCCTGGTCGGCGTCGGACATGACGTACCGACCGCGATCGCCTCCGCCGAGCACGCCCGCGAGGTCGGCGCGCAGATGGTGATGGTCCATCAGCCGGTGCACCCGTACGTCTCGCAGAACGGCTGGGTCGACTACCACCGGGCGATCGCGCGGGCCGTGCCCGAACTCGGCGTCGTGCCCTACATCCGCAACGCCCAGCTCACCGGCGAACGTCTCGCCGAACTCGCCGACGACTGCCCGAACGTGATCGGCGTCAAGTACGCCGTGCCGGACGCCGCGCGCTTCGCCGCGTTCGCCCGCGACGCCGGCCTGGAGCGCTTCGTCTGGGTGGCCGGGCTCGCCGAGCCGTACGCCCCCTCCTACTTCTCGGCCGGCGCCACCGGCTTCACCTCGGGCCTGGTGAACGTCGCCCCGGCCGTCTCGCTGAACATGATCGAAGCGCTTCGATCGGGGGACTTCCCGGCCGCCATGAAGGTGTGGGAGCAGATCCGCCGCTTCGAGGAGCTGCGCGCCGCCAACGGCTCCGCCAACAACGTCACCGTGGTCAAGGAGGCCCTCTCCTCCCTCGGCCTCTGCCGCCGCGACGTCCGGGCGCCCAGCAGGCACCTGCCCGAGGACGAACGCGCCGAGGTCGCCGCCATCGCCGCCGGATGGTCGATATGAACGAGCCGACCGACATGACGAAGCCCGAAGAGCTGCGTACGACGCAGCCCGAAGAACTCCGTGTGAAGAAGCCCGAAGAGCTCCGCAGCCACCAGTGGTACGGCACCGACGGCCTGCGTTCCTTCAGTCACCGGGCCCGCACCCGCCAGCTCGGCTACCTCCCCGAGGAGCACCTCGGCAAGCCGGTCATCGCGATCCTCAACACCTGGTCGGACATCAACCCCTGTCATGTGCACCTCCGGGATCGCGCGCAGGCGGTCAAGCGAGGGGTGTGGCAGGCCGGAGGCTTCCCGCTGGAGTTCCCGGTCTCGACGCTCTCCGAGACCTTCCAGAAGCCGACCCCCATGCTCTACCGCAACATGCTCGCGATGGAGACCGAGGAGCTGCTGCGCTCGTACCCCGTCGACGGGGCCGTGCTGATGGGCGGCTGCGACAAGTCGACGCCCGCGCTGCTCATGGGCGCCGCCTCCGTCGACCTGCCGGCCGTGTTCGTGCCCGCCGGACCCATGCTGCCGGGGCACTGGCGCAACGAGGTCCTCGGCTCCGGCACCGACATGTGGAAGTACTGGGACGACAAGCGCGCCGGGCTCATCGGCGACTGCGAGATGACCGAGCTGGAGTCCGGTCTCGCGCGCTCGCCGGGCCACTGCATGACCATGGGGACGGCGTCCACGCTGACCGCCGCCGCCGAGGCCCTCGGGGTCACCGTCCCGGGCGCGTCCAGCATCCCGGCCGTCGACTCGGGCCATGACCGCATGGCGGCCGCCGCCGGTCTCCGCATCGTCGAACTGGTCCGCAGGGACCGGAAGTTGAGCGACATCCTCACCGCCGACGCCTTCGAGGACGCCGTCACCACCGTCCTCGGACTCGGCGGCTCCACCAACGCGGTCATCCACCTCATCGCGATGGCCGGCCGCGCGGGCGTCAAGCTCACCCTCGACGACTTCGACCGCGTCGCCCGTACGGTCCCGGTGCTCGCCAACGTCCGGCCCGGCGGCCAGACGTACCTGATGGAGGACTTCCACTTCGCGGGGGGCCTGCCCGGGTTCCTGTCCCGGATCACCGATCTGTTGCACCTGGACCGGCCGACCGTCTCGTACGACACGATGCGCGAACAGCTCGACGGCGCGCTCGTCCACAACGACGACGTGATCCGGACCCGGGACAACCCGGTCGCCACCGAGGGCGGGGTCGCCGTCCTGCGTGGCAACCTCTGTCCGGACGGCGCGGTCATCAAGCACATCTCCGCCGAGCCGCACCTGCTGAAGCACACCGGCCCCGCGGTCGTCTTCGACGACTACAGAACCATGCAGCGGACCATCAACGACCCGTCGCTCGGCATCACCGCCGACAGCGTGCTGGTGCTGCGCAACTCCGGCCCCAAGGGCGGGCCGGGCATGCCCGAGTACGGGATGCTGCCCATCCCCGACCACCTGCTGAAGCAGGGCGTCCGGGACATGGTGCGGATCTCCGACGCCCGGATGAGCGGGACGAGCTACGGCGCCTGCGTGCTGCACATCGCGCCGGAGTCGTACATCGGCGGCCCTCTCGCCCTCGTCCGCACCGGCGACTCGATCACCCTCGACGTCGAGGCACGCAGACTCCAACTCAACGTGGACGACGAGGAGTTGGAGCGCCGCCGCGCCGCGTGGACGCCACCGCCCACCCGCTACGAACGCGGCTACGGCGCCCTCTACAACGACCAGATCACCCAGGCCGACACCGGCTGCGACTTCGAGTTCCTGGCCAGACCGGGCAAGGTCCCGGACCCCTACGCGGGGTAACGACCCGACCGGCCCGAGCCCCTGGTTTTTCAGGGGCGCGGGGAACTGCGCGACCAGCCACCCACGCACCCGCAGACGCCACCCCACAGCAAGCCGCACCCCGAACCGCGCACCGCCCCACCACGCACACCGAGAAAGCGCTTCCTGCACCACGACGCACCACGACGCACCACGACGCACCGCAACGCACCACGACAGACCCAGAAACGGAGCCCCAGTCATGGCCCAAGCCGCAGCCGTGGCGAAGCCGCCCGCGCCGCCCCGGCGGAGCCGTGCGCGGAGCAGTGCGCGCCGTGCCTCCGCGACCCCGCGCAGGCTGCCGTACCTGCTGATCGCCCCGGCCGCCCTGCTCATGCTGGGCTTCATCGCCTACCCGGTCATCAGCGTCTTCTACTACAGCCTGCAGCACTACAACCCCACGAAGCCCTGGCGTAACGGCTTCGCCGGCTTCGACAACTTCGTCCACGCCTTCACCGAGGACCCCCTCTTCTGGGACACCCTCGTCTTCAGCGCCAAGTGGGTGATCGTCGAGGTCTCGCTGCAGCTGCTCTTCGGTCTGGCCCTCGCGCTCATCGTCAACCAGACCTTCGTCGGCCGCGCCATCGGCCGCGCGCTGGTCTTCTCGCCCTGGGCCGTCTCGGGCGTGCTGACCTCCGCGATCTGGGTGCTGCTCTACAACTCCCAGACGGGCATCACCCGTTACCTCGCGGACATGGGCATCGGCGAGTACGGCACCAGCTGGCTCTCCGACACCTCCACCGTCTTCTCGGCGGCGATCGTCGCCGACCTGTGGCGCGGTGTCCCCTTCTTCGCGATCCTCATCCTCGCCGACCTGCAGTCCATCTCGAAGGACCTGTACGAGGCCGCCGAGGTCGACGGCGCCAGCCGCATCCGGCAGTTCGTGCACATCACGCTGCCGCACCTGAAGGACGCGATCATCCTCTCCACGCTGCTGCGCGCGGTGTGGGAGTTCAACAACGTCGACCTGCTCTACACGTTGACGGGCGGCGGACCCGCCGGAGTGACCACGACGCTCCCGCTGTACATCGCCAACACCTCCGTC
Organism: Streptomyces sp. SP18BB07; assembly: GCF_036322545.1. Classification (NCBI taxonomy): domain Bacteria; kingdom Bacillati; phylum Actinomycetota; class Actinomycetes; order Kitasatosporales; family Streptomycetaceae; genus Streptomyces; species Streptomyces sp. SP18BB07. The sequence continues at coordinate 348,736 of NZ_JAQYWT010000363.1, forward strand.
GACGCCCACAACTTCGGCTACGCGTCCGCCCTGACCACGGTCGCGTTCGTGATCCTGCTCTTCTGCTCGATGGTCTATCTGCGGCTGAGCAAGTTCGGAGGCGAGTCCAAGTGATCACCAAGGACGCCGAGAAGGTCGCCCCGACGCGGCCCGCGCCCACGGCCGAGGAGCCCCCGCAGCGACCGGGCAAGGTCCACCGCGCGTGGGACGAGGTCCCCCGCTGGCAGATCTACCTCCCGCTGTCGATCTACCTGGTCTTCACCCTCGTCCCCTTCTACTGGATCCTGCTGTTCGCGCTGCGCAAGCCCGGCTCGACCTCGCTCGTGCCCTGGCCGATGACGTTCGAGCACTTCGAGAAGGTGTGGAACGAGCGTTCGTTCGGCATCTACTTCCAGAACAGCGTGCTCGTCGGTGTCGTCACCCTGCTGATGACCACGCTCGTCGCCCTGGCCGGCGGCTACGCCCTCGCCCGCTTCGACTTCAAGATCAAGCGCGGGTTCATGCTGGCGCTGCTGTGCTCCCAGTTCGTGCCGGGCGCACTGCTCCTCGTGCCGCTGTTCCAGATCTTCGCCGAGCTGCGGATGATCAACTCGCTCGGCAGCGTCATCCTCGCCGAGACGGTCTTCCAACTGCCGCTGTCGATCATCCTGATCAGCAACTTCATCAAGAACGTGCCGTACTCGCTGGAGGAAGCGGCCTGGGTGGACGGCTGCAACCGCTTCACCGCGTTCCGGGTGGTCGTGCTGCCGCTGCTGCGGCCTGGCCTGATCGCCGTCGGCTCCTTCGCCTTCGTGCACTCCTGGAACCACTTCCTCTTCGCCCTGATGTTCCTCAACAACCAGGCCAAGCAGACCATCCCGGTCGGCCTCAACACCCTGCTCAGCGCCGACAGCGTCGACCTGGGCGCGCTGGCCGCCGGCGGCATCATCGCCGCCGTCCCGGTGGTCATCGTCTTCGCCTTCATCCAGAAGTGGCTGATCACGGGCTTCAGCGCGGGGGCGGTGAAGGGATGAGCGGACGCAGGAGGAGCCTGCAACTCCTCGCCCTCGCGGGGGTGTTGGGCGCCACGCTCACCACCCCGGCCGGGGCGGAGTCCCGCGGCGCCGACCGGGACATCAGCCGGGACACGCTCGCGACGGACGACGGCTGGGCGGCCGCCGACGGTGGTACCACGGGGGGTTCCACCGCAGACGACGCCCATGTCCTCACCGTCCGCACCCGGAGCGAACTGGTCCGGGCGCTCGACGGCGGCAGCGCCACCCCGAAGATCATCCGGATCGCCGGGACCATCGACGCCAACACGTCCGACGGCGGCGAGCGGCTCGACTGCGCCGACTACGCGACCGACGGCTACGACCTGCGGAAGTACCTGGCCGCCTACGACCCGCGCACCTGGGGTTCCGCCAAGCCCAGCGGCCCCCAGGAGGAGGCCCGCCAGGCGTCGGCGGCCAGGCAGGCCGAGCGGGTCGAGCTGGCCGTCGGCTCCAACACCACCATCGTCGGCCTCAAGGGCGCCGTCCTGAAGGGCGCGAGCCTCCAGCTCAGGGGCGCGGACAACGTCATCGTCCGCGACCTCGAACTCCGCGACGCCTACGACTGCTTCCCTCTCTGGCAGCCCAACACCGGCGGCCTCGGGGACTGGAAGACGGCGTACGACAACATCTGGGTGCGCGGCTCCAGCCATGTCTGGATCGACCACGTCACGATCTCCGACAAGGGGCACCAGGACGAGGACGAGCCGACGTACTTCGGCCGCAACTACCTCCGGCACGACGGCCTGCTCGACATCACCAACGCCTCCGACCTGGTCACCGTCTCCTGGAGCCGCTTCGCCGACCACGACAAGGGCATCCTCATCGGCAACGGCGACACGGCCACCGGCGACCGGGGCAAGCTGCGGGTGACGCTGCACCACAACCAGTTCGAGAACGTCGTGCAGCGCGCGCCGCGCGTCCGCTTCGGACAGGTGCACCTCTACAACAACCGGTACGTCGTCCCGGCCGACGCCCACGACTACCGGTACTCCCTGGGCGTCTCCACCGAGTCCGCCGTGTACGCCGAGAACAACGCGTTCACCACACCCGGCCACATCGAGGTCGCGGACCTGGTCAAGAGCTGGAACGGCACCGCCCTGCACCAGACCGGCACCCTCTTCAACGGCTATCCGGTGGATCTCCTGGCCATCCACAACGCCTACAACTCCGGCAGCGAGCGTGATCTCACGGCCGACGTGGGCTGGACGCCTACCCTGCACCAAAAGATCGACAGCGCCGGGAAGGCCGACCGAGAGGTGGCACGCGGCGCGGGCGCAGGGAGGATCCGATGACCACCACGACGTACGAGAACCCGCTTCCGCTCGTCCTCGCCGGCGCCCGCGGCCACGGCCGCTGGCACCTGGAGAACATCCGGCGGCTCGCGGACAAGGGGATCGTCCGGCTCGCCGGGATCTGCGAACTGACCCCGCTGGGCACGGACGAGATCCCCGACGGCCTCGGCACGCCCGAGCAGTCCGCCGACTTCGGTGCGCTCCTCGACTCCACGGGCGCGGCGATCGCCGTGATCTGCACACCCATCCCCACCCACACCGACCTGGCGCTGACGGCCGCCGAGCGGGGCGTCCACGTCCTGCTGGAGAAGCCGCCGGCCCCGTCGTACGCCGAGTTCCGCCGGATGGCCGACGGGGTGGCGGCGGCCGGGACGGTCTGTCAGGTCGGCTTCCAGTCGCTGGGCTCGCACGCCCTGCCCGCGATCCGCAGGATGGTCGCGGAGGGCCTGATCGGCGACGTCGTCGGCATCGGCGGCGCCGGCGCCTGGGCCCGCGCCGAGGCGTACTACCGGCGCGCGCCCTGGGCCGGGAAGCGGCGCATGAACGGCGTGGACGTGATCGACGGTGCGCTCACCAACCCCCTCGCGCACGCCGTCGCCACCGGGCTGGCCCTCGCCGACGCGGGCCGTGCCGAGGACGTCGCCGGCATCGAGACCGAACTGCTGCGCGCCAACGACATCGAGTCCGACGACACCTCCTGCGTACGGATCACCACCACCGACGGCGGCCGGATCACCGTCGCCGCCACGCTGTGCGCCGAGGACCCGGACGACCCGTACAACGTCGTGCACGGCACCAGCGGACGGATCACCTTCTGGTACAAGCAGGACCGCGTGCTCGTCCAGCGCGCCGGACACGGTCCGGAGGAGATCGAGTACGGCCGCACGGACCTGCTGGAGAACCTCGTCGACCATCTCGTCGACGGCACCGACCTGCTGGTCCCGCCGGAGGTGACCGGCGCGTTCATGAAGGTCGTGGAGGCGATCCGCACCGCCCCGGACCCCGTCGCACTCCCGGCCGACGCCTGGCACCGGCTGCCCGACGAGGACCGCCGGGTCGTCGACGGCATCGACGGTCTCGTCGCGGCCGCCGCCGACGACCTCGCCCTCTACTCCGAACTCGGCGCCCCCTGGGCGCTCCCCGAAGCACCGGCGAAAGAGGTGAGCACATGACGATCACCGACGACTCCCTGATCCTGCGCGTCGCGGGCCGCCCGGTGGGCCGCTACCTCACCCGGCCCGAGCTGCCGGAACGGCTCTCCCCGCGCCCCTGTCTGCATCCCGTCACCACCCTGTCCGGTACGGCGGTCACCGAGCTGAGTCCCGCCGACCACCTTCACCACCTCGGCGTCGGTGTCGCCGTTCCCGACGTCGAGGGGCACAACTTCTGGGGCGGACGCACCTACGTCCGCGACCAGGGCCCGACCGAGCTCGACAACCACGGCTCACAGCGCCACACGGCCTTCCAGCTGCGCGACCCCGACGGCTTCGTCGAGGAACTGCGCTGGGTGGCCGCCGGCCGGGAATGGCTGCGCGAGCGCCGTACCGTCGCGGCCACCGAACTGACCGACTCCGCCTGGGCGTTGGACTTCACCTTCTCCCTCACCAACATCACCGACGCCCCGGTGTCGATCGGCAGCCCCGCCACCAACGGCCGCCCCGGCGCCGCGTACGGCGGCTTCTTCTGGCGGGCCCGCAAGGAGGCCGAGGCACCCCGTGTCTTCACCGCCGAGGCGGAGGGCGAGGCCGAGGTCCACGGCAGCCGCGCCGACTGGCTCGCTCTGGCCGGCGCCACCTGGACGCTCGTCTTCGCCGGGGCCACGGACACCACCCGCCGTGACCCCTGGTTCGTCCGCGCCGACGAGTACCCGGGCGTCGGCTCCTCCCTCGCCCACACCTACCGCCTCCCCATCGAGCCGGGCGGGACGGCCGTACGCCGGATCGTCACCGTCGTCGCCGACGGCACCCTCGACCGGGACGGGGCGGCGGCCCTCGTCCGCAAGGCGGTGAGCCCGTGACCACCTCGGTGAGCGCACCCGCCTTCTCCGCCGACCGGGGCGACGGCACCTACCGCAACCCGGTCCTCGACGCCGACTGGTCCGACCCCGATGTCCTGCGCGTGGCCGACGACTTCTACATGACGGCCTCCAGCTTCGGCCGGGCCCCGGGCCTTCCCCTGCTGCACTCCCGGGACCTGGTCAACTGGACGCTCGTCGGCCACGCGCTGCACCTCCTCGAACCCGCCGCCGAGTTCAAGGCACCGCGCCACGACTGCGGGGTGTGGGCTCCCTCGCTGCGCCACTTCGACGACCGGTTCTGGATCTTCTGGGGCGACCCCGACCAGGGCATCTTCCAGGCCAACGCCCCCGGGATCAGGGGCCCTTGGACCCGGCCGCACCTGGTCAAGGAGGGCAAGGGACTTATCGACCCGTGCCCGCTGTGGGACGAGGAGACCGGCGAGGCGTACCTGGTGCACGCCTGGGCCAAGTCCCGCTCCGGCGTCAAGAACCGGCTCACCGGCCACCGGATGCGGCCCGACGGGACGGGGCTGCTCGACGAGGGCAAGGTGATCGTCGACGCGGACCGGCTCCCCGGCTGGTTCACCCTGGAGGGGCCCAAGCTCTACCGTCACGACGGCTGGTACTGGATCTTCGCCCCCGCCGGCGGAGTCGAGACCGGCTGGCAGGGCGCCTTACGCTCCCGCGACTTCTTCGGCCCGTACGAGGAGCGGATCGTCCTGGAGCAGAAGGACACCGACGTCAACGGGCCGCACCAGGGCGGCTGGGTGCGCACGGCGGCCGGCGAGGACTGGTTCCTGCACTTCCAGCAGCGGGGCGCGTACGGCAGGGTCGTCCACCTCCAGCCGATGCGCTGGGGCGCCGACGGCTGGCCCGTGCTCGGCGACGACGGCGCACCCGTCGCCGTCCACCGCAAGCCGGAGCTGCCGGCGCAGCCGCCGGCCGCGCCCGCCACCGACGACGACTTCCCCGGCGGCCGCTTCGGACGCCAGTGGCAGTGGACCGCGAACCCGCAGGACGGCTGGGCCACCCAGCACTCCGGCGACGGGCTGCGGCTCACGTGCGTGCGCTCCGTGCACGCGCACGACCTGCGGAAACTGGCGAATGTGCTCACACAGCGGCTGCCGGGGATCCCCGCCGTCGTCGAGGTGGAGCTGAGGCTCGACAGCGAGGAACCGGGGGCGCGTGGCGGGCTCACCGTGCTCGGGGACGCGTTCCGCTGGATCGGGCTCCAGCGGGGTGCCGACGGGAGCGTGCACCTGGTCCACCGGTTCGCCGAGACCGTCGCCGAGCGGGAACGGGACGCCGATCACGCCCGCCCGGCGCCCGGCGGACGGGCCCGGCTGCGGATCGAGACCTCCGCCGGGGCGCGCTGCCGGTTCTCCTACGACGTGGGGGAGGGGTGGCAGCCCTCGGGACAGGTCTTCGCCGCCACCCCCTGGCGCTGGGTCGGCGCCCTGCTCGGCCTCTTCGCGGTCGCGCCCACCGGCGGGGGCCACGCCGGGGCGGCCACGTTCACGCAGTTCCGGATCACCGCCGCACCGGACGGCACCGCCTGACCCCAGTCCTCGTACGCCTGTTGGGAGCCGCAATGACGCACCTCCGTAGCAAGCGCTTGCCGCACAAGAGGAGAGCCCTCGCCGCCGTCACCGCCCTGATCGCCTCGTTCGTCGTCGGCGCGTTCACCCCGGCGGAGGCCGCGGGGCCCGAAGAGGCCGGTCCGACGGCGCGGGCAACCGCCGGTGCCGTCGCGGGCTCGTCCGCCGCACCCCGCTGGAGCGATCGCCCCCACGGGTTCGCCTCCCTCGACGGTGGCACCACCGGCGGCGCGGGCGGCAAGGTCGTGACCGTCACCGACCAGGCCTCACTGGTGCGGTACGCGTCCGCCGAGGAGCCGTACGTCATCCGGGTCAAGGGGGCCATCGACGTCGAACCCTTCGGCTCGGACATCGTCGTGACCTCGAACAAGACGCTCATCGGCATCGGCGACACCGGCGAGATCGTCCACGGCGAACTGCACCTCAACCCCGGGACCAGCAACGTCATCATCCGCAATCTGACGATCCGGGACTCCTACGTCGAGGGCGACTGGGACGGCAAGACCACCGACTTCGACGCGATCCAGATGGACACCGTCGACCACGTGTGGATCGACCACAACCGCTTCGAGCACATGGGCGACGGGCTCCTCGACATCCGCAAGGACAGCCGGTACATCACCGTCTCCCACAACCAGTTCAAGAACCACAACAAGGCCCTCGGCATCGGCTGGACGACCAACGTCCGGACCGAGATCACCATCGACCACAACTGGTTCACCGGCACCAAACAGCGCAACCCCTCCGCCGACAACTGCGCCTACGCCCACCTCTTCAACAACTACCTCTCGGCGCAGGTGGCCGACGGCGACCCCGTGTGGACGTACGGGAACTGGGCGCGCGGCCGGACCAGGATGGTCATCGAGAACAGCTACTACGACGGTGTCCAGCACCCCTACCAGGCCGACGCCACCGCCGAGTTGGTGCAGCGCGGGTCGATCCTGAAGAACGTCACCGGACGGCAGGAGACCTGGGGCACGGCCTTCGAGCCCAGGGACTTCTACTCCTACCGGCTCGACCCGGCCGCCGCCGTCCCCGCGCTGGTCACCCGGTTCTCCGGCCCGCAGAAGAGCATCGGCGTGAACACCGTGCTGAACGTCCCCGGCGACCACCCGACCGTGCAGGCCGCCGTGGACGCCGTGCCCGCCGGCAACGACGGCGCCGTCACGATCCGCATCGCGCCCGGCACCTACCGCGCCAAGGTCCTGATCCCGGCGAACAAGCCGAACCTGGTGCTGCAGGGGACTGGACAAGATCGCTCGGACACCGTCATCGTCTTCGACACGCCCGCCGCGAACGGCGGCTCCAACGGCAGCGCCACCGTGCGGATCCTCGCCAGTGACGTGACCGCCCGCAACCTCACCTTCAGCAACGACTTCGACGAGGCCGCGCACGAGGTGAACGGCGAGCAGGCGCTCGCGATGAAGACCACCGGTGACCGGATCGTCTTCGAGGACACGGCCTTCCTGGGCAACCAGGACACGCTGATGACCGACAGCCCCAAGCTCGACGTCATCAGCCGGGTCTACATCCGCGACTCGTACATCGAGGGCGATGTCGACTTCATCTACGGCCGGGCCACCACCGTCATCGAGCGTTCCCTGATCAAGGCGCTCAGCCGGGGCTCGGACAGCAACAACGGCTACATCACGGCCGCCTCGACCTGGAAGGAGAACCCCTACGGGTTCCTCATCACCCGGTCGAAGGTCGTCAGCGACGCGCCCGCCGGGACGTACCACCTCGGCCGGCCCTGGCACCCGGGCGGCGAGCCGAACGCGATCGCCCAGGTGCTCTTCCGGGAGACCGAACTGCCCGCCGCGATCAAGTCGTCGCCGTGGACGGACATGAGCGGCTTCTCCTGGAAGGACGCGCGGTTCACGGAGTACCGGACGTACGGGCCGGGGTCCGCGGTCACCGCCGACCGGCCGCAGCTCGACGACGCGGACGCCTCGACCCACACGGTCGCCAAGTACCTCGCGGGGACGGACGGTTGGGCGCCGCATCGCGGTCGCGCCGGCCACTGAGTCCGCCCCGGAGACAGCACAGACCCCCCACAACTTCATAACCCTCGTATCCAGAAGAAGAGAGCCGTTCAATGAAGATCAGCATTCGCAGAAGCAGGCGTGCCGCCGTGGCCGTCGCCCTCGGATCCATCCTCGCCCTGACCGCCACCGCCTGCGGTGACGACGGCAGCGGCGCGGGCGGGGACAAGGGCTCCGAGGGCAGCGGCAAGGGCAAGGTTCTCTTCTGGGACAACAACGGCGGTGTCCGCACCGAGATCTGGAAGGAGATCATCGCCGACTTCGAGAAGGCCAACCCGGACATCAAGGTCGAGTACGTCGGGATCGCCGCCACCGAGTACCAGTCCAAGGTCGACACCGCCATCCAGGGCGGTGGCCTGCCGGACGTCGGCGGTGTCGGCGCGGCCATGGCCGCCGGGTTCGCCGCGCAGGGCGCGCTGGAGCCCCTCGACAACCGGCTCTCCAAGTCCTCCCTCAGCGGCAAGCTCAACGAGGCGATGGTCGAGTCACTGAAGTCCGCCGGCGGCGGCGATGCCCTCTACTCGATCCCGACCTCCGCCAACAACGGTGTCCTCTACTACCGCACCGACCTGTTCAAGGCGGCCGGCCTGGCCGATCCGACGGACTGGGACAAGTTCTACGAGGCCGCCGAGAAGCTCACCGACAAGGACAAGAACAAGTTCGGCTACACCATCCGCGGCGGCGCCGGCTCCATCGCGCAGGCGCTGGACGCGATGTACGGGCAGTCCGGGATCACCGAGTTCTGGGACGCGAGCGGTGAGAAGACCACCGTGAACGACCCGAAGAACGTCGAGGCCCTGGAGAAGTACGTCGGCCTCTACAAGAAGGTCACGCCCGCGGCCGACCTCAACAACGACTTCACCAAGATGGTCGCGCAGTTCGACTCCGGCACGATCGGGATGCTCAACCACAACCTGGGCTCCTACCAGGACCATGTGAAGGCGTTCGGCGACAAGTTCCGGGGCATCCCGCAGCCGACCGGGCCCGGTGGCAAGCGCGTCCAGGTGTCCAACCCGGTCGACGGGCTCGGCATGTTCAAGAGCTCGAAGAACAAGGAGGCCGCCTGGAAGTTCATCGAGTTCGCGACCTCGCACGAGGAGAACTCCAAGTTCAACAAGTCGGCCGGGCAGGTGCCGTCGAACAACGACGCCGCGAAGGACGCGTGGATCTCCGAGGCCGAGCCGACGAAGCTGGCCGCCGCCGCGCTGAGCGACGGGTCGACGACGATCGTGCAGCTGCCGTACTACCTGCCGGACTGGAACACGATCTCCAAGGCCGACAACGAGCCGGCGTTCCAGAAGGTGATGGACGGGCAGAGCACGGCGAAGGAGTTCCTGGACTCGCTGGCCGAGCAGCTGAACAAGGCGCAGGCCGAGTGGAATGAGCAGAAGAAGGGCTAAGAGCTCGGTCCGGTTCGTTTCGTGGCCGGCTGCGGGTTGGTTGTGGCTGGTCGCGCCCACGCGGCGGAGCCGCATATGTCACAGCCCCGCGCCCCCGACAAACGGGGCGCGGGGCCCTACTGGAAAGGCACCCGCACGTGTCGCTCACTCGTAGACAGGTCAGCACCGCGGCTCTTGCCGCCCTTCCGCTCGCCGTCGCCGCCACCGGTCCCGCGTCCGCCGCCGTGGCCTCCGGTGGGCCCCGGCGGCAGCGCACCCTCTTCATCGCCGGCGACTCCACCGCCGCCCAGAAGTACGCCGACGCCGCGCCCGAGACGGGGTGGGGGATGGCGCTGCCGTTCTTCCTCGGCAAAGGGCTGGCCGTCTCCAACCACGCCGTGAACGGGCGGAGTTCGAAGAGCTTCATCGACGAGGGGCGGCTCGACGTCATCCTCGGGGCGATCCGGCCCGGGGACTTCCTCGTCATCCAGTTCGGGCACAACGACTCCAAGATCGCCGACCCCACGCGCTACACCGAGCCCTGGACGACCTACCAGGACTACCTGCGCCAGTACATTGACGGCGCGCGGGCGCGGGGCGCCCGGCCCGTCCTCGCCACCTCCGTCGAGCGGAGAAAGTTCGACGCGAGCGGCAACGCCGTGCCGACCCACGGCGACTATCCGGCAGCGGCGCTCGCTCTCGCCGCGGAGGAGGGTGTCGCCGTCCTCGACATCCAGGCGCTGTCCATCGCGTTGTGGCAGAAGCTCGGGGTCGAGGAGACCAAGAAGTACTTCAACTGGACCGCGACCGAGCAGGACAACACGCACTTCAACCCGCCGGGGGCGATTGCCGTGGCCCGGCTGGTCGCGGGTGAGTTGCTGCGCAGGCGGGTGCTCGCGCGTCGTGACGTGCGCCGTCTCGACGAAGAGGTGCCCGACTCCTGGATCACCTGGCCGGAAGCGTAGTGCTCCGCTCGTAGGCCGGTTCTCGGCTGCGGGTCCGTTGTGGCCGGTCGCGCAGTTCCCCGCGCCCCTGAAGGGGCGCCCCTTCCTCCCCTTGCTTTGAAAGGAAACGTATCCATGCGTCCTCGTATCTGGCATGCCCATGTCATGACATCTGTTGTCGGCTGCACCGCACTCGTGCTCGGGGTCGCCGGCACCGGTGTCGCCCAGGCCCAGGGCCGTGACCTCGGCCGGCAGGTCCTCGGCGCCGGTGACGGGTGGGCCTCGGCGGAAGGTGGCACCACGGGTGGGTCGGCGGCCGACGCCGAGCACATCTACACGGTCACCACCTGGGCCGAGTTCAAGGCCGCGCTGGCCGCCGGCGGAAACGCGCCGAAGATCATCAAGGTGAAGGGGATGATCGACGCCGTCTCCGAGGGGTGCGAGGCCTTCGTCACCGGGGGCTACGACCTCCAGCAGTACCTGAAGGACTACGACCCGGCCACCTACGGCAACGACCAGGTCGCCAAGGGCCCGCAGGAGGACGCGCGGGTCGCGTCCATGGCCAACCAGGACTCGGCGATCAAGGCCAACATCCCCAGCAACACCACCATCGTCGGCGTCGGCAAGAACTCCGGCATCCTCGGCGGCAGCCTCCAGATCAAGGGCGTCTCGAACGTCATCATGCGCAACCTCACCATCGAGGCCCCGCTCGACTGCTTCCCCAAGTGGGACCCGACCGACGACAACAACACCGGCAACTGGAACTCCGAGTACGACGCCGTGGTCGTCTTCGGCACCGACCACGTCTGGCTCGACCACAACACGTTCACCGACGGGCGGTACCCCGACAGCGAGCGGCCGGTCTACTTCGGCAAGGTCTTCCAGCAGCACGACGGCCTGACCGACATCGTGCGCGGCTCCAACTACGTGACCGTCTCCTGGAACCGCTTCCAGGACCACGACAAGAACATGCTGATCGGCAACAGCGACGGCACCGCCGCCCTCGACGCGGGCAAGCTCAAGGTCACCATGCACCACAACCGCTTCGACGGGATCCTCCAGCGCTCCCCGCGCGTGCGGTTCGGCCAGGTCGACGTCTACAACAACCACTACGTCGTCACCGAGGAGCAGAAGGACGACTACTACATCTTCGGTGTCGGCCTGTCCTCGCAGCTGCACGCCAGCGACAACGCGATCACGCTGCCGGCGGGCGCGAGCGTCGGCAAGGCCCTGAAGCGGTGGAACGACTCCCCGCTGACCGCCGAGAACAACCATGTCAACGGCAGGCTGACGGACCTCATCGCCGTCCACAACGCCGAGATCCCCTCGGAGTTCCTCCGGTCCGGCGCCGGGTGGACGCCCACCCTGCGGACCAAGGTCGACTCGCCGCGCGCGGTGCCGGGCATCGTCGCGAACCGCGCGGGCGCCGGAAAGGTCTGCTGATGGCCGAGCGTCACCCGGGGCCGGGCAGACGGTCGTTCGTGGCCGCCGGGGTCGGGGCCGCGCTCGCGCTCGCCGTCGCGACCCCGGCCCAGGCGGCACCCGCCGAGCGTGCCGTTCGTGGCCGCCGCGTCTTCGGGCGGTACGGGTCACCGGCCGCTCGCCTCGACGAGCGGACCCTGTACGTGGACGCCGGCGGCGCCGGTGACTTCACCACCGTCCAGGCCGCCGTCACCGCCGCGAGCGGGAGTGGGTACACGCTGGTCGTCGCGCCGGGCGTGTACCGGGAGACCGTCGCCGTCAGCGTCGCCCGCACGGAGATGACCTGGATCGGGGCCTCTGGGAACGCCCGGGACGTCGTGGTCGTGTACGACAACGCGGCCGGCACCCCGAAGCCCGGCGGCGGCACGTACGGCACCACCGGCTCCGCCACGACCCTGGTGCAGGCCGCCGGGTTCACCGCGCGCGACATCACCTTCGCCAACGACTGGCTGCGCGCCGACCACCCCGACATCACGGGCACCCAGGCCGTCGCCATCAAGGTGCAGGGCGACCGGTCGGCGTTCCTGCGCTGCCGGTTCCTCGGGCACCAGGACACCCTGTACGCCGACTCGATGGCGCTCGGCACCTTCGCCCGGCAGTACTTCCGCGACTGCTACGCCGAGGGGGACGTGGACTTCGTCTTCGGACGGGCCACGGCCGTCTTCGAACGCTGCCACTTCCACACCCTGACCAGGACGGATCTCTCCTCCGCCCCCTACGGGTTCGTCTTCGCGCCCTCCACGGCCGGCGCCAACCCGCACGGCTACCTGGTGACCCGGAGCCGGATCACCAGCGGGGCCCCGGACGGCCACTACAAGCTGGCCCGCCCCTGGGTGCCCAGCTCCGACACCACCGCCCGGCCCATGCTCACCGTGCGCGAGACCCGCCTCGGTGCCGGGATCGACGCGGTCGCGCCGTACACCAACATGTCGGCGGGCTTCCCCTGGCAGGACCAGCGGTTCGCCGAGTACCGGAACACCGGACCGGGCGCCGTCGTCTCCGTCCCGGAGAACCGGCCCCAGCTCACGGCCGCCGAAGCCGCCTCCGCCACCCGTGAGGCGTACCTCGGCGACTGGACTCCGTGGGAGAGGTGCTGAGATGCGCCGACGCACCCTGCTCGGCGGGATCGCCGGCGGCCTGGTGGCCGCCGGCGCGGCCCCCGCCCTCGCCCACGGCCGCCGGGTCCTGCACGTCCGGCCCGGTGGATCGGTCCAGGCAGCGGTGGACGCCGTCACCGGCCCCGGGTGGACGATCGTCGTCCACCCGGGCACGTACCGCGAGGTCGTCAACATCCCAGCTGGCAAAGGGGAGTTGACCCTGCGCGGCGCGTCCCACGACCCCCGCGCCGCCGTCGTCGTCTTCGACCGCGCCAACGGCACCCCGAGGCCCGAGGGCGGCACCTACGGCACCGCGGGGTCCGCCACCTTCACCTCGGCGGCACCCGGCCTGACCGTACGCGATCTGACCCTCGCCAACGACTGGCTGCGCGCGGACCACCCGGACTACACCGGAACCCAGGCGGTCGCCGCGTACATCACCGGGGACCGCTCGCACTTCGAGAACGTCCGGTTCCTCGCCCACCAGGACACGCTGTTCGCGGACACCACCGCGCTCGACGCCTTCGACCGGCAGTACTACCGGCACTGCCACATCGAGGGTGACGTCGACTTCGTGTTCGGGCGGGCCCGCGCCGTCTTCGACTCCTGCCACTTCCGCACCCTCCAGCGGGACGTGTCCTTCACCCCCAAGGGCATGGTCTTCGCCCCCGCCACCGCCCGCGCCAACCCCTACGGCTTCCTCGCCCTGCGCGGCCGGATCACCTCCGGCGCCGAGGACGCCGCGTACAAGATCGCCCGGCCTTGGGTGCCCTCGTACGAGACGACCGCCTGGCCCTCGCTGGTCGTGCGGGACACCTGGATCGGCCCCGGGATCGACGCCGTCGCGCCCTACACCAACATGCGCGACGCCTACCCCTGGCAGACCATGCGCTTCCGGGAGTACGGCAACTCGGGCCCGGGCGCGGTCGTCTCCGTGCCGGAGAACCGGCCGCAGCTGACGGCGGCCGAGGCGGGGGAGCACACACGGCGGACCTATCTCGGGGACTGGAGGCCGTATGCCGGCCGGTGAACCGGCGGGCCACCCCGACCCGCCCGGGACCCGTCGAGCCGTGGGGCGCCGGGCCTTCGTCGTGGGCGCGGGGGCGGCGGCACTCCTCACGGGAGGGGGGTCACCGGCGGCCGGGGCGGAGCCCTCGGCCCTCGCCGGGGCCGCCCTGGCCGGTACCCTCCCCGACTTCCACCCCCTGCTCAAGGACGAGCTCCGCTTCCCGCTCGCCTGGGGCACCTCGCCCCTCCGCGACTTCCGCACCTGGCGCCGGGCGGCCCGGGCCAAGGTCGAGGAGCACCTGTTCGTCGGACGGGACGACACCCCGTACGACCCCGAGTTCGGCCAGGACCGCGACGAAGGCGACGGCTACTCCCGCGAGTCGGTCACCTTCTCCCTCACCCGGTACGGCCGCGTCCGGGGCGCCCTGCTCACCCCGCACGGCACCGGACCGTTCCCGGCCGTCCTCCTCCTGCACGACCACGGCGCCAAGTTCGACATCGGCAAGGAGAAACTCGTCCGGCCCTGGTTCGACGAGAGCCGGCTGGCCTCCGCGCGGGCCTGGGCCGACCGGTACTTCAGCGGCCGGTTCGTCGGCGACGAACTGGCCCGGCGCGGCTATGTCGTCCTCGCCGTGGACGCGCTCGGCTGGGGCGACCGGGGCCCGACGACCTACGAGGAGCAGCAGGCCCTCGCCAGCAACCTCTACAACCTGGGCTCGTCGCTCGCCGGGCTCATGGCCCGGGAGGACATGCGCGCGGCCGGCTTCCTGGCCGGCCTGGACCGGGTGGACCGGCGCCGGGTCGCGGCCCTCGGGTTCTCGATGGGCGCGTTCCGCGCCTGGCAGACGGCCGCGCTCAGCGACGACATCGCGGCCGCCGTCAGCGCCTGCTGGATGACCGGGCTCAAGGAGGTCATGGTCCCCGGCAACAACATCCTGCGCGGCCAGTCCTCCTATTACATGCTCCACCCCGGGCTCGCCCGGCACCTCGACTTCCCCGACGTGGCGAGCATCGGCGCCCCCAAGCCGATGTTCTTCCTCCACGGCGGCCAGGACCCCCTCTTCACCAGCGAGGGCGTCCGGGTCGCGCACGAGAAGCTGCGCGCCGTCTGGCGCTCACGCCACGCCGGGGAGCGGTTGCGGCTGAGGACCTGGCCCGAGCTGGGCCATGTGTTCACCGCGCCGATGCAGGACGAGACCGTCGACTGGCTCGACGCCGTCCTGTGAACCGTCCCCCCAACCCGCACGGGAAGGAACCGCTCCCCATGTCTCGTCGCACCGCTCTCGTCCTGAGCACGGCCCTGGTGTTCGGCGCAGGTCTGGCCGTTCTCCCCACCCAGGCGCACGCGGCCACGGTGGTCGTCAGCAACTCCACGGATCTGTCCAACGCCATCAAGAACGCCACCGCGGGAACCGTCATCCAGGTGCGCGGCGGCACCTACTACCCGACGGCGACCCTCCAGTCCACGGCGAACGGCAGCTCCTCCAGCCGGATATACCTCCAGCCCTACGGCTCGGAGACCGTGAAGATCGACGGCTCGAACCTCCCCGACGGCGACTGGATCTTCAAGCTGACCGCCGACTACTGGACCGTCTCCGGGATCACCTTCCAGAACTCCCCGGACAGCGCGGTCGTCTGCCAGTCCTGCGCCTCCACGGTCTGGGACAACATCAAGACCATCAACGGCGGCGACTCCGGCTTCACACTCACCGGCGACAGCACCACCAACAACACCGTCCGCAACATCGACTCCTACGGCCACTACGACCCGGCCAACCACGGGGAGAACGCCGACGGGATCGCCGTGAAGTTCGGCTCCGGCTCGGGCAACCTCATCACCGGGGCCCGCCTCTACAACAACTCGGACGACGGCCTGGACTTCTGGTCCTTCTCCTCGCCCGTCACCGTCGAGCACACCTGGGCGATGGGCAACGGCAAGAACCGCTGGGGCGACTCCGCGTTCGCGGGCGACGGCAACGGCTACAAGCTCGGTGGCGACGGCGAGACCGTGGCCCACGTCATCAACAACTCGGCCGCCTGGGACAACGCGGGCAACGGCTTCACCGAGAACAGCAACAAGGGCGCCATCGTCATCAACCGGACCACCGCCTACGCCAACGCCAAATGGGGCTACTACTTCGCCACCGGCGCGGCCCGCCTCGGCAAGAACCTGGCGGTGAGCAACGGCGGCGGCTCGGTCAACAAGGGCTCGTCCGTCGTGTCGTCCGGCAACAACTGGGACTCCGGCGTCGCGACCCCCTCGTTCCGCTCCACCGACGCCTCCTCGACGTACAACGCCCGCTCGTCGAGCGGCACCCTGCCCGCGACGACCTTCCTGACCACGGGCAGTACGACGATCGGCTCCACGATGAACTGACCGGCGCGAAGCTCGTCCGGCACGCCGGGCAAAACGATTCTGTCGACCCGGAGGCGAGGCGACCCCACACAGTGTTGCGCGACGAACAGCACCTGCGCATCTGAGTGGAGTGGTCCAAGTGGTCGACAGTCCTCGCCCGCTGATCCTGATTCGCGGATTCGGCGGCCCCGGTGTGTCGGACGAGCGGCGTGACGCCTATCAGGGATTCAACAACGGCAGCGTCTACGCCGAGCGCTACGGCGAGAACTACATCTACGAGGGATTCGTCCTGCGCGCCCTCAAGTCGACGCTCCACCCGTACCGGGACGCCACCAACGTGGTCGGCTACTACGAGAAGGAGCAGAAGCCCAGACCGGGGGAGCAGGACGGCTGGCCCGAGCACCTGCTCACCGGCACGATGGTGGTGGACGTCCCCATGGCGCGCGAGGTCCTGGGCCAGGGTGCCCGGGGCACCCTCTGGATCTACCGCTACTACGACCTCCTTCCCCGGAAGATCGACCGCTTCGGGGAAGGGCTGGTCCGGCTCATCGAGATCATCCGGCACGGCATGCGGCCGGACGAGGAGTTCACCGGTGTGGACATCGTCGCGCACAGCATGGGCGGCCTCGTCACCCGGGCCGCCCTGAGCCGGCTCGGGGACAGCAGCGCCGACCTCATCCACCGCATCGTCACCCTGGGCACACCGCACCGGGGGATCGCCTTCCAGTACATGCCCGACGCGCTGGTGAAATGCCTGCCCGACGCGGTCGCCGACGAGATCGCGGCCTTCGACCCGGACCGCACGGACATCCGGGCCATCCCGTTCCCCGTCAGGAGGATCCTCACGGTGGTCGGCACGGACCACCGCGCCTACAGCAACAAGTTCGCCACCCTGGGCAATCGCATCGCCGGCCTGATCGACGAGGGCACCCTCACCTACAACCGCAGCGACGGCCTGGTCAAACAGTCCTCCGCCCAGATCCCGGGCGCGCCCCGGACCTTCGTCCACAAATGTCACGGCGGCGGCGACTCCCTGGTGACCTCGCGCGAGGCGTACGAGATCGCCATGCGCTTCTTCCACGGCACGCACCACGTACAACTGCGGCTGGGCAGTGCCGAGGTGACACGGGGCCGGGACCTCTTCGGCCGCAGCGAGTTCTACTTCGGGGTGTCCGTCAAACCCCGGTTCGTCGACTTCGAGCTGTGCCACCAGAGCAGCGAGGCCGAGAACTACTACGGCCCCTTCCGCAAGGACGACTTCACCGACGACCTGCCGGATCTCGCCGAGGAGTTGGGCAAGCCGCTCTCGGAGTCGGGTGACGCCACCACCGGCTGGGCGGACGGGAACCGGCTGATCTGGGAGGGCTGGCTCGACGCCGCGGCCAAACCCGAGGGAGCGGCGGACCGGAGCGTGGTGCTCCGGCTCGACGTCCATGTGTACGAGCGGGACAGCCTCGGCATCGGCTTCTCCGACAACCTCGTCTTCCGCAAGCAGTACTACGTCCAGGCGGTGCCCGGCGGCGACGACGAGGAGTGGTCGCTGTACCTCCACACCGGCGAGCGCTTCCTGGCGCCAGGGGTGAGCACCGGGGAAGCGCACGCCGCCGCGGAGGACAAGCAGGTCTCGGAGGTGTGGCCGATGACGCCCACCGGCGACGGCACCTGGACCTTCGAGGTCGGCGGGACCGGCTTCAAGGCCGACCTGCTGCTGTCGGTGACCGACGAACGGACTGCGGGCGCCGCACCGGCCTAGGGGGCGTGCCGGGCGCCGTGGGTGCTGCGCGGGACTTGCGAAACACCCTAATCGGTCGGCACCGCCTCGACCGTCCAGACGCGCTTCGTGCCGTCGGCGGCGGTGACGGTGTACCTCTGCGGCTTGCGGAAGTCGCGGCGGGTGCCCGACCTCGGGCTCACCGACGCACCCTCGCCGAGCCAGAGCCTCGGCGCGAGCCGGGTGAGGTCCACGCCGGGCTCCATCGGCAGGACGACCTTGGACGACGCCTCGGTGACGACCGCGTACCCCTTCTGGCCCTTCGCCGTCACGTCCACGACCGAGGCCGGGGTCACCGGGTACGCGGCCAGCAGCCGGTGGTACTCCCGCTGTGTCACCGGGATGACCGTGCCGTGCCGGGGGCTCGCGGGCAACTGGTAGTTCGCCGACGGGGTCCACCGGCCGGAGTCGAGGTCGGTCATCTCGAAGGGGAGGTAGCCGCGGCCGCCGTACTCGTCGATGAACAGGTACCACTTCTCCTCGGTGTTCGACTTGAACACCGTCGGCCCCTCACCGCGGTCCATGGCGCCGTCGCCGATGCAGTCCGCCACGAAGTCGTACGTCGTCGAGGTCAGCGACGCCGACTTCTCACCGGTGATGAACTTGGCGCAGGGGCTGGAGGAGGTGGGGTCCCGCTCGTCCTTGGTGTAGCGGTAGTACGTGCCGTCGTGCTCCACCACGGTCGAGTCGATGACCGAGTAGCCCGGGTCGTTCCAGACCTTCGGCTCGCTGAAGGTGCGGAAGTCCTTCGTCGTCGCGTACAGCATCTTGTTGTAGGTCGAGCCGGTGTGGTCCGGGTCGTCGTCGGCGTACAGCTTCGACGCCCAGAAGACGACGAACTCACCGAGGTCGGCGTCCCAGTAGGCCTCCGGCGCCCAGGTGTTGCCCGCGTTGTCGGGCGAGACCCTCACCAGCCGCTGGTCGGTCCAGTGCACCAGGTCCGTGGACTCCCAGACCATGATCGACTTGCTGCCGTGCCGCTGGACCTGGTCCCAACTGCCGCTGCTGTTGCGATACATCCGCAGATCGGTGGCGATCATGTAGAACCTGTCGCCCTCGGGGGAGCGGATCACGAACGGGTCGCGCAGTCCCTTCTCGCCGATCGTCGAGGTCAGGACCGGCTTCCCGGCGTTCAACTCCCGCCAGTGCAGGGCGTCGTTGCCACGGCTGAGGGCGTAGCGGATCTGTTCGCCGTCGGCGGTGCCCTCACCGGTGAAGTAGGCGAAGAGATAACCGGCGTACTCCGGCTTCTTCTCGGCGGCCCGCACGGGCCGTTGCGCGGAGTCGGGTGCCGGCTGGGCCGCGCCCGGTGGGGCGGCCAGGAGGCCGAGGACGAGCGCCAGGAGGGGGAGCAGGAGCGTACGGGCGGTGGGGCGCATGACACATCCTGTGAGAGTCTGTCGGATTCTGTTTGGCGAGTCGCCCTCGGAGTCTCATCAGTGGGGTTCAGGGCGTCAATCGGTGTGCGTGTGAAGACTCCGAGCGAAACTTTCGAGCTCTTTCGCGAGGGCGCGGCAACCCTTTCCCGGCGGGCGGCGACCAGTGATCAGAAGCGGGCCGGGGCGGCCCCTCCGGCCCGCTTCGTTCCTCGTCTCCCGAAGACGCGTCCCCTGCGAAAGGAACACCCGTGCGTCAGACCATCGGACGCCACCGGAGAACCCGGACCCTGTCGATCGCCGCCGCCGTGTCCGTCGCCGCGGGGGCGGGCGGCGTCCACCTCGGTCTCGCGCACGGCGGCGCCCAGGCGGCCGCCACCACCGTCACCGTCTCCAGCGCCGCGTCGCTGGAGAAGGCCGTCGCGAACGCCGTCGCCGGTACGACCATCCAGGTGCGCGGCGGCACCTACCGGCCCGCACGGACGCTGAAGTCCACGGCGAACGGCACCCCCACCGCCCGGATCACGCTCACGGCGTACCGAGGTGAGAAGGTCAGGATCGACGGGTCCGCGCTGCCCGCCGGCTCCTGGCTCGCCGGCATCCAGGGCGACCACTGGACCGTCTCCCACCTCACCTTCCAGAACTCCCCGGCCCAGGGCCTCGTCGCCACCTCCTCGGTCGGCGGGATCTTCGAGAACCTCGTCACCGCGAACAACGGCGACTCCGGCTTCACCCTGCGCGGCGACGGCACGACGGACAACCTCGTGCGGAACCTGGACAGCCACGGCAACTACGACGCCGCGAACCACGGCCAGAACGCCGACGGCATCGCCGTGAAGTTCGGCTCCGGCACCGGCAACAGGATCACCGGCGCACGCCTCTACAACAACGCGGACGACGGCCTCGACCTCTGGCAGTTCTCCTCGCCGGTCACCGTCGACCACTCCTGGGCCTTCGGTAACGGCAGGAACCGCTGGAACGACTCCGCGTTCGAGGGCAACGGCAACGGGTTCAAGCTGGGCGGCGGCGGGGCCTCGGTCGCGCACTCCGTCAACAACAACGCGGCCTGGGACAACACGCTGCACGGGTTCACCGAGAACTCCAACACCGGCGCCGTCCTGCTGAACCGGAACACGGCGTACGCCAACAAGGAGAACGGGTTCTACTTCGCCACCGGCAAGGCCCGGCTGGCGCGGAACCTCGCCGTGGGCAACGGGGCGGGGAAGGCGAAGCGGGGTTCCGCCACGGTCTCGGCCGCCAACAACTGGGACAGCGGCACCGCCACGCCCGCCTTCCGCTCCACGGACGCGGCCACCGCCTACACCGCTCGCCGGACGGACGGGTCCCTGCCGATCA
Source organism: Streptomyces sp. SP18BB07 (assembly GCF_036322545.1). Lineage (NCBI taxonomy): Bacteria > Bacillati > Actinomycetota > Actinomycetes > Kitasatosporales > Streptomycetaceae > Streptomyces > Streptomyces sp. SP18BB07. The sequence continues at coordinate 369,488 of NZ_JAQYWT010000363.1, forward strand.
CGACGTTCCTCACCACGGGCTCCAAGGCCATCGGCGCGACGATGAACTGACGCGCCGCGCACGGCAGAACGCGCAGGGCGGTGAGAAGGCGCCCCCCGCCGGTCGTCACCGGCGGGGGGCGTTTCTCGTGCCGACCCCGAGGGGGGCTCCGGTCGGCACCTGCTGCCGGCCGAGGGGGGCTCAGGCCAGCAGGTCCAGACAGTCGAACGAGGTGCCCGGACTGAGGAAGCCCGTGCCGCTCGAACCACTGACGATGTCGATGGTCAGTACGTTGTACTCACTGGTGTTCGACTTCCACGCACTCGCAGGGACGCTGTAGAGGAAGGTGTGGTTGTTCCCCCGGTACGAACCCGTGGTGAGCGAACGGGTGGACGGCTGTTTCGGGGCCGCCGGGACCGGCGAGGCCCAGTCATTGATGGATACCCGGGGACGCCCGCCCGCGAACGCGTCGGTGACACCTATCCGCAGCGTGTGCGCGGCGGCGGCCTGCGCGGGCGTCAGCTTGAAGAGGATCCGGACGCCGTCGTTGACGTCCTGCCAGACGTACGCCGGGAAGGAGGCCGCCGGACTGCCGCCGTCCAGGGTGATGTCGCCCGTCCACTTCGCCGCGCGGCCGTCGGACGGGTGCGCGTACGTCATCAGCTTCGCGTTCTTGAACCCGCGGGGCGTCCCGTCCCAGTCGCCGAGCCGCCAGACGGTCTTCGCGGCGGACGGATCGCCGCCGAGGGTGAGGGAGTTCAGCGCGGTCGAGCCGCCTGCCGTCACCTTCACCTCCCGGGTGTGCACGGCCAGTTCGCCCTTGTAGACGGTCAGCGTGTACGTCCCCGGCAGCATCCCCTTGCAGGAGAAGGCACCGGTGCCGGCGGCGGCCTTCGTCCAGTACTGGGCGTCGGCGTTGGCGAAGCCGACCGTGTAGGCGTACTTCGGGTCCATGCCCTTGAGCCCCACGCCGGCCACCCTGCCGCGCCCGGACCTGCCGACCCAGCCGGTGATGCCGAGGCCGTCCACCCAGGAGGTGTCCAGCCGGTCGTGGGCGAGCGAGGACGAGGGCGCCCCGCCGTCGGTGAAGGCCAGGACGTACGGCCCCTGGAGGCCGAAACGTTCCGCCTCGGTCTGGGCCTGGTTGTAGTGCAGGATCTCGTAGAGGCCCGCGCCGAGGTCGTTGGAGTGGCGCAGCAGCGAGCGGTAGAAGGGGCCGCCGGAGGCCTTCTCATGGTTGGAGCGGACCATCCAGAGGCCGACCGAGCCCGTGGTGAAACCGATGTGGTCGTAGTCGATCACCCGCTTGCCCGAGTAGTGCTTGGAGTGGGTCGTGCCGTCCGCGCGCCGCCAGACGTCACCGGCCTCGATGACCTTGTCGGAGGCCTCGATCCAGGAGTCGGGGCCCTCGTTGGGGAACATCCCGGGCTTGAGGCGGACGAGGAAGCGGGTCGCCGTGAAGGAGGCGTTCGCCTTGTCCGTCCACAGGTAGATGTTGTTCTGGCCGCTGCGGGCCGCGTACCACTGGGTGATCGCGCCGTGCACGGCCTTGATCAGGATCGTCGACCCGGACCGGCGGATCGTGACGGTCGAGGCGCCGAGACCCGACTCCACGTGCGAGTGCCGGCCGCCGTAGCCCTCGTACTCCTTGCCCTTGTAGCGCAGCGAGGTGAGGTCGCCGGTGGTCTTGGAGACCTTGAAGACCAGGTTCGCCCCGGTGTCCACGACGAAGTTCTTTCCGTCGTCCGAGTGGCCGAAGCCGGCCGCGGACGCGGTGGAGAGCAGGCCGGTGCCGCCCGCGACGGCGGCGCCGGTGGCGGCGACACCGAGCGCGCCGGCCCCGAGGACGCGTCGACGGGTGAGACGTCTCTTGTGGGTGCTCAAGGGTGGTACTCCGGGTATGTCGGATCCTGGCTCACTTGTACGTGATGCCAGATGACGAGAACGTGCGGGTGGTTCCTTCCGCGCCGGTGGTGACTCCTGCGTCTCATGGTCGCCACCGGCGGAGAAAGGGTTGCCGTGCCCGCGGATCTTTCTCGCGGGATCTTCTTCGCGGATCTCCCGCTAGGAATCGCCCTCGTCCGAGGAGCCGTTGTCGTCGTCGTGGCCCTCGAAGTCGCCGCCCACCGTGAGGTCCTCGCCGCCAGCCTTCGCGGTCATCGTGTAGCGGTCGTCGCCCGCGTCACGGCCGCCGCGCTCGTGGTTGTACTGCCCGGCGAAGACGAACTCGCCCTTCGGGACCGTACGTCCGTCCTTGAGCACCCAGGTGTAGACCAGGAACCCGTCGTCGGCCTCGACCGTGAGGTCGAAGTCCTGCTCCGGCAGCGACCGCCAGGCACCGGCCGAGGAGACCCCGCCGGTCTGGGCGATCGTCAGCTGGACGGTCAGTTCGGTGAGCTGCTCGCTCGTCCTCAGGGTGAGATTGCTCTGCGCCCAGAAGTCGTTGCTGTGCGGGTCGACGGAGCCGTCCGACCAGAGCGGGCCCTCCTCCTCGTCCTTCGAGGCGGGCAGCTTCGGTACCGCCGTGTCCTTGGGCGACGGCCCCTTCGACGGCGTCGAGCTGGGCTTCTCCGCCCGCTCCTCACCGGTGCTCGGGCTCGGCCGGTCCGGCGGGCTCGGGGCCCGGCTCGTCGCGGCAGGGGAGTCGAGCGGGGTCGGCGAGACCACGACCGTCCGATCGGCCGGCGGCGTCTCCTCGCCCTTCACGGCGGAGGCCACCGCGTAGCCGCCGACCGCGAGCACGCCCGCGACCCCGGCGGTGGCGGTGACCACGCGCACCCAGCCCCACAGCGGCGGCCGGGTCGCCTTGCGGCTCCGGCGCTCCTCGGGGGCGGCCATTCCGCGCTCGATCCGGGCCAGGATGCGGGCGCGGTCGGGCTCGTGCGCCTCGGCCGACTCGCGCAGCCGGGCGCGCAGCTCCTCGTGCACGTCCCTCATCGGTCCCTTCCTCCGGTGCCGGTCACGCCCGCGCGGCTCACGCGCGCGTCCGTGACGCCCCCGCCTGTGATGCCCGCGTGCATCCGCCTCGGCGTGTCCTCGGTGCCGAGCAGCTTCTGCAACTCGGCCATCCCCTTGGACGTCTGGCTCTTCACCGTACCGACCGAAACGCCGAGGGCGAGCGCCGTGTCCTTCTCCGAGAGGTCGAAGGCATGGCGCAGGACCACACAGGCCCGCTTGCGGAACGGCAGCCGGCGCAGCGCCGACTGGACGTCGACCACGCCGGGCACATCGGGATTCTCGGTCTTCTCCTCGCGCTGCGACCAGAACAGCGTGATCCTGCGGCGCTCGCGGACCGCGCTGCGGATCCGGGTGCGGGCCAGATTGGCGACGACGCCACGGGCGTACGCCACCGGATGGTCCGCCGCGCGGACGCGGTCCCAGCGGTGCCACATCGCGAGCAGCGCGTCCGCGGCCAGGTCGTCGGCGGCGTCCGCCTCGCCCGTCAACAGGTGTGCCAGACGCGACAGTTCGGCATAGTGCCGTTCGAAGAAGGCGTGGAACTCCACGGAGGCTGCGTCGTCGACGACAGTGCCCACGGGGACCTCTCTTCTCGCTGCGGCCACAGCAGCCGAGCCGGCTCACTGTGCGTGTCATGTGAATGACATGTGGTCGTCCGGGGTCGCCCCCCGACGAGATCCGGAAGAGTAGCAGTGATCGTGAAGGGGGTTCGTACGCGGCTTCGAACGCCGCCTTGCAGGGAGAACTCCGATTCCGTAACACGGTGAAAACCTGAATCGGGTTCAACAGGGGAACAATCCAGCCAGCATCCGCGCGTAGTCCACGCACGTCACTAGGAGCACCGTTCATGTCCGACGCACAGAAGGTGGCCGACCGGCCCGCAGCCGAGCCACCCGGGGCGAACAGCGTCGATCGCTTCTTCAAGATCACCGCTCGGGGATCCACCTTCGCCCGTGAGATACGCGGCGGCTTCGCCACGTTCTTCACGATGGCGTACATCCTTGTCCTGAATCCCATCATCCTCGGCAGCGCGAAGGACAAGTACGGCCACACCCTCGACGGCGCCGAACTCGTCACCGCCACCGCCCTCGTGGCCGCCGTGATGACGATCATCATGGGCGTCGGAGGAAACCTTCCTCTCGCCCTCGCCGCCGGCCTCGGCCTCAACGCGGTCGTCGCCTTCCAGATAGCCCCGCTGATGAGCTGGTCCGACGCGATGGGCCTGGTCGTCCTCGAGGGCCTGCTGATCTGCGTCCTGGTGGTCACCGGCCTGCGCGAGGCCGTCATGCACGCCATACCGCAGCCGCTGAAGCAGGCGATCAGCGTCGGCATCGGCCTGTTCATCGCCTTCATCGGCTTCGTCGACGCCGGGTTCGTCAGCCGCATACCGGACATCGCGAACACCACCGTCCCGGTGCAGCTCGGCGCTGCCGGTTCACTGTCCGGCTGGCCCATCCTGGTCTTCTGTCTCGGTGTCCTGCTGACCATCGGCCTGCTCGCCCGCAAGGTGAAGGGCGCGATCCTGATCAGCATCCTGACGATGACGGTCGTTGCGATCGTGATCAACTCGGTGGCCGACATCAAGAGCTGGGGCCTGACCACCCCGAAGGTCCCCGACGACATCGTCGCCGCCCCCGAGTTCGGACTGATCGGCGACTTCAGCCTCTTCGGCTCGTTCGGCGAGACCACCGTCATCACGGTCGTCCTGCTGATCTTCACCCTGCTGCTCTCGGACTTCTTCGACACCATGGGCACGGTCGTCGGCATCACCGCCGAGGCGGGCCTGCTCGACGAGGAGGGCAAGGTCCCGAACCTCGGCCGGGTGCTCCTCATCGACGGCGCGGCGGCCGTCGCGGGCGGCGCGGCCTCCTCGTCCTCCGCGACCTCCTACATCGAGTCCGCGGCCGGCGTCGGCGAGGGCGCCCGCACCGGCTTCTCCAACCTGATCACCGGCGGCCTCTTCGCGGTGGCGCTCTTCCTCACCCCGCTGCTGACCATCGTCCCCATGCAGGCCGCCGCGCCCGCGCTCGTCGCGGTCGGCTTCCTGATGATGACCCAGGTCAAGAACATCGACTGGGACCGGTACGACATCGCCATCCCGGCGTTCCTCACCATCGCCGTGATGCCGTTCACCTACTCCATCACCAACGGCATCGGCGCCGGCTTCCTCGCCTTCGTCCTGATCAAGACGGTCCTCGGCAAGGCGAAGGAGATCCACTGGTTGCTGTGGGCCACCTCGGCGCTGTTCCTGGTGTACTTCGCGATCAACCCGATCCAGCAGCTGTTCGGCGTGAAGTAGTCGAAGACGAAGGGCCGCCCTCCGGGGGGAGTGAGGGCGGCCCTTCTCATTCAGGTGGTCCAGGGTTCTTCAGTTCTTCAGCGCGGCCTCCATGACCGCCTTGGCGACCGGCGCCGCCAGCCCGTTGCCGCTGACCTCCGACCGCGCGGCGTTCGACTGCTCGACGACGACCGCCACGGCGACCTCCTTGCCGTCGGCCTTCGCGTACGACGTGAACCAGGCGTACGGCGTCTTGCTGTTGTTCTCGCCGTGCTGGGCCGTACCGGTCTTGCCGCCCACCGTCGCCCCGCTGATCCGCGCGTTGGTGCCCGTGCCGTCCTCGACGACCGTCCGCATCGCCGACTGGAGCTGCTCGGCGGTGTCGGAGCTCATGATCTCCTTCGAGTCCGCCTCGGAGTCGTAGTCCTCCAGGACATCGCCACCGCCGTTGGTGATCTGCGACACCATGTGCGGCGAGACCAGCTTGCCGCCGTTGGCTATCGCCGCCGACACCATCGCCATCTGGAGCGGCGTCGCGGTGACGTCGTACTGGCCGATGCCTGTCAGAGCCGTAGAGGACTTGTTCATGTCCGACGGATAGACACTCTCGAACGCCCGCACCGGCACGTCCTGCGCCGCGTCGTTGAAGCCGAACTTCTCGGCCGTCTCCCGCACCTTGTCCTGCCCGAGGTCGACGGCCATCTTCGCGAAGACGTTGTTGCACGAGTACTGCAGCGCCGTACGGATCGTGGCGTTCTCGCAGGGCGCGCTCGGGTTCTCGTTGGACAGCTCCGTTTCGGTCTCCGGCAGTGTGTACGGGTCCGGGCTGACCGTCCTGTCGTCCACCGACCCGTACAGCCCGTCCTCCAGCGCGGCCGCCGCCACGACCAGCTTGAACGTCGACCCCGGCGGCAGCGGCTGGCGCAGCGCCCGGTTGGTCAACGGCTTGTCCGCGTCCGCGTTGAGCTTCTCCCAGGCCGTACCGGCGGTGCCCGCGCCGGTGAGTGAGGACGGGTCGTACGACGGCGTCGACACCACCGCGAGGATCTTCCCCGTCGTCGGGTCGATCGCGACGGCCGCGCCCTTCTTGTCGCCCAGCGCGTCGAACGCGGCCTTCTGCACGGCCGGATCGATCGTGGTGATCACATTGCCCGGATCGGCCCGCTGCCCGGTGACCGTGTCCATCACGGTCTTCAGCCGCAGGTCGGTGCCGTCGAGCAGGTCCTGGTAGATGCCCTCCAGCTGTGTGGGCGCGTAGGCCTGCGAGGCGTATCCGGTGACCGCCGCGTACAGCTCGCCGTCCGTGTACGTGCGCTTGTACGCGAGGTCACCGCTCTTGGCACGGGCCGAGCCGGTGATCGAATCCCCGGCCACGATGATGTTCCCGAGCGGGTCGGCGTACGTCCTGATCGCGTTGCGCCGGTTGTCCTGGTCGTCCGCGAGCGCCGTGCCCTCGTAGAACTGCACCCATGTCGCCCTGGCCAACAGGGCGAGCACGAGCAGCAGGGAGAAGACGGCGGAGCGCCTGATCGTCTTGTTCATCGCACCCGGAAGGACGAGCGGGATGCGATCAGTCGTTCCCTTCGCCCCGCTTTCTCATGAGGTCTTCATGTGACCGGGGTTGCCACGGGACGGGCTCAGAGTCTGCGGGTCGCCAGCGTCAGCCGGTCGCGGGCGTCGAAGAGGGCGTCCTTGACCAACTGCTCGTGGGCCGGGGTCAGCCGGGCCACCGGGACGGAGCAGCTGATCGCGTCGCGGGCCGGGGTGCGGTAGGGGATCGCCACCCCGAAGCAGCGCAGCCCGAGCGTGTTCTCCTCGCGGTCCACCGAGAACCCCTGCTCACGGATCTGGCGCAGTTCCTCGATGAGCTGTTCCCGGTCGGTGATGGTGTGCTCCGTCAGCGCCGGCAGGGTCTCCGGGAGCATCTTGCGGACCTGCTCGTCGGTGTGGGTGGCCAGCAGCGCCTTGCCGAGCGAGGTGGAGTGGGCGGGCAGCCGGCGGCCGACGCGGGTGAAAGGGCGCAGGTAGTGCTGCGACTGGCGGGTGGCCAGGTAGACGACGTTGGTGCCGTCGAGGCGGGCCAGGTGGATCGTCTCGGTGGTGTCGTCCGACAGCCGGTCCAGCGTGGGCCGGGCCAGCGCCACCACCTCGTCACCGTCGATGTAGGACGTGCCGACGAGCAGCGCGCGGACGCCGATGCCGTAGCGGGTGCCCGTCGCGTCGGTCTCCACCCAGCCCAGCTCCACCAGGGTGCGCAGCAACATGTAGAGACTGGACTTGGGATATCCGACGGCTTCCTGGACCGCCGCCAGCGAATGCATACCGGGGCGCCCGGCGAAGTATTCGAGCAGCTCAACGGTCCTTACCGCCGATTTGACCTGTGCCCCGCCGCCCGTCTCCACTGCCGACATCGCCCGTGACCCCTTCGTTCGGCGAGAAGCTGAAGATATAGTCTCCGACAGAATATTCATCATCAGAGACGGCGTTCAGCATATCGAACGACGCTGGTGAATGACCCAGATAAGACCCTGGGAATCGATCCAGAAATACGTGGAGGAACCCGCGGTGGCAGCAGCACCAGTCTGGAGTGTCGACCCCCGTACCGGGAAGCAGCGCGAGCAGGTTGCGGTGGAGGCCACAGCCCAGGAGGTGGACGCCGCCGTCCGCGCGGCGCACGCCGCCCGCGCCTCCCTGGCCGACCGCACCGTTCGCGCGGCCTTCCTGCGCACCGCCGCCGACCAGCTTCAGGCGGCCAAGGACCAACTCGTCGAGGTCGCCGACGCCGAGACCGCGCTCGGCCCGGTCCGCCTCACCGGCGAACTCGCCCGCACCTGCTACCAGCTGCGGGCCTTCGCCGACATCGTCGACGAGGGCGCCTTCCTCGACGTGGTGATCAACCACCCCGACGACACCGCCACCCCGCCCATCCCGGACCTGCGCCGCTACAAGGTCCCGCTCGGCGTGGTGGCCGTCTACTCGGCCTCCAACTTCCCCTTCGCCTTCTCCGTCGCCGGCGGCGACACGGCGAGCGCGCTGGCCGCCGGCTGCCCGGTCGTCGTCAAGGCCCACCCCGACCACCCGGCCCTGTCCGAGCTGGTCGCGATCGTGCTGCGCCGGGCGGCCGCCGAGCACGGCATCCCCGAGGGCGTCCTCGGCCTCGTGCACGGCTTCGAGGCGGGCGTCGAGCTGGTCAAGCACCCGCTCGTCACCGCCGCCGGCTTCACCGGTTCGGTACGCGGCGGCCGTGCCCTCTTCGACGCGGCGGCCGCGCGCCCCGTGCCGATCCCGTTCCACGGCGAGCTGGGCTCCCTGAACCCCGTCCTCATCACCGAGGCCGCCGCCGCCGAGCGCGCCGAGGCGATCGGCACCGGCCTCGCCGGGTCGATGACGCTCGGTGTCGGCCAGTTCTGCGTGAAGCCGGGCCTGGTGCTGGCGCCCGCCGGTGACGCCGGTGACCGGCTGCTCAAGTCGCTCACCGACGCCGTCAGCGACGTCGACTCCGGGGTCCTGCTGGACCACCGGATGCGGGACAACTTCCTCGCCGGTGTCGCCGAGCGCGCCGAGCTGCCGGACGTGGAGTCGCCGGTCACCGCCGGCGCGGGCGGCGAGCACACCGTCAGCCCCGGGTTCCTGACCGTCCCCGCCGGCAAGCTGGCCGTCGAGGGCGAGCACGACCTGCTGCTGGAGGAGTGCTTCGGGCCGCTCACCGTCGTGGCCCGCTACGAGGACGAGGACGAGGCCAAGTCGGTGCTGTCCCGGCTGCCGGGCAACCTCACCGCCACGGTGCACGTGTCGGGCGAGGAGGCGGCCGAGGGCGGGCGCGGGCCGGAGCTGCTGGCCGAGCTGACGCCGCTGGCCGGGCGCGTGCTCGTCAACGGCTGGCCGACGGGGGTGGCCGTGGCGGCCGCCCAGCACCACGGTGGGCCCTACCCGGCCACGACGTCGACGTCCACCTCGGTGGGCGGGACGGCGATCGAGCGGTGGCTGCGGCCGGTGGCGTACCAGGGGGCGCCCTCCGCGCTGCTTCCGCCGGAGCTGCGGGACGAGAACCCGCTGGGGCTGCCCCGTCGGTTCAACGGCGTTCTGGAGCGATAGCCCTCCGGGGAGCGCCGTCGGGGTTCGGTTCGGTTTCGGGCTGCGCGTGCGTCGTGGTCGCTCGCGCAGTTCCCCGCGCCCCTGGAGGGGCGCGGGGGTGGGCCCGGAGCTGTAAGAATCCCCCAATGGACGTCGAGATTCCCGAACTCCCCTTCCCCCTTCGCACATATGGCCCCGACGGGCACTGGTCCTACGAGGACGGGGTGCTCACCGGGTGGGCCGGTGCCCGGCAGGACCGGTTCGTGCCGCCCACGGACGAGGGGCTGGACCCGAAGTCGGACGCGCCCCGGCTGCTGGGGGCACCTGAGGGGGACTTCCAGCTGATAGCCCGCGTCACCGTCGGCTTCGCCGCCGGGTTCGACGCGGGCGTGCTGTACGTGCACGTGGGGGAGCGGGCCTGGGCGAAGCTCTGCCTGGAGAACTCACCCGACGTGCCGACCGTGTGCACGGTGGTCACCCGGGGGCACTCGGACGACGCCAACTCCTTCACCGTCGAGGGAAGTTCGGTCTGGCTGCGGGTCAGCCGCACCGGCCGCGCCTTCGCCTTCCACGCCTCCCGCGATGGCAAGCGGTGGACCTTCGTCCGCCTCTTCACCCTCGCCGGCGAGCGGGAGAGCGGTGCCGCCCTGGTCGGCTTCATGACGCAGTCCCCGATGGGTGAGGGCTGCGTGGTCACCTACGACGAGATCGAGTTCCGCCCGAACTGGCCGAAGGATCTGAGGAACGGCAGCTGACCGGGAATGGGACGCGCTGCTTGAACGTTCATCCACCGTAGAAGCGGAGGGCGTCTCCGTACCCGTACGACCTGGAGAGAGCTGACACCATGCGCGTCGAGATCTGGAGCGACATCGCCTGCCCCTGGTGTTACGTGGGCAAGGCCCGCTTCGAGAAGGCGCTCGCTGCCTTCCCGCACCGCGACGGTGTCGAGGTGGTGCACCGCTCCTTCGAGCTCGACCCGGGCCGCGCCAAGGACGACATCCAGCCCGTGCTCACCATGCTGACCAAGAAGTACGGCATGAGCGAGGCGCAGGCCCAGGCCGGTGAGCACAACCTCCGGGAGCAGGCGGCGGCCGAGGGCCTCGCCTACCGGGCGGAGGGCCGTGACCACGGCAGCACCTTCGACATGCACCGCCTGATCCACTTCGCCAAGGACCAGGGACGGCAGAGCGAACTGCTCCAGGCCTTCTACCGGGCGAACTTCGCCGAGGAGCGGTCCGTGTACGCCGACGCGGACGGCTACCTGATCGAGCTGGCCGTCGAGGCGGGGCTCGACGCGGAGGCCGCGCGCAAGGTGCTGGCCGACCCGGACGCGTACGCGGACGCCGTCCGCGCGGACGAGCGGGAGGCCGCTGCGCTCGGCGCGAACGGGGTGCCGTTCTTCGTACTGGACCGGAAGTACGGGGTGTCCGGGGCGCAGCCCGCGGAGGTGTTCGAGAAGGCGCTCGCGCAGGCCTGGGGGGAGCGGCCGGCGCCGTTGAAGGTCGTGGCGGCGGACGGCGCGGAGGCCTGCGGCCCGGACGGCTGTGCCGTGCCCCAGTAGGGGGTGCGGTGGTTCGCGGGCTGCGGGTCCGATGTGGTTGCTCGCGCAGTTCCCCGCGCCCCTCAAGGGGCGCGCTGCAGCCCGTGTCTGCTGACACAGTGGACCTATGGAAACCTTCGAGAGCCTCGTTCGTGCCGAGTTCGTCCCGAAGAACACCTATCTGAACACCGCCAGCACCGGCCTGCTGCCCGCCCGAGCGGTCGACGCGATGAAGGCCGCCGTGGAATCCGTGGCGGCCGGGCGGCCGCAGGACATGTTCGCCGACGTGGAGGCCGCGCGCGCCGCGTTCGGCCGGATCACCGGGGTGCCCGACCGCCGTGTGGCGGCCGGGGCCTCGGTCGCCGTCTACAGCGGGCTGATCGCCGCCGCGCTCCCCGAGGGAGCCGAGGTGCTGACCGCCGAGGGCGAGTTCGCCTCCCTCGTGAACCCCTTCCACGTGCGCGGCGACCTCAAGGTGCGCCAGGTGCCGTTGGAGCGCGTCGCCGAGTCGGTGCGACCCGGCACGGCACTCGTCGCGGTGAGCGCCGCGCAGTCCGCCGACGGCCGGGTCGCCGACCTGGACGCGGTCCGCGAGGCGGCCCGGGAGCGGGGAGCGCGTACGTTCGTCGACGCGTCGCAGTCCGCCGGCTGGCTGCCGATCGAGGCGGACGCGTACGACTACGTCGTCGCCGTCGCCTTCAAATGGCTGCTGTGCCCGCGCGGAGTCACCTTCCTCGTCGTCCCCGAGGACCTCGGCGGGCTCACCCCCGTCTTCGCCGGCTGGGTCGCGGGGGAGGAGCCGTGGGACAGCTGCTACGGCCCGGTCGAGGAACTCGCCCGCTCCGCACGCCGGTTCGACGAGAGCCCCAGCCTGTTCTCGTACGCCGGCGCCCGCCACTCCCTCGCGCTGATCGAGGAGTTGGGTGTGGCGCGCGTACGGGACCACGACCTCGCCCTGGCCGACCGGTTCCGCGCGGGTCTCGCCGCGCTCGGCCACGAGCCGGTGCCGGCGCCCGGGTCGGCGATCGTGTCGGTGCCCGGACTCGGGCGGCGGCAGGCGGAATTGAGCCGCGCGGGGGTCGAGGTCTCCGATCGCGCGGGTCATCTGCGGGCCGCCTTCCACCTGTACAACACACCGGCGGACGTCGACCGGCTTCTGGACGTCCTGTCCGGCTGACTTTCCCGACCCACTGGCGCGGACCGCGCCAGGACGCTAGGAAGGCATCACGAGGTGGTGGTGCCGGTGGAGCCGACGCTCGAACAGCCGCCCATCGATGTGGAGTTGCATCGGCGGCTGGTGTACGGGGACGAGTCCGCGCTGCGTGAGGCGTACGCGGCGTACGGAGGGCTCGTCCGGCGGGTGGCCGTCCGGGTCACCCGCAGCCCGGCGGCCGCCGAGGACGTGGCGCAGGAGGTCTTCGCCCAGCTGTGGAGCAGGCCGTACGGCTTCGACGCGCGCCGGGGCTCGCTGCGCACCTGGCTGTCCATGGTGGCCCACCGGCGGGCCGTGGACTGGGTGCGCGGCGAGGCCCGGCACCGCAAGGACGTCCGCGCGGACGACTCGGCGCTGCACGCCATCCCCGACGCGGGCCCCGACCCCGCCGAGGCGCTCGTCGACCGCGAGCGCTCTCTCCTGCTGCACACCGCCCTCGCCGAACTCCCGCGCCCCCAGCGGGAGGTGGTCCACCTCGCCTACTTCGCGGGCCGCACCTACCGCCAGGCCGCCGTCGAACTCGGCATACCCGAGGGCACCGCGAAGACCCGCCTCCGCTCGGCGCTGCGCAAACTGGCGGAGTCCCTCGCGGACCCACCGGACCCGGCAGCGGCGAGGGGCGCGTAATGGGGGCGCACGGGACCGTCCGGAGCGCGGGGCACCTGCGTATCGTGGACGCGGCAGGGCGAAAGGGCGACGCGCGATGACCAACGACCACGACGGCGTACGGGAGCTGCTGGCAGCCTGGGCCGTCGGCGCGCTCCCACCCGGCGACCGGCGGAGAGTCACCCCGCACCTGGCCATCTGCCCGTCGTGCGCGGCCGAGGCGGAAGGCCTGCGCGACACGGTCCGCCTGCTGGACGGATCGGTGGACGGGCACCCGGGCAGTGTGCTGGACGGGCACCCGGGCGGTGCCGTGGACGGGGGTGCCGACGGTGTCCTCTCGCTCGCCCTCCGGTCCCGCCGCCCCCGCGCCGCCGAGATCGCCCATCACGCGGCGCCCTACGCCGCGGCCGTGGCCGGACTGCAGGCGCTGGTACCCGAGGTGGAGGGCCGCTGGGGCACCCCGGTCGTGCACGACTGGGACGCGCACGCCACCGTCGCCCACCTCGTCGCCGCCGACGAACACCTCGCCGTACGCCTGGGCGTCGACACACCGCTGCCCGTCTCGCCCCTCCCGGAGGGGATCCCGGCCGGAGAAGCCTGGGCCCGGCGCACCGCCGACGTCATCGCCCACGAGCACGGGCGCCCGCCGGCGCAGACGGTCGCCACCTGGGCCGCGCAGGCCGCCGCGCTGCTCGCCACCCCCGAGGCCGCCGACCCCGAACTCGCCGCCCGCCCCGTCACGGTGATGGGCCTCAGACTGCCGGTCGCCGACCACTTCGTGATCCGCGCCTTCGAGGCCTGGATCCACACGGACGACATCGGCCGGGCCCTCGGCCTGCCCGTGCCGCCGCCCCCCGACGAACACCTGTGGTCCCTGGTCAGGCTGGCCGTCCGCATCCTCGGCCTGGCCCTCCACGACGCGCCCCCCGTCCTCTTCGAGGTCACCGGGCCCACCGGCACCAGCTGGATCCTCGGCGACGACAGTGACCCCGTGCACGCGGAACTCAGCCTGGATCCCGTCGACTTCTGCCTCCTGGTCGGCGGCCGTTACGCCCCGGAGGAGGTACCGAGGGGCATCACGGGCGACGAGAACGCGGCACGGAACGTACTGGAACGGGCGGCCTCGCTGGCCTGGCTGTAGGCGCGCGAAAGGGGCCGGGCGGCCGCTCAGGGGTGGCGACCGCCCGGCCCCGTCAGGGGGACGGCGGGATCACTTCACCGGGGTGAAGTCCCGTGCGCCGATGAACTCCGGCCGCCGTATCGGCGCCGCGAACGGCTCCACGGCCGCGTTCTCCACGCTGTTGAAGACGATGAAGACGTTGCTGCGCGGGAACGGCGTGATGTTGTCGCCGGACCCGTGCATGCAGTTGCAGTCGAACCAGGTCGCCGAACCGGCCTTGCCCGTGAACAGCTTGATGCCGTACTCGGACGCCATGGCCGTCAGCGCCTCGTCGGACGGGGTGCCGGCGTCCTGCATCTGCAGCGACTTCTTGTAGTTGTCCTTCGGGGTGGCGCCCGCACAGCCGAGGAACGTCCGGTGCGACCCCGGCATGATCATCAGACCGCCGTTGGTGTCGTAGTTCTCGGTCAGGGCGATCGAGACGGACACCGTCCGCATGTTCGGCAGCCCGTCCTCGGCGTGCCAGGTCTCGAAGTCGGAGTGCCAGTAGAACCCGGACGCGCCGAAGCCCGGCTTCACGTTGATCCGCGACTGGTGGACGTAGACGTCCGAGCCGAGGATCTGCCGGGCCCGCCCGACGACCCGCTCGTCCCGCACCAGCCGCGCGAACAGCTCGCTGATCCGGTGCACCTCGAAGACCGACCGGATCTCCTGCGACTTCGGCTCGACGATCGAGCGCTCGTCGGCACGGATCGCCGGATCGGCGACCAGCCGCTCCAGCTCCTGCCGGTACACGGCGACCTCGTCCGGCTCGATCAGCTGCTCGACGGGGAGGAAGCCGTCGCGCTCGTACGCCTGGAGTTCGGCGAGGGAGACGGGGCCGGGCGTGCCGGGGGAGCCCCAGACGACCGGGTCCTGACGCGGGACCGACACCTCGGTGGCGCCGCGGCTGGGGTACAGATCGGTGACAGTGACGGTGGTCATGGTGATGTCACACCTCCTCGGGCTCGGTGAGCAGCGGGTAGACGCCGTTCTCGTCGTGGTCCTCCCGGCCGGTCACGGGCGGGTTGAAGACGCACAGGCAGCGGAAGTCCTCCTTCACCCGCAGTGTGTGCCGCTCGTGGCCGTCGAGGAGATACATGGTTCCGGGCGTGATCGTGTAACTCCGCCCGGTCTCCTGGTCGGTGAGCTCGGCCTCGCCCTCGACGCACACGACGGCCTCGACGTGGTTCGCGTACCACATCGACGTCTCCGTACCCGCGTACAGGACGGTCTCGTGCAGGGAGAACCCGACGCGTTCCCGGGCGAGCACGATCCGCTTGCTCTCCCAGGTGCCGGACGCCGCCTTCACATGCCGGTCGGTTCCTTCGATGTCCTTGAACGAACGGACGATCACGGTGTTGCGATGCCTCCTAGTTAGATGAATTCCCGTACGGCGTCAGACGGTTTCCCGGACGGCGCGGGCGAGGACGCGCAGGCCCTCGTCCAGCTCGTCGGGGGTGATGGTGAGGGCCGGCAGCAGTTTGACGACCTCGCTCTCCGGGCCGGACGTCTCGATCAGCAGCCCGAGTTCGAACGCCCGCTTGGCAACCCGGCCCGCGCGCTCCTTGTCGTGGAACTCCATGCCCCACACCAGGCCGCGGCCCCGGTACTCCTTCACGTCGGCGAGGTTCTCCTCCGTGATGGAGATGAACGCCTGCTCGACCTGCTCACCGCGCTTGCGGGTCTGCTTCTCCATGACGGAACCGTCGGCCCAGTACGCCTCCAGGGCGGCCGTCGCCGTCACGAACGCGGGGTTGTTGCCACGGAAGGTGCCGTTGTGCTCGCCCGGCTCCCAGATGTCCAGCTCCGGCTTGAACAGGCAGAGCGACATCGGCAGCCCGTAGCCGCTGATGGACTTGGAGACGGTCACGATGTCGGGCGTGATGCCGGCCTCCTCGAACGAGAAGAAGGCGCCCGTACGACCGCAGCCCATCTGGATGTCGTCGACGATGAGCAGCATGTCCTGCCGCTCGCACAGCTCGGCGAGGGCGCGCAGCCACTCGGGGCGGGCGACGTTGATGCCGCCCTCGCCCTGCACGGTCTCCACGATCACCGCGGCGGGCTTGTTCAGCCCGGAGCCCTGGTCCTCCAGGAGCCGCTCGAACCACAGGAAGTCCTCGACCGTGCCGTCGAAGTAGTTGTCGAACGGCATCGGGGTGCCGTGCACCAGCGGGATCCCCGCGCCGGCCCGCTTGAAGGCGTTGCCGGTGACGGCGAGCGAACCGAGCGACATGCCGTGGAAGGCGTTGGTGAAGGAGACGACCGACTCGCGGCCCTTCACCTTCCGCGCCAGCTTCAGCGCCGACTCCACCGCGTTGGTGCCGGTCGGCCCCGGGAACATGACCTTGTACGGCAGATCGCGCGGCCGCAGCACCAGGTTCTGGAAGGACTCCAGGAACGCCCGCTTGGCGGTCGTCGACATGTCGAGCCCGTGGGTGACGCCGTCCCGTTCCAGATAGTCGATGAGGGCGCGTTTGAGTACGGGGTTGTTGTGGCCGTAGTTGAGTGACCCGGCGCCGGCGAAGAAGTCCAGGTACGTGTGGCCGTCCTCGTCGAACATCCGGCTGCCCTGCGCGCGGTCGAAGACGGTGGGCCAGCCGCGGCAGTAGCTGCGCACCTCGGACTCCAGGGTCTCGAAGACGCTCAGGTCGGGCTGGGTGATGGTCACGTCGAATCGCTCCTCGGTGCGTGGGGGTGAGGGAGGGGAGGGGGGGAGTGCGGGGGTGACGGCGGGGCTCAGGGGGAGAGCGGGCCGATGCGGTGGAGCACCTCGGGCTGGTGCGGGCCGTCCGGGAAGTCCCCGGCCTCGAACAGGACCGTGCGCTCGACGCTCGCGCCGTGCCGTTCGGCGTACGCGGCGAACAGGCGCTCGGAGGCGGTGTTGCCCGGTGTGATGGTGGTCTCGACGGTGGTCAGGGGGTGCCGTCGCGCGACCCGGGCGGTGAGCCCGTCCAGCAGGGCGCCCGCGAGCCCGAGCCCCCGGTGCGCCTCGTCGACGGCCACCTGCCACACCAGCAGGGTGTCCGGCCGCTCCGGCCGCACGTACCCGGTCACGAACCCGACCGGTTCCCCGGACTCGTCCCGCGCCACCGCCGAGGTGTCCGCGAAGTCCCGGCACCACAGCAGATAGCTGTACGAGGAGTTCAGGTCCAGGGCTCCGGAGTCACCGGCGATGCGCCACATCGACGCGCCGTCCGACACGTCCGGGCGGTCGATCCGAATCCCTTCCGCGATTTCCGTCAGTGGTTCTGCTTGTGCGGCAGTCATGGGGCTTGAATTTACCCATGGGAATTTGGAATTGCATCGCCGCGCGGGGTTACGTATGAGCCGCGCACGTGTTATCACGCGGGCGTGAGGGGCCTGGGGGCACGTGGTCGGTATGGGAGCTTTCGCCCGTAAATTACCGTGCAAAACGGGCACGTTGTGGAGTCGGTCACACGTACGTAACCCTCACGAGATCTGCTCGAATCAGCCCCGCCGGTGTTCGCGAAACCTTTGCGTTTAGGCGGAGGAAGAGCGGGCAGAAGAATACGGGATCCTATTCTCTGAATTCCACTGCATTGCTGCCGCTGCAATATCGCCGCTAAAAGCCGCCGCAATTCCCCCGGCGAAACGGACTTTCTACGCCAGGGCCGCTGCCGCCGCCCGCCGCGCCCCCTCCAGGTCGACGGTCGCGCCGAACTCCGCCAGGGCCGCGCCCAGCCCCGCGAGAGCGGAGTGCACGGCACCCGGGGTGGCGTCGGGGCCGTAGTGGTTCACGCGGATCATCTCCGAGGCGAGGGAGCCGCCGCCGGCGGCCAGTGGGAGCGCCGGATCCATGGCCAGCGCCTTGGCCACCAGCTCCGAGGCGTCGACCCCGGCGGGTGCCCGGAGGGTCGTGGCGACCGGCGCGGCGTCGGCCGCCTCGCGCACGTACGGCTCAAGGCCCCCGCCCAGCGCGAGCGCCCCCGCCCGGGTCGCCGCGGCGGCGGACGCGTGCCGGGACATCACCGTGTCGAGCCCCTCCGCCTCGATGCGCTCCAGACAGGCCTCCAGAGCGAGCATCTCCAACTGGGCGGGCGCGTGCAGCAGGGCCCGGCGGCCGCCGTCGATCCAGCGCTCCTTCCAGTCCAGGAGGGAGAGGTACGAGCGGCGCGGCGCCCGCGGGTTGGCCGCCATCCGCGCCCACGCCCGCTCGCTCACGGAGATCGCCGACACCCCGGCCGGCCCGCCCATCGCCTTCTGCGCCCCGATCACGCACAGGTCGACGCCCCACGCGTCCGGCAGCACCGGCTCGGCCCCGACGGAGGCCACCGCGTCCAGGTAGAACAGGGCGCCGTGCGCGCGGACCACCTCGCCGATCTCCGCCACGGGGTTGGTGTTGCCGGTGGCCGCCTCCGCGTGCACGAGCGACACGAAGTCGATCGCCGGGTGCTCGGCGAAGGCGTCGAGGATCTGCCCGGCCGTCACCGCCGTGTGGAAGGGCACCGCCAGGTCGACGACCGTCGCCCCGCAGTCCCGCAGCCAGTTCCCGAAGGTCTGCCCGTACGGCCCGGTGATCACGTTCAGCGCGGTCGTGCCGGGCCCGGCGGCCCCGCGGATCGCGCCCTCCAGCGGCAGCAGCGCCTCGCCCTGGGTGATCACGACGTCCTGCTCGGTGGAGAGCAGCCGGGCGACCCGGTCCTCGATCGAGGCGAAGTGCGAGGCGCTCAGCGGGGCCAGATCCAGAAACGGGTGTGTCACGGGGTGCTCTCTTCGCGGACGGGGTAGATGGTGTCGAGGGTACCGACGGCACCCGTGCGCCCCTCACCGGTGACTTCCGAGGTCGAACGTCTCGGTAGCCATGGGAATGATTTGAGCAAGTCAAACATTTCCTTATAATCGATCGTCTCTCAGTTCCCTCACAGGAGGTCTCCCCGTGAACTCGGTCCCCGGACGCCGGACCCGCATCCTGGCCGCCACCACCGCCGCGGCCGGACTGCTGCTCGTGGCCGGCTGTTCGTCGGACGGCGACGGCGGCAGCGGTGGCACCAAGACCGCGGCCGGCGGGGTCGAGCTGGTGAAGGCCGGTCAGCTCACGACCTGCACCCACCTCCCGTACCCGCCGTTCCAGTCTGAGATCGACGGCAAGGTGCAGGGCTTCGACGTGGCCCTGATCGACCTCGTCGCCGAGGACCTGGGGGTGAAGCAGGAGATCCTCGACACCCCCTTCGAGAACTTCAAGACGGGCGCCTTCCTGAACTCCGGTGAGTGCGACCTCGCCGCCGCCGGTATGACGATCACCGACGAGCGCAAGAAGAACGTCGACTTCTCCGACCCGTACTTCGAGGCGACGCAGGCCGTCCTCGCCGACAAGAGCGCCGGTATCGCCTCCTTCGCCGACCTCAAGGGCAAGAAGGTCGGCACCCAGGCACAGACCACCGGCGAGGACTACGCCAAGAGCAAGGGCATCGACTCCGTCTCCTTCGAGTCCTCCGACGCCGTCCTCAACGGTCTGCGCACCAAGCAGGTCGACGCCGTGATCATCGACTACCCGGTCGTCCAGGGCTGGCTGAAGGACAAGGCGAACGCCGACGCCTTCGAGGTCGCCGAGCAGGTCAACACCGGCGAGGAGTACGGCTTCACGGTCAAGAAGGGCAACACCAAGCTCGTCACCGCCATCAACAAGGCGCTGTCGGAGGCCAAGTCCGACGGCACGTACAAGAAGCTGTACGAGCAGTGGATCGGCCCGTACGACGAGAGCGCCGCCTCGGCCTCCCCGTCGGCCTCATGAGCGGGACCGGCACGGACACACCGCTCCAGCCGAAGAGGAAGGGCCTGAGCCGGAGCCAGAAGCGCACCCTCTCCCGGGGTGCGCAGTACGCGCTGTTCGTCGCCGCCGTCGTCGCCTTCGCGGTGTCGGCGGACTGGGCCCGGCTGAAGAACCAGTTCGCCCAGTGGGATATCGCGGAGCAGATGTTCCCCGACGTCATCACACTGGCGCTGAAGAACACCGTCCTCTACACGCTGTCCGGCTTCGTGTTCGGGCTCGTCCTCGGCATGGTCATCGCGCTGATGCGGCTGTCGTCGGTGGGCCCGTACCGCTGGTTCGCCGGGGTCTACATCGAGATCTTCCGGGGCCTGCCCGCCCTGCTGATCTTCATCTTCATCGGCGTCGCCGTGCCGCTGGCCTTCCCCGGCACCGAGATCCCCGGCGGCACCTACGGCAAGGTGGCGCTCGCGCTCGGCCTGGTGGCCGCCGCGTACATGGCGGAGACGATCCGCGCCGGCATCCAGGCGGTCCCCAAGGGCCAGCTGGAGGCGGCCCGTTCGCTGGGCTTCTCGCCCGCCCGCGCGATGGTCTCGATCATCATTCCGCAGGCGTTCCGGATCATCCTGCCGCCGCTCACCAACGAACTGGTCCTGCTGTTCAAGGACTCCTCGCTGGTCCTGTTCCTCGGTGTCACGCTGGAGGAACGCGAACTGTCCAAGTACGGCCGTGATCTGGCCAGCACCACCGCCAACTCCACACCGATCCTGGTCGCCGGCCTGTGCTACCTGCTGGTGACCATCCCGCTCGGTTTCGTCGTACGCCGTATGGAGGCGAAGGCCCAGGAGGCCGTGAAATGAGTACCAGGGCGGAGATCGAGGTCCGAGGCCTGCACAAGTCCTTCGGCGCCAACGAGGTGCTGAAGGGCATCGACCTGGAGATCGGGCGGGGCGAGGTGGTGTGCGTCATCGGCCCGTCGGGCTCCGGCAAGTCGACCCTGCTGCGCTGTGTGAACCTCCTGGAGGAGCCGACGAAGGGCCAGGTCTTCGTCGGCGGTACGGAACTGACGGACCCCGACGTCGACATCGACGCCGTACGCCGCCGCATCGGCATGGTCTTCCAGCAGTTCAACCTCTTCCCGCACCTCACGGTGACCGAGAACCTCACGCTGCCGCAGCGCCGGGTCCTGAAGCGGGACAAGGCGACGGCGGCGGAGGTGGCGGCGGAGAACCTGTCCCGGGTGGGCCTGTCGGAGAAGGCGGACGCCTACCCCGCCTCCCTCTCCGGCGGCCAGCAGCAACGCGTGGCGATCGCCCGCGCGCTGTCGATGGGCCCCGAGGTGATGCTCTTCGACGAGCCGACCTCGGCGCTCGACCCGGAGCTGGTGGGCGACGTCCTGGCGGTCATGCGCATGCTCGCCCAGGACGGCATGACGATGATGGTGGTGACCCACGAGATGACCTTCGCGAAGGAGGTCGCCGACCGCGTGGTCTTCATGGACGACGGCGTGATCGTCGAGGACGGCACCCCGGCCCAGGTCATCGGCAACCCGAGCCACGAGCGAACCCGCCACTTCCTCTCCCGCCTGCTGGACCCGGCGATGGCGAATGTGGAGGAGAACGACAGCGCCCCGTAAGGGGCGCGGGGAACTGCGCGATCAGCCACAACGAACCCGCGCCTGAAGAACTATCGTGCGTGGCATGAACGATCTGCCGGTGCTGCATGTAAAAGGCCGGATCCTCGTAGGCCCAGAGGACGTCCGGGACGAACTCTGGGTCATCGACGGCCGGATCTCCTACGACCGCCCAGCCGCCACCGGCGACATCCGTACCGTCGACGGCTGGGCCCTCCCCGGCCTGGTCGACGCGCACTGCCACGTCGGCCTCGGCCCCCACGGCCCGGTCCCAAAGGACGTCGCGGAGAAGCAGGCCCTCACCGACCGCGACGCGGGCACCCTGCTGATCCGCGACGCGGGTTCCCCCTCCGACACCCGCTGGATCGACGACCGCGACGACCTGCCGAACATCATCCGCGCGGGCCGCCACATCGCCCGCACCCGCCGCTACATCCGCAACTTCGCCCACGAGATCGAGCCGGAGGAACTCGTCGCGTACGTCGCCCAGGAGGCCCGGCGCGGGGACGGCTGGGTGAAGCTGGTGGGGGACTGGATCGACCGGGGGCTGGGCGACCTGTCGCCGTGCTGGCCGCGTGAGGCGGTCGAGGCGGCGATCACGGAGGCGCACCTCCTGGGCGCCCGCGTGACGGCCCACTGCTTCGCCGAGTCGTCCCTCCGCGACCTCGTCGAGGCGGGCATCGACTGCGTCGAACACGCGACGGGCCTGACGGACGACCTGATCCCCCTCTTCGCCTCCCGAGGCGTCGCGATCGTCCCGACCCTGGTCAACATCGCCACCTTCCCGTCCATGGCGGACGGCGGCGAGGCCAAGTTCCCGAACTGGGCCGCGCACATGCGCCGCCTCCACGAACGCCGCTACGACACCGTCCGCAACGCCTACGACGCCGGGATCCCGGTCTACGTCGGCACGGACGCGGGCGGCTCCCTGGCCCACGGCCTGGTGGCGGAGGAGGTGGCGGAACTGGTCAAGGCCGGCATCCCGCCCGTCGAGGCCCTCGCGGCGACCACCTGGCACGCCCGCGAATGGCTGGGCCGCCCCGGCCTGACCGAGGGCGCCCCGGCGGACCTGGTCGTCTACGGCGAGGACCCCCGCGCGGACGTACGGGTGCTGGGGGCGCCGTCGAGGGTGGTGCTGAACGGTCGGGTCGTCGGGTGAGGTGTCCTAGGATTCCGGCATGGAAGAGCTGACGGATCCCCGGCGTGACAGCGTCAGATCGTTCCTGGCCCGCTGGTACGGACGCGGTGGCGAGGGGGCGCGGGGGGCTCTTCCCGCCGGTCCGTCGGTTCCGGGCATTCCGCTGGAGCTGATCGACTGGCACGAGGCGGCGGCGGCGACCGGTGTGGACGTCGTCTTCCAGGAATACCCGGTTCCGTTGGCCGAGTTGGAGAGATCCGACGACGGGATGATCGTCTTCTGGGTCGAGAACCAGGGGGGCTACCACTGGGCGGTCGATCCGGCCCAGGAAGGACACCCGGTCCATGTCAGGGAGCTGGGCTCGGATCTCTGGCGGGACTCCGGAGAGCCGCTGGAGGGGTTCCTGCTGCACTCCACCGTGCGCGAGGCGATGCTCGGCGCGGACTCCAAGTTCTCCGCGGTGGTGCCGGAACCGGTCCTCCGGGACGCGCTGACCACTTTCACCGCCCTGCCGTTCCCTCCGTTCGCGAACGAGAGCCCCTCGGCCCGGTTGTACTGCGGAGAGGACGCCCTGGCCAGGGTCGCTCCACCGCCCGCCGGATATGTGCCCGACGGCGGCGAGCCGAGCTGGATGCTGACCGTCGCCGTGGCTGCCGGCGCGGATGTCCGGCGATACCGCTCGGGCCTGGAGAGCTATGTCCCCGCCGGTGCGGACCGGAGGCCGTCGGCCGACGTCAGCGCCGACGACCTCCCGTTCTGACGCGGGGCCCGACTCACCTGGCGTTTCCGGTGAACCTCCTCGTCGGCAGCCCCGCCGCCACCACCCACAGCTGCGCACCGGGCGGCAGCGCGTCCTCGATGTTGACGCCACCCCCGTAGGCCCGCCCGTTGCAGAATCCGCAGACACCGCGCGGATGATTGATGTAGAGGACTCCCTGTCCGATCTCGTTCAACCGCATGTACGCGGCGGCCTGCATCTCGACGTGATGGAAGTTCTCGGCGGTCATGCCCGGCACCCGGGCGATGTCGTCGATGAACCCGCCGGAGTTCGGACCACTGGCGAAGGGCACCTCGTCGACCTGGATGTCCAGGATGCCCGAGGTCACCTTGTTCATGGAGGAGACCTCGGCCATGCACTCCTGCCGGCCGACGTTGTGGACGAGGACCGGTGTCGCGCCCGCCAGCACGAAGTAGGTGTGCAGACCGTCGACGGTGAAGTTGTGCACCGTCGCCCGTGCCGACCGCTCCTCGACGGCTGTGACGCGGATCCAGCTGCCGCTGCCCGTGCTCAGCCACTGGCCCGGCCGCAGCTCGCCGGCGTCGACCCACAGACCCAGGTCGGGCCGCCAGAACGGGTGACCGTCGGTGGCCGTGATCGTGGAGGTGCCGTCACCCGCGCGACCGTCGGTGTCGACGGTGATCGTGACCAGCTGCTTGGTGCCGTCACCCTCGATCGTACGGGTGACGGTGCGGCTCTGAGCATCGTCCGTCTCCACGTCGGAGGCGGCGACCCTGTCACCGGTCTCGATGTCCTCGATGGCCTTCGTGGTGCCGTCGGCCATCAGTACCTGGGTGCCCGGGACGAAACTGTTCGCCAGCTGGCAGGCAGCGCCGCTGGCCGGCGGCGGTTCCGGGGCCTTCGGCGGGGCCGGTGCCGGAGCGGGTGCCGGGTTGGCCGGTGCAGGGGCGGGGTCGGCCGGGGCCGGGTCCTTCGGGGTGGTGGGGGCATCCGGGGTGCCGCCGGTCGGCGGGGTGTCCGCCGCCCGTCCCGCGTCCGCCACGTTGTCCGCCGCCCGGGCCGTGTCACTCGCCGTGTCGATCGCGTCCAGGGCCTTGTCCCCGTACCGCGCCGCCTTCGCCGCCGTCGCCCCGTACCCCGCGAACGGGATCGCCGAGGCGCAGGAGAGGGCCGCGTCGACGTATTCGCCCTCGGCCGCGTACCAGCCGCAGTTGGCCAGGTCCGCCGCCTCGCCGACGACCGGGATGAGGCCGACCACGTCCAGGGCGGCGTGACCGATGTCGGACCAGGAGAGGCCGAACAGATGGCCGTCGATCTCGATGAAGGAGATCGGGTTGCCGCCGGCGAACGCGTAGCGGTTGCCGGTGTACGGGTCCATCGTCAGGCCCATGTCCGCCAGGGCCCCGCCGTACATGTCACGGGTGAGGAAGCGGTTCAGGCCCGGGTCGTAGGTGCGGAACCCCATGTCGTACGTGCCCGATGCCGTGTCGTAGCGCTTCGAGTTGAAGCGGTACGAGTTGTACGGCTCCGCGGCCTCGCCCCCCGCCCCCGGCTTGTCCGCGCCCGTGAACTGGGCCGTGTCGTTCTTGCCGTACGCCGTGTAGCCGTACGTGGTCTTGGTGTCGCCGTCCTTGTCGGTCAGCGCCTCCACGTCACCGTGCGGGTGGTAGAGGTACTGCGTGGTCTCCGGGTCCTTGTCCTCCTCGTCCTTGATCTGCGTCAGCTTCTGGCCCCAGGACGCGTACTGGAAGGACGTGACGCCCTCGTCCGTCACCTCCTCCCTCAGGGAGTTCGAGGTGATGCCCAGGTAGGTGAAGAGCGTGGTCTTCGCGTCGTCGCCGCTGCCGACCGACTCCTTCACCGTGCGGTCGAACGCGTCGTACGTCATACGGGTCGTCCGGGCCGCGTCACCGGTGCCCGACGTGATCGACTCCGGACGGTCGAAGCCGTCGTAGCGGTACTTCTGGATCGTCTCGCCGCCGAAGGAGACGGTGTCGAGGCGGCCCAGCGGGTCGTAGTTGTACGTCGAGGACGCGCCGTCCGCCGTGGAGGTCAGGAGGCGGTTGCGGTCGTAGCGGTGGGTGGTGGTCGTGTCGTCGACCGTCTGCCGGACCACGTTTCCGGCCGCGTCGTGCCGGTACTCCTCCGTCTTCTCGTCGTCGCCGGTCTTCACGACCTTGGCGATGCGGTCCTGCGGGTCGTACGTGTACGCGTACGTGTTGTCGATCGTGGAGCCGTGGTCGTCCGCGTCCATCAGCTTCAGGACGTCCTCGACCTTGTGGCCGTTGGCGTTGTACTTCAGGGCGTGTTCGGCGACGAGGGTGTCGTCGGACTGCCGTTCCGTGGTCTTCCTCGTCGCGCCGTCGAGGTAGTAGTCGACGGTCAGGACGTTGCCGTTCGGCTTCGTCTGCTTCGCCAGCTCGCCCCTGGCCGTGTACTCCACCGAGGTGACCTGGCGGTCGTCCGCCGTCGGCGACGCCGCGTTGGTGATGCGCTCGACCCGGTCCAGCTCGTCGTACTCCAGCTTGCTCCAGGTCAGGTCGTGGGTCGTCGTCAGCGTGTTGCCGTTGGCGTCATAGGTCAGGGCCGTCTTGTCGCGGACGCTGTCGCCGTCGTGCTCCACCACCTCGGTGAGCTGGTTGAGCTCGTCGTAGGCCAGGGTGTAGCGGTCGGTCTCTACGCCGGGGCTGTTGTCGACGATCTCGATCTGGTTGCCGTTGGCGTCGTAGCGGTAGGAGAAGTCCTTCTTCTCGTTGTCGGTGTCACCCTCGTAGTCGCGGACCAGCCGCACCGCGTCCGCGACCACCGTGCCGGTCGCCTTGTCGGTGAGGGTGATGGCCTGACCGGTGTCCTCGGCGAAGGCGTACTTGCCCAGGGAGCGCCATTCACCGGGGAGTTCGCTCTGGTCGAGGGTCTTGGTCTCGGTGCCGTCCTTGTGCTTGATCTCGTACGCGGCGTCCTTCGCCGCCCCGTCGACCTTCGGGTGGCGGACGTAGACCGTGTAGTCGCCGGCCTGCGGGATCGTCAGCTGCCAGACGAAGCGGTTCTCGCCCTCACCGGGCGCGTGTGTCTGCGCGTTGTAGCCGTACGAGCCCTCGGCGTCGACCGCGGCCCACGTGCCCTGCTGCGCCGTGTTGTTGATGTCGCTGTTGTCGACCAGGGCGACCTGGAGACCCACCGGGACCCCGTCGTCCGAGCGGGACTTGAGGGCGCCGCTCGGGTAGAAGGAGGAGTCGAGGGTGCGGGAGACCGCGTCGCCCGCGCTGCTCAGGGTGTTCTGGATCTGCTGGCCGAGGTCGTTGTACCGGTAGGAGTTCCTGATGTCGAAGGCGTCGACCGACGTCCTGACCAGGCCGGTGTCGAAGTAGGTGTACTCCGTCTCGTTGCGGACGCTCTGTCCCTCGGACGGCGGGGCGCTGACCTTCTTCACCCGGCTCAGCGCGTCGTACTCGTACGTCGTGCGGTCGGGGGTGTTGTAGCGGTCGTCGTCGGGGTCGAAGGGGCTCAGGGTCTCCTTGACGCGGTTCAGCTCGTCGTAGACGGTCTCGGAGGCGAAGTCCTTCGGGTCCTCGGTCTCCATGCCGCGCGGGGTGACGACCCGGGTCTGGTTGCCGACCTCGTCGTACTCGAAGCGGGTCTTGCGCACCACGCCGTCGTCGTGCGGGACCCGCGCCTCGGCGAGGGCGCCGCGGGCGTCGAGGACCAGCTCGGTGCGGTTGCCGTCCGCGTCGGTGGTGGCGGTGGTCAGACCGTCCCAGTCGTACGCGCTCGTCGTCGACTTGCCGATGGCGTCGGTCGTCTCCAGGAGCCGGTGGTCGAGGTCGTAGCGGAACTTGGTGGTGTAGTCGTCGGGGTCGTCGGTCTCGTTCTTGCGGGCGTCGACGACCTTCACCAGGTCACCGACGTCGTTGTAGACGGCCGAGGCGCGCCTGCCCGCCGCGTTGACCGCCTCGATCGGCTGGTAGACCTCGTCGTACCGCGTCGTCGAGGTGAAGTCCCCGGGCTCCTCGGTCAGGTTGCCCTTCGGTTCCGTGGAGGTGAGCTGGTTGCCGACCTTGTCGTAGGTGAAGGTCGACACCCGTGGGGGCGCGCCCTCCTCGTCGCCGGGCTGGCTGGACTTCAGCAGCTGGTCGGCGGCGTCGAACTGGCTGCTGCTCGACACCCCGTTGGGGGCGGTGAAGACGAGCGTGTTGTCGTTCACGTCGTACTTCGGCGCGGGCGTGACGATGAACTCGCCCGCCTGCTGGTCCTTCGGCCTGCGGTTCTCCAGCGGACGTGCGAACACGTCGTACGTCTGCGTGGTCGTCGCCCCGTCGGCCTCCTCGACCTCGGTGACGTTGCCGCGCACGTCGTACGTCGTCCGCGTGCGGTTGCCGAGGGCGTCGACGATCACCCGCGGATAGCCGGACGGGTCGTAGTCCTCGAACTTCGTGGTGTGCTCGTTCGCGTCGGTCGCGGAGACGAGCCGTCCCCGGGCGTCGTAGGCGTTGGTGGAGGTGTAGTCGTCCGCGGGTTCGCTCGCCACGCCCTTCGGGTCGGTGACCGAGGTCATGTTGCCGCGCGCGTCGTAGCCGAACCGCCAGGTACGGCCCTCCGGGGAGACCCGGCGCACCAGGTCGGCGATGTAGCCGTTCTCACCGGTCGCGTAGGTGAGCGTGGCGGTGGGCCGGTCGTTCTTCACCGACTCCGCGTCCCGGCTCTGAAGCGGATAGCCCGTCTTCGGGTCGTACGTCCAGGTGCGGGCGGCGCCGTTGTTCTCCTCCAGGCGCGTGACGTTGTTGTCGGCGTCCCAACCCAGCTTGGTGGTGCGCTTCTTGGCGTCGGTGAGCTTGACGGGACGGCCGTAGCCGTCCATCCGCTGGGTGCTGGGGTTGCCCTCGGCGTCGGTGACGACCGTCTCGGTCCCCTTGCCGTCATGGCCGTCGGGGTCCTCGTAGCGGTACGCGGTCACACCGCCGAGCCGGTCCGTGACCGCCTTGGTGTACCCGAGGTAGTGCAGCTGGTCCTTGTCGTCGTGCGGGCCGACGTAGTCCACCTTCGAGAAGTTGCCGCGCGGGTCGGTGACCTGGACCAGCTTCACGCCGGGGTGGTCGAACTCCTTGCCGTACTGGAACGTGAAGACCTTGCGCTTCTCCTCGGCCGCGTTCGCGCCGTCCGTCAGCCGTGCCAGCAGCCCCTTCTCCGTGAAGGTGAAGTCGACCCGACGCCCGGAGATGTCGGTGACCGACCGAACCTTGTCGATGATGAACGGGTTGAGGAGGTGCTTGCCTTCCTTGACCTCACCGTCCTTGTCGACGTACGAGTACGCCTCGCCCTTCTCCCAGTAGTCGACGGTGAGCGTGCGCCGGCCCTCGGCGTCGGTGACGTACTTCAGCAGCTTGGACGGGTGCCCGAGCAGCCGCTCCTCGTAGGTGAACTCCATCCGGTTGCCGTTCTTGTCCACCTGGGCGCTCGGATAGCCCTGGCAGTCGAAGAGGAACCGGGTCCGGTCCGGGCGCAGGAACTCCCAGGCCTCGCGCTGGTGGGGGTGGAGCAGACAGTCCTTCTCCAGCTGTTTGACCCGGAAGTGGACGCCGGCGGGGGAGTCCCACTCGCCCTTCTTGTTCTTGCTGAAGACATGGCTGGTGCCGTCGCCGTCGGTCAGCGTGATCTGCTTGGGCAGCAGCGCGGTCGGGTGGAAGTCCAGCGGCGTGCCCAGCCGGACCGGCGAGGAGGCCTGCAGCGACCAGCCGAAACCGGCCGGAGTGCTGGACGCGTCCTGCGAGTTGTAGGCCAGCCGCAGGAAGGTCGAGAAGCCGAGCGACGGATTCGAGAAGGCGTTGTAGGACCACACCGCGTTGCCCGCGTGAAGGTTGCTCATCAGCGCCGAGCCCGCGCCGGTGTTCTTGCCGGCGTAGGAGTGGAAGTCCTCCAGGCCGAGCTGGTCGGAGGTCGGGTACTCGGCGGTCACCTGGTGCTTCGAGGGCGGCACCCCGTCGGTCTCGGACAGCCAGTCGCCGGTGGCCTTCTCCCGCAGGTCCCACTCCAGGCCGAAGGTGAGCCGCTTGTCGAGCGGGTCGACGAGGACGGGGGCCTTGAGCTCGGCGTCGAAGGTGACGGTCTCGCCGGGCGCGACGTCCTTCGGCAGCGGGGTGGCGTCCTTGTTGAGGAGGTGGGTGACGTCCTTGCCGTCCAGGTACCAGCGGTACGACAGGACGCGCTCGCCCTTCTTCCACACCGTGTCCGTGGTGTTGGTGAGGGTCGCCTCGACGGTGGCCTTCTCGCCGGGGATCATCCGCGCCGGCGTGTACGGCAGGAAGTAGGTCTCGCCCTCGGGGGCGGCGAGCAGCTTGTCGCCCTTGACCACCTGGCCGACGGCGGGCAGCTCCACCGCCCGCGCCGGGCCCGCCAGCAGCGTGCCCTGCTGGGTGCGGACGACTACGCGGTAGTGGTAGGTCTTGCCCTTGCCCTCGCTCTTGCCTGCGCCGTCGAGCGCCGGGGGCGCGGTGCGGTCGGCGAAGGTGCGGGTGTCGCGGTCGACGGGGGCGAGGAGGGTCTCGTCGGTCGGGGTGAAGTCCTTCTTCGAGGCGCGGTGGACCTCGTACTCCCGCAGGTCCTTGCCCCGGTACGGGCTCCAGGAGAGGTCGGCGCCGGTGGCGTGCGTGGTCCGGGGCGCGGCGATACGGACGCTGCCGGCCTCGCCCGTGACGCCACGGTGGGTCAGGGAGGACGAGCCCCGGGAGCGGTCCAGGCCGATACGGGGCGGCTTCCGGTCGTCGCCCCGGTCGATCTCCTCGCCGTCCTCGTCGTCGCCGAAGAGGCGATCGAGCAGGTACGGGTCGTCCTCGTCCGCGGCGAGTTCGCCGGCGGGTCTCCAGCCCTCGCGGGGGTCGCTGGTGTCGGGTTCGGCTGCGGCGGCGGGTCTCGCCTCGCCGGTTCCGGCGGGCGTGGCCGGGGCGCTGCCGATGATCAGGGCCGTGGCCACGGTGCCGACCAGGGCGGCGCGGAGGCGGAAACGGCGCAGACGGACGCGGCGGAGGCGGATACGGACGCGGGTGTGGTCTAAGGCTGCCATGAAGGGCTCCTTGTTCCCCGTGAGCACAGGGGTCGCACAGGAATCGCCGGGCGCAACTGTCTACCAAGGCCCCCCAAAGCCGTGTCAATGACATGTCAAATGAAGGGGCGAGTTCCGGACTGCGAACAGTGCGGAGAAGCCCTGTACGGATCGGTGAGGCGGTGTGAAGCCATGGAGGCGGGGCGGCCGGATCCGGTCATCGGGTCAACGGGCCTTTTGTGTCAGGGCTGTTGACCGTCCACTGAAAACGTTTTAACTTCCCATCACTCCGACGTCGAGATGTGAGGGGGACCCGTGGGCGCGTTACTACGGGAACGTGCAGGTGCAGAGGAGGACAGCGCGACCATTCATCGAGCGGACGATGTGCGACCAAGCCGAAAACGCTTCCAATCGCGTGCACTGGTCCTGCTCATGCTCCCCGGCCTCGCCTACTTCCTCCTGTTCCACTACGGCGCGCTGGCCGGCAACCTCATCGCGTTCAAGGAGTACGTGCCGTTCGACGGCATCTGGGCCAGCCCCTGGGTCGGCGCGGGCAACTTCCAGCGCATGTTCGAGGACGGGGCGTTCTGGGCGGCCGTCCTCAACACCCTCTGGATCGCCGTCCTCCAGCTCGTCTTCTACTTCCCGGTGCCGCTCGGCCTCGCCCTGCTGCTGCACAGCCTCACCTTCAGCAGCGTCCGCCGCTTCGTGCAGTCGGTGGCGTACCTGCCGCACTTCATCTCCTGGGTGATCGTCGTCGCCCTGTTCCAACAGGTGCTCGGCGACACCGGACTGCTCAACTCCTCCCTCGACGGCATGGGGTTGAGCACCGTCGACATCATCGGCAACCCGGACGCCTTCCGGCCGCTCACCGTCGCCCAGGTCATCTGGAAAGACGCCGGCTGGGGCACGATCATCTTCCTCGCCGCCCTCGCCCAGGTCGACGAGCAGCAGTACGAGGCCGCCGCGATCGACGGGGCCGGCCCCTGGCGGCGGTTCTGGCACGTCACGCTGCCCGCCATCCGCCCAGTGATCGTGCTGCTGCTCATCATGCGGCTCGGCGACATTCTCTCCGTCGGCTTCGAGCAGATGCTGCTCCAGCGCGACGCGGTCGGCCCGGAGGCCGCCGAGATCATCGACACCTTCGTCTACTACCAGGGCATCGTCGGCGGCGACTACGGGTTCGCCGCCGCCGCGGGCCTGTTCAAGGGCGTCATCGGCGCGCTGCTCGTGTACGCCGCCAACAAGGTCGCCCACCGCCTCGGCGAACAGGGGGTCTACAAGTGAGCGCCCAGACTCGACCGGGCTGGCTGGAGAAGCCGAAGCCGGTGACCCAGGTCGCCAAGGCGGTCGCCCTCGTCGCCGTCGTGCTGCTGGTGTGCGTCCCGTTCCTGGTGATCGTGTCCACCTCGCTGGCCTCCACGGACGAGGTCGTGGCGAACGGCGGCTGGGTCCTCTGGCCGACCGAGCCCAGCCTCGACGCCTACCGCGACATCCTCGACGGCGGCATCGTCACCCACGCCCTCGGCGTCAGCGCGGGAGTGACGATCGTCGGCACCCTCCTCAGCCTCGCCTGCACCGTCACCCTCGCCTACGCGCTCTCCCGGCCCGGCGTCTTCGGAGGCCGGCCGGCGCTGCTGCTCATCCTGTTCACCTTCCTCTTCCCGCCCGGCATGATCCCGAGCTTCCTCCTGGTCAAGGAGCTGGGCCTGCTGGACAGTTACGCCTCCCTGGTCCTGCCGGTCCTGGTGAACGTCTTCAACCTGATCGTGCTGCGCGGCTTCTTCCAGGGCATCCCCGAGGAGCTGTACGAGGCCGCGCGCCTGGACGGGGCGGGCGATTGGCGGGTGCTGTTCTCCGTCGTGCTGCCGCTGTCCAAGGCCGCGCTCGCCGTCGTCGGGCTGTTCTACGCGGTGGCGTACTGGAACTCCTGGTTCTACGCCTCGCTGTACCTGGAGAGCGACCACTGGCCCCTCCAACAGGTGCTGCGCACCTATGTGGTGGCCGGTTCGGGGCTCACCGACGCGACGACCGGCGAGGGCACGGTGACCGCGCCGCAGACCGTGCAGATGGCGGTGCTGGTGATCGCCACCGTACCGATCCTGCTCGTCTACCCCTTCCTCCAGAAGTACTTCACCAAGGGCGTGCTCACCGGCGCCATCAAGAGCTGACCCACGCCGATTCAGGCCGACACGAGGGGTTCACCCATGCCCAGCATGTCCCGACGTACTCTGCTCGGTTCCCTGGCCGCCGCCTCCGTCCCGGGCGTGCTGACCGCCTGCTCCACGAGCTCCGGCGACAGCGACGTCTCCAACGCGGGCAAGAAGCTCGCGCCCTGGCCGACGTACACCCCCGCGCGCGGCCCCAAGCCGGACCTCGCGCCCACCGAGGCCGGCGTCCAGGCGGGCTACACCGCCTACCCCGCCGACCTGGCGAAAAGCGTCTCCCGCACCCCGGGCGACGGCTCCACCGTCAAGGTCCTGTCCGTGTCGTTCGGTACGCCCCCGAAGCCCGCCTCCGCCAACCGGTTCTGGGCGGCGGTCGAGAAGGCCCTCGGGGTGAAGATCGAGTACACGATCGTCCCCCAGGCCGACTACCAGAAGAAGATGGCGACGGTGATGGCCGGCGACCCCGACACCCTCCCCGACATCATCAACGTCTTCTCCGGCTTCGTCCTGCCCCGCGAGGCCGAGTTCGTCCGCCGCCGGGCCGAGGACCTCACGCCGTACCTCTCCGGCGACGCGATCGCCGACTACCCGAACCTCGCCAACATCCCCACCCACGCCTGGCGGGACATGGGCCGCATCGGCGGCCTCCTCTACGGCATCCCGCTGGAACGCCCCCTGCCCGGCTCCACGCTCTGGCTCAACCAGGGCATGTTCACCGACGCGGGCATGCGGGAGGGCTGGAGCGCCGACGACTTCGCGGCCGTCGCGAAGCGGGCCACCGCCGGACGCACCTACGCCCTCGGAGCCGCGGCCGGCTCCCTCTTCGGCAACGCCGTCCACGCGGCGGCCCACAACGCCCCCATGGAGTGGTCCGTCACCAAGGACGGCACCTTCGAACCCGCCTGGGCCGACGAGCGCTTCAAGGCGGCCGTCGCCTTCCAGGCCCGGCTGCGCCAGGACGGCTCGTACCATCCCGACGCCACCTCCGTCTCCCAGATCGACCTGACCACCCTCTACTACAACGGCACGGTCGGCTCGATGCAGGACGGCTTCGGCGCGTACCTGCCCAAGTACCGTGAGAGCAAGGGCAAGTTGACCCCCGCGGCCGCCCTCCCGTACAGCGTCGGCGGCGAGCCCGGCGGGATCGTCGCCGCCCGCCGCTCCTTCGGCTACACCGTGCTGAAGAAGGCGAAGAAGGAACGGATCGAACTGCTGCTGCGCATCCTCGACTACCTCGCCGCGCCCTTCGGCAGCGAGGAGTGGGAACTCGTCCACTACGGCGTCGAGGGCACCCACTTCACCCGAGGGGCGGACGGCTCCCCGCAGGTCACCAAGCTCGGCGAGGTCGAGAACAACACCAACCTGCCGCTGAAGTACCTCGCCGAGGGCCCGCAGGTGCTGTTCGTGCCGGGCATGCCGGACGCCGTACGGGCCCTGCACACCTGGCAGCGGGAGGTCGTGCCGCGCGCCGTCCGCAACGCCTCCTTCGGGCTCCAGTCGGCCACGAAGAACTCCCAGGGCGCCACGCTCAAGGCCCTCGTCGAGGACACGCTCACCGGCATCGTCGCCGGTCGGCTCCCGCTCTCGGAATGGGACGCGACCGTGAAGAAGTGGCGGCAGCGGGGCGGCGACAGAATGGCCGAGGAGTTCGCGAAGGACTACGCGGCCAACACATGAGCGACGGCCTGCGGCCGACGGCAGCGGAACAGGAGACCCGGGGGATGGGGAACGACATGGCGCCCGAGAACACGGAGTCCAAGGACACGGAGTCCAAGGAGCCGGTGGTCAAGGGGCGGGTCACGATCCGGGAGGTCGCCGTGCGGGCGGGGGTGTCGACGGCCACCGCCTCCCGCGCGCTCAGCGGCAACCATCCGGTGCCCGCCGCCACCCGGGCCCGCGTCCTGCGCGCCGCCCGCGACCTCGACTACGTCGCCAACGCGCACGCCCGCGCCCTGGTCGGCGGCGGCCGCAAGATGGCCGCCGTCGTCGTCCGCCAGGTCACCAGCCCCTTCTACGCCCAGGTCGCCGAGGGCGTGGAGGCGGAGGCCGCCGACCGGGGCTGGCTGTGCGTGGTCGGCGCGACCGGGGGAGACCCGCAGCGGGAGATGGACTTCGTCCGGCTGATGCGCGAGGAGGGGGCGCGGCTGGTGATCCTGGTCGGCGGGGTCGTCGAGGACGACGCGTACCGCTCGCGCGTGGCCCAGTACGCGCAGGCCCTGGACGCCTCCGGGGCCCGGCTCGTGCTCTGCGGGCGGCCGGCCCCCGACCCCGGGATACCGGCGCTGGTCGTCGAGTTCGACAACGAGGCGGGGGCGCGGGCGATCACCGCGCATCTGCTGTCGGCCGGGCACCGCAGGATCGTCTTCCTCGGCGGGCTCCCCGGCAACACGGCGCTCGACGCCCGCGTCGCGGGATACCGGGCCGCGCTGGCGGAACACGGGCTGCCGCCCGAGGCCGCGCGGGTCGTCGACTGCGGCCTCGGACGCCCCGCCGGGCTGCGGGCGATGACCGAACTGCTCAAGGAGACACGGGAGTTCACGGCCGTGTTCGCGGGGGACGACATGGTCGCGGCGGGCGCGCTCCGCGCGATCGCCGAGGCCGGGCTGAGCGTTCCCGACGACATCTCGGTGGTCGGGTACAACGACATCCCGCTGGCCGAGGACTTCGATCCGCCGCTCACGACGGTGCGTACGCCGGCGGAGGAGTTGGGGCGGGCGGCGGTGCGGATCGCTCTGCGGGATCCCGAGCGGGGGGTAGGGGGGCGGCATGTGCTGGGCACGCACATCGTCGTGCGGCGGAGTGTGGGGCCTCCAAGGGGGCCGTCTTGACGGTGCGGGTCGTGGATGGCTGGTCGCGCAGTTCCCCGCGCCCCTATCGGGGCGCGCTGCCCTGGCCCCTCTCAACAAATCACGGAGGACGCACTTCCCCATGACCGCGCCGCACCTGTCGCCTGCCGACAACTCGATGCTTCCGTCCGCCGACCACCTTCTCTCCCCCCTCACCGGCTGGACCCGCGCCCACTGGGAGGCGCTCGCCGACCGGCTGCTCGACGGGCTGGTCCCCTACGCCTCGCCGGGCCTCGCGCAGTACCGGCTGCCGGGGCGGGCCAGTCACTCCGGGCCCGTGTCCGACGGCCTCGAAGGGTTCGCGCGGTCCTTCCTCCTCGCCGCGTTCCGGATCGCGGGCTCGGCGGGCCGGGTGGGCCCCGCGCTGATCGAGCGGTACGCGGCCGGGCTCGCCGCCGGGACCGACCCCGCAGGCGGTGACGAGCGGTGGCCGGCGATCACCGACCGGGCGCAGCCCATGGTGGAGGCCGCGTCGATCGCGATCGCCCTGCACGAGACGCGCCCGTGGCTGTGGGACCGGCTCGACGACGGGGTGCGCGCCCGGGTCGTCGACTGGCTGGGCGGATTCGTCGGCGCGGACGTCAACGACTCCAACTGGCGGCTCTTCCAGGTGATCACCGAGGAGTTCCTCGCCTCGGTCGGCGCCCCGCACAGCCGCGCCGAGATCGACGCGGGGCTCGCCCGGCTGGAGGACTGGTACCGGGGCGGCGGCTGGTACACCGACGGCGACGGGCGGAAGTTCGACTACTACAACGGCTGGGCGCTGCACCTGTATCCGGTGCTGTGGGCGCGGATCGCCGGCCCCCGGGCGGACGCGGCCGCGGTGGCCCGGCACCGGGCGCGACTGCGCGAGTTCCTCGCCGCCCACCAGCACTTCTTCGGCGCCGACGGCGGCCCGGTCCACCAAGGCCGCTCCCTCACCTACCGTTTCGCGACCACCGCCCCGCTGTGGGCGGGCGTCCTCGCCGACGCCACGCCCCTGCCGCCGGGCCGCACCAGACGGCTCGCCTCCGGTGCCCTGCGGCACTTCGCGGAGCGGGGTGTGCCCGACGAGCGGGGCCTGCTCACCCTGGGCTGGTACCGGCCCTTCCTCCCCGTCACCCAGCGCTACTCGGGCCCCGCCTCGCCGTACTGGGCGAGCAAGGCCTTCCTCGGCCTGCTGCTGCCCGAGAGCCACCCCGTGTGGACCGCACCGGAGGAGCCCGCGCCGATCGACACCGACGACACCACGCTCGCCCTGCCCGGCCCCGGCTGGCTGCTGCACACCACCGCCGCCGACGGCCTCGTACGGCTCGTCAACCACGGCAGCGACCGGTTGCCGCCGCCGCCCGCCACCGCCGACGACAGCCCGCACTACGCCCGGCTCGCCTACTCCAGCGCCACGGCGCCCGAGACCCCGTCGGCCCCGGCCACGGTCCCCGACAACCACCTCGCCCTGCTCGCACCCGACGGCACCCCCTCCCCACGGGGCCATATCCACCCCCTGGGCGCCGAGGGCCGCCGGGCCGCGTCCCGGTACGGCGGCGAGGACGGCGACATCGAGACGGTCAGCGTGGTGCACGGCCCCTGGGAGGTCAGGGTCCACCGCGTCCACGCCCCGGCCGACACGCCCGTACGCGAAGGGGGCTGGGCCGTGGCGGACGACGACGGGCCGCCGGAGGGGACGTCCGGGCCGGGCTGGGCAGTGGCCCGCCGGGCGGACGGCCTGACCAGCGCGCTCGTGGGCCTGCACGGCTGGGGCGACGGCACCGGGACGGTCGTGGGGGCCGCCGGGACGAACGCCTACGGGCACCACTCGGCGACGCCCGTCCTCGAAGGGCGGACGGCACCCGGTGGGAGGGAATCGCTCCTGGTCACCCTCGTCCTGCTCAGCGGCGACCCGGACACCCCGCACACCGGAGCGAGCGCGAGCGTCGGCGCCGACGGAGACGTGGACATCCGCTTCCCGGACGGCACCCGTGAGTCGGTCACCAGAGGCGAGACACCGTACGGGCGCCCCCGCTGACCCTCCCTCAGAGGCAGTGGCCGAAGTGACAATGTCGGGGAACCCGTGAACTTCCTAGCTTGGTGGCGCACCGCACGTCCGTCCCAGACGTCCGTCCGACACCAGGGAGACCCAGTGCTCACCCGTTCACCCCTCGTCCGCACACTCTCGAACCTGGCGGTCGCGGGGGCCGCCATGCTCGCGGTCCTCGCCCCGGCCGGCGCCGCGTCCGCCCACGGCGAGACCGCCGTCGTCAAGAAGAGCCCCACGACCGTCGCGGAGCAGAACACCGGGGCCGCGTCCGCCGTGAAGCTCCGCAAGCTCTACGACTGGCGCTTCCACGTGAAGCCCAACAACGCCAAGTACATCGGCCGCCCCTGGC
The DNA here is from genome assembly GCF_036322545.1 of Streptomyces sp. SP18BB07. Classification (NCBI taxonomy): domain Bacteria; kingdom Bacillati; phylum Actinomycetota; class Actinomycetes; order Kitasatosporales; family Streptomycetaceae; genus Streptomyces; species Streptomyces sp. SP18BB07. The sequence continues at coordinate 406,949 of NZ_JAQYWT010000363.1, forward strand.
GGGCCAGTGAGCCGATGCAGGAGCTCAAGAGGTGCTTCAACTGCACGTTCCCGGTGAAGAACGCGCCGAAGAAGTACCCCAAGGAGGGGCAGCTGATCAAGCTGAAGGCCTGTGCGGCCGGGCCCTTCGGCTGCCGGAACGCGCCGGTGAGGTTCTACACGAAGGGCATGAAGAACGGCTGGTACTTCGTTGCGCAGAAGGGCCACTTCGACGGCGCCGGCTCCAAGGTCAACTTCCAGTTCTACAACGACAAGAAGACCGGCTACCTGATGCTCCACGTCTGGGCCTACGTCGCCAAGCCCTCCGTCCCGGACAGCGTCAACAAGTCGTTCGCGCGCGGCAAGTGGCAGGACTTCAACCACAAGATGGGCGTCAAGATGCACTGCAAGCACAGCTCGCAGTGCTGATCCGCACCGTGCCCACCCGCACCGGCCCGGGGCCCTGACCCACCCGAGCCGTCCGACCGGTCAGGCCGGCGGACCGCCGAGCCCTTCGCTCAGCGGTCCGCCAGGGTCATCGCCCGGTCCAGCGCCTGGAGGAAGCCGTTGACCGTGGTCCGGTCGCGGACCGCCAGGCGCAGCCACGCGTCGTCCAGCCCCGGGAACGTGTCACCACGGCGGACGGCGAAGCCCAGACTGCGCAGATGCCGCCGTACGGCGGTCGCGCGGGGCAACCGGACGAGGACGAACGGGCCCTCGGCGGGCTCGGCCACGACCAGGCCGTCGGGGGCGAACTCCCGCAGCCCGGCGACCAGATGGGCCCGGTCGGCGACGACACGGCCGGCCGCCTCGGCGGCCTCCGCCAGCGCCCGGCCCGAGACACACGCCTCGGCCGCCGCGAGAGCGGGCGTCGACACCGGCCACAGCGGCTGGGCGCGCTCCAGCTCGGCGATCGTCCCGGGCGCGGCGAGGACGTAACCGATCCGCAGCCCGGCCAGCCCCCAGGTCTTGGTCAGGCTGCGCAGGACGACGAGGCCGGGCACGTCCGTCCGCCCGGCCAGCGCCTCACGCTCACCCGGCACCGCGTCCATGAACGCCTCGTCGACCACCAGCGTCCGCCCCGGCCGGGCCAGCCGGGCGAGGGACTCCGCCGGATGCAGCACCGACGTCGGATTGGTCGGGTTGCCCACGACCACCAGGTCCGCGTCCTCCGGCACGGCCGCCGGGTCCAGCCGGAAGCCGTCCGACTCCCGCAGCAGCACCCGGTCCACGGAGTGCCCGGCGTCCCGCAACGCGGCCTCGGGCTCGGTGAACTGCGGGTGCACGACCACCGGGTGACGGACCTTCAGGGCGCGGGCCAGCAGCACGAACGCCTCGGCGGCGCCCGCCGTGAGCAGGACCCGCTCGGCGGGCAGCCCGTGCCGGTCCGCCACCGCCGCCCGCGCGGCCCGTCCGTCGGGGTAGGCGGCCAGCTCGGTCAGCGACCCGGCTATCCGCTCCCGCAGCCAGGCGGGCGGTGTGCCGGTCCGGACGTTCACGGCGAGGTCGATGAGCCCCGCCCCGTCGTCCCGCACCTCGGCGTCGCCGTGATGCCGCAGGTCATGACCCGCGTGCGCCGGTCCCTGACCCGAGTCGGTCAGGTCATGACCCGTGTTCCGCAGGTCGTGCCTGCGCCCGGAGTCGGATTCAGTGTGCATGGGAGTGCGTGTGTCCCCAGTCGTGATGTTCGTGACCGTGGTGCCCGTAGCCGTCCGGACGGACATGCGGCTGCCGCGGCAGTCCCGGGCTGTTCCCGCCGCCGGGCGGAGTGCCGCCCGGGGTGGGGGAGTCGTGGGAATCGTGGTTCATGTACGGGTCGCCCTCCAGCGCCTCCCGGTACCGCTCCACGATCAGATCGAGCAGCTCCGGCTCCGGTCCGATGACATCGGCCGACCGTACCTCGATCTCCGGACGCGCGGCAGCCCAGCCCTCGGTCTGCTGCCGCACCCGGTCCGCCGGCCCGCCGTCGAGCGGGAAGTACGGCAGGACGACGATCCGCCGCGCCCCCAGCCGCGTACACCGCTCGAGACCGCTCGGCACGTCCGGCGCCGCCATCGAGACGAACGCCGTCTCCACACCCGCGTATCCGCGCCCCTCCCACAACAACCGGGCCGCCCTGTGCACCTCGGCGTTGGCCTCGGGGTCCGTGGACCCGTACCCGACGAGCAGGACGGTCACATCGGCCCGGTCGCCCGGAGTCCTCGGCGAGGGCGACCCCAGTGCCTCCTCCACCCGCCGCTCCAGCAGGTTCAGCAGCGCGGGGTGCGGGCCCGGGGGACGGCCGTGCCCGTACGACACCTCCGGGTGCCGCTCCCGCACCCGGCCCAGCGCCGCCCGGGCGTCCGTCTCCGCACGCCCGGCGGACTCCCACCCCAGCGGGACCACGACGAACCGCCGTACCCCGTGCTCCACCAGCGCGGTCACGGCCTCGCCCAGCGGCGGCCGGTACGGCTCGACGAAGCCGCCCCCGACGGGCAGCCCGGGGTGGCGGCGTCCCAGCTCGCGCAGTAAGCCGCGGAACACCTCGGCCCCGGCCTCGTCCCGGGTTCCATGACCGGCGATGAGCAGGGCGGGCGGCGGGGTGGTCACGGTGTCTCCTCGGCGGGGCGGAAGGGGTGGTGCGGGCGCGGAAGCAGGGGCGGTCGGTCAGCGCGGCCGGCGGCGGTCACCGTCATGGTCGCGGTCGCGGTCACGGCCGCAACGATCATCATGCCGACTCTCGCCGGGTCCGGCGAAGCCAGGGTTCGCCGTCGCGACGGCACACGTCACCCTCCCCGCCCGCCCGTCCACCGGCTCCGACTTCCGCTTCGGCACGAGCAGTTCACCCCCGCCGACGAGCGCGGCGGCCTCCGCGACGGACGGGGTGCCGACGGCGGCGAGGGCCGCGCCGGAGGGGTTCGGCACGGCGACGGCGGCCAACTCCGCGGCGGAGCAGGCGATCAGGGGGACACCGAGCCGTTCGGCGGCCAGGACGACACCGGGTTCACCGGCCTTGGCCTCGACGGTGACGAGTGCGACGACCGCCTCCAAGAGGAGCCCCGCATCCCGCAGAGTCCTCTCGACCAGGGAGAGCACTTCTGCCTCCGGCACACCCTTGGAGGCGCCCACCCCGACGAGGAGTGGGTTGGACCTGTGGTCAGCCACAACCGCGCCCCTCCAGGGGCGCGGGGAACTGCGCGACCAGCCCCCACAGACCCGCAGCCAAAACCCGACCCCTTCGCTCCCGCTTCCGCCGGGGCGCCGCAGCGAACACCGCCCACTCATCCGGTAGCAAAGACCCATGGCGGTCTTCGTGGCACTCGGCGCGTTCCTGATGACGCTGCTCGGCGGCTGGACGGCACAACGCGTGACGGACCGCCGCCACCTCGTGCTGGGCCTGGCCGGCGGTCTGATGCTGGGCGTGGTCGGCCTCGACCTGCTCCCCGAGGCGCTGGAGGCCGCGGGCGACGAGGTCTTCGGCGTACCGGCCGCGCTGCTGCTCTTCGTCGCCGGATTCCTCCTGGCCCACCTGGTGGAACGCCTGCTGGCCGCCCGCCAGGCGGCACACGGCGCGGACGAGCACAACGGCCGTACGCCTCAGGTGGGGCTGACGGCGGCGGCCGCGATGGTCGGACACAGCGCCATGGACGGCGTCGCGATCGGCGCGGCCTTCCAGATCGGCCAGGGCATGGGCATCGCGGTCGCGCTCGCAGTGATCGCCCACGACTTCGCGGACGGCTTCAACACGTACACGCTCACCAGCGTCTACGGCAACGCCCGCCGCCGTGCGCTCGCGATGCTGTTCGCGGACGCGGCGGCCCCGGTGGTGGGAGCAGCCTCCACGCTGCTGTTCACGATCCCGGAGGGCCCGCTCGGCTGCTACCTCGGTTTCTTCGGCGGCGCCCTGCTCTACCTCGCCGCCGCCGAGATCCTCCCCGAGGCCCACCACGAACACCCGGCCCACTCCACCCTGCTGTGCACGATCGCCGGGGCCGCCTTCATCTGGCTGGTGGTGGGCGTGGCGGAGTGAGCGGAACACTTCACCGACCGACGGACCGCTCATGACGCCCGGCATCTGTCCACGAACCGCCGTGCTACACCGGGCTCCGCGGCCCAGTGGGTGTGCAGATAGCTCGCGTGCACCCCTCCCCGCACGAACCCCTCGACCCGCGGCTGGGGGGACCGTATCCCCCAGGCCGGAGCGGGTCCGGCCCCCGGCTCGACGACCGTCCGGTGGAACTCGTGGGCCCGCATCCGGGTCCCGGCCGGCGCGAGCACGCTGTCGCCCACGGCCACGGCGTCGCGGTACCCGAGGGTCAGCCGCTCGTCCATCCGCGCCGTCGCGTCCAGCACCCCGCACATGGGCCGCCCGTCCAGCTCTCGGCACAGATAGAGCAGACCGGCGCACTCGGCGGCCACCGGAGCCCCGCCGAACGCCAGCTCGGCGACGGCCTTGCGCAGCGGCTCGTTGGCGGACAGTTCGGCGGCGTACATCTCGGGGAACCCGCCGCCGATCACCAACCCGCGCGTCCCGTCGGGCAGTTGCTCGTCCCGCAGCGGATCGAAGACGACCACCTCGGCACCCGCGGCGGTCAACAGCTCGGCGTGCTCGGCGTAGGAGAAGGTGAACGCGGGCCCACCGGCCACGGCGACCACCTCCCGCCTCCCCGTGGCCGTGACGGGCGGCTCCCACGCCGGCCCCGACAGCGCCCCGGCGCTGCGGGCGAGCGCGACCAGCGCCTCCAGGTCGCACCCGGCCCGCACCTGCGCGGCCATCGCCGCCACGGCCTCCAGCGCGGCGGCCTGCCGCTCCGCGACCGGGACCAGTCCCAGATGTCGGGACGGGGTGTCCACCTGGGGAGCCCGCCGCAGCACCCCCAGCACGGGCACACCGGTCGACTCCAGGGCGTCCCGGAGCAGTTCCTCGTGCCGGTCCGAGGCGACCTTGTTGAGGATCACGCCCCCGATCCGCACCTCGGGATCCCAGGAGGCGAACCCGTGCACCAGCGCCGCCACCGACCGTGACTGCGACGACGCGTCCACGACCAGCACCACCGGCGCCCGCAGCAGCTTCGCCACATGCGCGGTGGACGCCAGCTCGCCCTGCCCCGAGGCCCCGTCGAACATCCCCATGACACCCTCGACGACGGCGATGTCGCACCCGCGCGCGCCGTGCGCGAAGAGCGGCGCGACCAGCTCGGGCCCGCACAGGTACGCGTCGAGGTTCCGCCCCACCCGCCCGCTCGCCAGCGCGTGGTAACCGGGGTCGATGTAGTCCGGCCCCACCTTGTGCGGGGACACGGCGAGCCCCCGCTCGGTGAGCGCGGCCATCAACCCCGTCGCCACGGTGGTCTTGCCGCTGCGCGACGAGGGAGCGGCGATCACCAGCCGGGGCACGGAGGAGACCGAGGTGTAAGACGTCACGATGTCACCACTCGATGCCCCGCTGGCCCTTCTGGCCCGCGTCCATGGGGTGCTTGACCTTCGACATGTCGGTCACGAGGTCCGCGAAGTCGACGAGCTTCTCGGGCGCGTTCCGCCCGGTGATCACCACGTGCTGGGTCCCGGGCCGGTTCCGCAGCACCTCGACGACCTCGTCCGTGTCGATCCACCCCCAGTGCAGCGGGTACGCGAACTCGTCCAGCACGTACAGCTTGTACGTCTCGGCCGCCAGGTCCCGCTTGACCTGCTCCCAGCCCTCCCGGGCCTTGTCCTCGTTGTCCATCTGCCCGTCGCGCTGCACCCACGACCAGCCCTCGCCCATCTTGTGCCAGTCGACGGACCCGCCCTCGCCGGACGCCCCGAGCACGCGCAGCGCGTTCTCCTCGCCGACCTTCCACTTCGCCGACTTGACGAACTGGAACACCCCGATCGGCCACCCCTGGTTCCAGGCGCGCAGCGCGAGCCCGAACGCGGCGGTGGACTTCCCCTTGCCGATACCCGTGTGCACGAAGACCAGCGGACGGTTCCTGCGCTGACGAGTCGTCAGTCCGTCGTCCGGTACGACACTCGGCTGTCCCTGCGGCATCTACGCGGCCCTCCTCGAAGTCCCCTGTGTTCCCTGCGTGCCCTGGGCCCTCTGCGCGCCCTGCACATCCCGGACGAGCCCGGCGATGGAGTCCGCCCGCAACTCGTCCAACGTCACCGCCGTACCGCCCAGTTCACCCGCCAGCTGCCCGGCGAGCCCCAGCCGGACGTGGCCCGACTCGCAGTCGACCACCACGGACGCGTGGCCCTCGGCCGCGAACAGTCGCGCGGCCCGCCCGGCGTGCGCGACGGGCTCGGGTCCGCCGGTGGCCCGGCCGTCGGTCACCACCACGACCAGCGGCCGGCGCGCGGGGTCCCGCAGCCGCTCCACCCGCAGCACGTCGTGCGCCTTGAGCAGCCCGGCCGCGAGCGGCGTCCGCCCGCCCGTCGGCAACGACTCCAGGCGGGCCGCCGCTGCGTCCACGGACGAGGTCGGCGGCAACGCCACCTCGGCGGCCGACCCCCGGAACGTCACCAGGCCCACCTTGTCCCGCCGCTGGTAGGCGTCGAGCAGCAGCGACAGCACCGCGCCCTTCACCGCGCCCATCCGCTGCCGCGCCGCCATCGACCCGGAGGCGTCGACCACGAACAGCACGAGGTTGCCCTCCCGCCCCTCCCGGGTCGCCTGCCGCAGATCGTCACGCCGGACCACCAGGCCCGGCCCGGATCGCCCGCGCGTCCGCTGGTGCGGCGCGGCGGCCTGCACAGTCGCCGCCAGATGCAGCTTGGTCAGCGCGCCACGCGGCCTGCGCGCCCCGGTCGTGCGCCCGTGCTCGGTCCGTGCGCGCGAGCGCCGCCCGGCGGCACCCTCCCCGAGCCCCGGCACACTGAGCACCTTCGTACGGAACGGCTCGGCGGCCCGTACGGCGGACTGCTCCCCGGCGGCCGGAGCCTGCGCGGGCACGCTCTCGCCGGACTCGGCCTGACCGCCGCCGTCGCCGCCCTGCGGCCCGTCGGTCTCGGGAGCGGGCGGCTGCCCACCGCCACCGGGGCCGTCGGGACCGGGATCCGGATCGTCGTCGCCCTGCGGGTCCTGCGGGTCCTGCTGATCCTGACGGTCCTGCGAGTCATGCGGGTTCTGCGGATCCTGAGGGTTCTGCGGCGGTTCCGCGAACTCCTCCAGTGTCTCGTCGAGCTTGTCCTCGTCGAGGCCGGGCGCGTCGAAGGGATTCCTTCGCCGCCGGTGCGGCAGCGCGAGCAGTGCCGCCTGGCGCACGTCCTCCGCGAGCACCTCGGTCCGCCCGGCCCACGCGGCCAGCGCGGTCGCCGTCCGGGCCATCACGATGTCGGCCCGCATCCCGTCCACCTCGAAGGCCGCACAGGTCGCCGCGATCTGCAGCAGCGCCCCGTCGCCCAGCACCACGGATGGCAGCAACTCCCGCGCGGCGACGACCCGTTGACGTACACCGGCCTCCTCGTCCGCCCAACGGGCCGCGAAACCGGCCGGATCGTCGTCGTAGGCGAGCCGCCGCCGGACGACCTCCACCCGCTGGTCCGGCTCCCGCGAGGCCGCGACCTCCACGGTCAGCCCGAACCGGTCGAGCAACTGCGGCCGCAGCTCGCCCTCCTCGGGGTTCATCGTCCCGACCAGCAGGAACCGCGCGGCATGCCGTACGGAGACGCCCTCGCGCTCCACGTACGAGGCGCCCATCGCGGCCGCGTCGAGCAGCAGGTCGACCAGGTGGTCGTGGAGGAGGTTCACCTCGTCGACGTAGAGAATGCCCCGGTGCGCGTCCGCGAGGAGGCCCGGCTCGAACGCCTTCACGCCCTCCGACAGCGCCCGCTCGATGTCGAGGGCGCCGACGAGTCGGTCCTCGGAGGCGCCGACGGGAAGCTCGACCATGCGGGACGGCCGGGTCTCGAACGCCGGTTCGTGCGGCCCGTCCGGACACGCCGGGTCCGGCTGCACGGGGTCGCACGAGAACCGGCAGCCGACGACGACCTCCACCGGCGGCAGCAGCGCCGCGAGCGCCCGCACGGCGGTGCTCTTGGCGGTGCCCTTCTCACCACGCACGAGCACGCCGCCGATCCTCGGGGAGATGGCGTTGAGGAGCAGGGCGAGTTGCAGGTCGCCCTGCCCGACGACGGCGGTGAAGGGGAAGTGCGTGCTCACGCGGTGGTCCCTCCTAGTGGTGAATGAATGAGACGACTGCCGACCGGCGGGATGAGAAGCACGGGGCGCAGCCCCTGCTTCTCAGGGGCGCGGGGAACTGCGCGAGAAGTCCCACCGGCCGGTAGACAACACTCCCTACCCCGGCGGGACCGACCCGGCGCCCTCATCCCGGCACCCCCGGCGCCCCCGGCGGCACGAACGGCAACCCCGTCGGCGCCCCCGACTCGATGAGCCGCCACAGCGCGTCCGTGTCCGCGTGTTCCTCGATCAGATCGCCGAGCCGGTCGAGCTGCTCCTCGCGCAGCTCGGCGAACGACGTGTCCGGGGCCGGCACGAACCGCCGCCCCGAAGCCGCCGCCACCTCACGCAGAAAGGCCCGCCGGAACCCGTCCGACTCCAGCGACCCGTGCCAGTGCGTGCCCCAGGTCTGCCCGACCCGGCACCCGTCCAGGCTGTTTCCATGGTCATCAGAGATGAACGCTTCGCCGCCCAGCACCTCGGCGACCCCGTGATGGATCTCGTACCCCTCGACCCGCTCCCCGAGGGCCTCACCCACGGGCCGCGTGAGCGTCTTGTCCGCCGCGAACCGCACGCGGACGGGAAGGACTCCCAGCCCCTCCACCCGCCCCCGCCGGCTCTCGACCTCGTCCTCGATCCGCTCCCCGAGCACCTGGAACCCGCCGCAGATCCCGAGCACCGGCCGCCCCTCGGCGGCCCTGCGCACCAGCGCCTCGGCGAGCCCCCGCTCCCGCAGCCACTCCAGCGCCCGCACCGTGCCCCGGGTGCCGGGCACGACGACGAGGTCCGCGTCGGCCAACTCCTCGGCCCGGTCCACGAACCGCACCACGACACCGGGTTCGGCGGCGAGCGCGTCCACGTCGGTGAAGTTGGACATCAGCGGCACCGCGCACACGGCGACCCGCAGCACGTCCTCCCCGACGGGCGGCGCGACGTTCGACTCCCGGACCGTCCCGCGCAGCGAGACCCGCAGCCCGTCCTCCTCGTCGATCCCGAGCCCGTGCCGGAACGGCAGCACCCCGTACGTCCGCCGCCCGGTGAGCCCGCGCAGCATGTCGAGCCCCGGCTCCAACAGGGAGACGTCCCCGCGGAACTTGTTGACGAGGAACCCGGCGACGAGGGCCTGGTCCTCGGGGGAGAGCAGCGCGACGGTCCCGAAGAACGACGCGAACACCCCACCGCGGTCGATGTCACCGACCACGAGCACGGGCAGCCCGGCGTTGCGGGCGATCCCCATGTTGACGATGTCGGTCCGCCGCAGATTGATCTCGGCCGGAGAGCCGGCCCCCTCGCAGATCACCGCGTCATACGTGCCCCGCAGCTCGGTGAGGCACTCCAACACGGTCCCGAGCAGCCGCTGTTGCCGCCCGCCGTGATAACCGCGCGCGCTCATCTCACCCACGGGCTTCCCGAGCAGCACGACCTGACTGCTGCGCTCACCCCCGGGCTTCAGCAGCACGGGGTTCATGAGCGCGCTGGGCTCCACCCGGCATGCCTGTGCCTGCATGGCCTGCGCCCGCCCGATCTCGGCGCCCTCCTTCGTCACGAAGGAGTTGAGCGACATGTTCTGCGCCTTGAACGGGGCGACCTTGACCCCCTGCCGCACCAGCCACCGGCAGATCCCGGCGGTGACGACGCTCTTCCCGGCGTCGGAGGTGGTCCCGGCGACCAGCAGTCCGCCACTCATCCCCGACTCCTCGACCGCAGCACCGACACACCCGCACCGATCCCCAACGCCAGCCACCCCACCCGCCGGGACAACCGAACGGCCCGCTCGATGTCCTCCACGGCGACGGCGCGTCCCTCCCCATTGAGCACAGGCCGATGCTCGACCCGCCCCCCGTACGACAACGTGCCCCCCAAACGCACTCCGAGCGCCCCCGCGAACGACGCCTCCACGGGCCCCGCGTTGGGGCTCGGGTGCCTGCCCGCGTCCGTGCGCCAGGCCCGTACGGCACCCCGGGCGTCCCCACCGCAGGCGGCGGCCAGCACCGCCGTCAGCCGGGCCCCCGGCCACCCCACCACGTCGTCCAGCCGCGCGGAGGCCCAGCCGAACCGCCGGTACCGCTGCGACCGGTGACCGACCATGGCGTCCAACGTGTTGACGGCCCGGAACCCCACCAGCCCGGGCACCCCCGCCACGGCTCCCCAGACCAGCGCCCCCACCACCGCGTCGGACGTGTTCTCGGCGACGGACTCCACGACCGCCCGCGCGATCCCGTCCGCGTCGAGTGCCTGGGGGTCCCGCCCGCACAGATGGGGCAACCGGGCCCGCGCGCCCTCGACGTCCCCCGCGTCGAGGGACCGTCCGATCGTCCGGGCCTCCCGACCGAGCGAAGTCCCCCCGACGACGGCCCACGTGGCGGCGGCGGTCAACGCGACGGAGGCCGCACGCGACGGCCGTACGGCAGTCGAGGCGACGGCCCCGAGCGCCACGGCGCCACCCGCGCACACGGCGGTGTGCAGCGCGCCCCACCCCCGGTGATCCCGCCACAGCACCCGCTCCACGGCACCGGCGGCCCGCCCGAACGCGGCGACCGGATGCCCCCGGCGAGGATCACCGAGCAGCAGGTCACCGAGGAGTCCGGCGGTGGCGCCGTACGCGAAGACGCGATCGGCACGCACGGGTTCAGCCGACCGCGAGGTCGTACGCGGATCCGGTGCTGGGACTCAAGTGGCAGCCGCACATGGCGATATGTCCTCACTCAGGGTGTCCACGCCCTGGTTCGACGAGACCGACGGCGAGAGTTCCTGGCTCCCGGGAGACGCGTCGAGATGCTTCCCCGGTGACAGTGGCGGGACCGCGCCGGACTCGCACCGGCTTCCTCTCCTGCCGTCGTACATGGCTCCGGCAGTCCACCACGCCCCTTCGAGACCCGTCAACTCGCTGTTGACCTGCGGCGCGACGGTGTGCCGAGCCCCACACCGCCGAAATCCCGTCAGCCGCTCGAATCGGCTCCTTCCGCGCTCTCTCCGGCGCGCCGCATCCTGGTGCGTGACTCGAACTGGCGTCAGAACGCTGTGCTCTCCTTCCGTCACACCGCGTGGTGTGGTTTTCTGGCGGGGCTTGTGGACCCGGGTGCGGACGGCTCTTGAAGAACCGTTCGGGGGACGGGAGGGACACGCGATGGAAGATCGGACCAAGGGACCCGCCTCGGCGGGTACGAGGACGGCGAGGGACCGGCGGACGCTGGTGTCCGCCGCCGCCCCCCTGGTGCTCTTCAGCACGGTCGCCGGGGCGCTGGCCGTCGGGCTCGGCGCGCTCGCCGCGCTGCTGGTGCCGGGGGCGGAGGCGCGCGGCGTCGTCTGGATGGTGGTGACCGCCCTCATCGCCGCCGGAGCGGGCCTGTGGTGGGGACTGACCCCGGTCACGGACCGGCTCAGGGCCCTGGACCGGGCTCTGTCCGGGGCTCGGCCGCGGGGGCCCCGAGCAGGACGAACGGGCTGAGGCTGCCGCGACCGGGTGGTACATGAGGACAACCCCCCGTACCAGGTCGACGGTACGAGGGGTTGTCGTGGTGTGTTGTGCGAGGTGCGAAGGGGTCTACGGGGCCTCAGGCCATGATCAGGTAGATCCCGTAACCCACCGCCGCCGTGCAGGCCGCGAAGCAGGCGTACGCCGCTGTCGTGGCGAGCGCGGGCGACGCGCCCGCGGCGGTCGCGGCCTCCCGCTTGGAGAGGCCGACGATCCCCAGGGTGAAGAGGCCGACGAGGGCCACGGTGACCACGAGGCTGACTCCGAAGACGGAGCCCAGGGCTGCCCAGTCGATGTGCATGATGATCTTCCTCAGGAGGTCGCGGGGCTCAGACGGCGGGCGTCGGCGTGGACGAGTTCGCCGGGGCCGTGGTCTCGGCGGCGGCCGCGGCCGCGGGTGCCGGGATGGTCGCCACGAGCTCCTCGGCCACGGCGGCGGTGGGCGGCGGCGTCACGGCGGCCATCGCCGTGGTCACCACACCGGGCGTTTCCTCGGTGTCGTTGACGTTCGTGTGGTCGACGACCTCACGGCGCGAGATCACCCAGATCGCGGCGCTGGAGGCGATGAGGAAGACCGCGACGACGGCCGTGCCCCAGCTGCCGAAGGACGTCACCCATTCGGCGAGCGCGGCGACCAACGCGGCGGCCGGCAGGGTCAGACCCCATGCGACGAACATCCGGGTCGCGGTGGACCAGCGGACCACCCCGCCCTTGCGGCCGAGGCCCGCGCCCATCACCGCACCGGAGACCGAGTGCGTGGTGGAGAGCGAGAAGCCGAGGTGCGAGGAGGCCAGGATGACCGTGGCCGCGCTGGTCTGGGCGGCGAAGCCCTGCTGCGGCTGGAGGTCGGTCAGGCCCTTGCCCATCGTGCGGATGATGCGCCAGCCGCCCAGGTAGGTGCCGAGCGCGATGGCGAGACCGGCGGAGACGATGACCCACACCGGCGGGTCGGAGTCGGGCGCGAGGGCGCCGCCGGCCACCAGGGCGAGGGTGATGATGCCCATCGTCTTCTGGGCGTCGTTCGTGCCGTGGGCCAGCGAGACCAGGCCCGCGGAGGCGATCTGACCGGCGCGGTAGCCCTTGCCGGAGGCCTTCTCGCTCGTGTGCCGGCCGAGCTTGTACGTCAGCCGGGTGGCGAGCATCGCCGCGATGCCGGCGACCAGCGGGGCCGCGACGGCGGGGATCAGCACCTTGGTGACGAGCACGTCGCCGTGCACGCCGCTGACGCCGACCGAGGCGATGGTGGCGCCGACGAGGCCGCCCATCAGGGCGTGCGAGGAGCTGGAGGGGAGTCCGACCAGCCAGGTCAGCAGGTTCCAGAGGATGGCGCCGACGAGCGCCGCGAATATGACCTCTGGCTGTATGCCGGACTCGTCGACGAGTCCCTTGGAAATGGTGTTGGCGACCTCGATGGACAGGAACGCGCCGACAAGGTTGAGCACGGCGGACATGGCCACCGCGACCTTGGGCTTCATGGCGCCGGTCGAGATGGTGGTGGCCATCGCGTTGGCGGTGTCGTGGAAACCGTTCGTAAAATCGAACGCGAGCGCGGTGATGACCACGATCGCGAGGATCAGCGAGAAGTTTTCCATTTACCCAAGCTTCTTTCGGACGTCAGTGGCATGTGGACCGTAGGCAACCTGGGTGAACGGAAGATGAACTAGGACAGGCGTACGGGTGTAATGAACGGGGTGCCGCCGCTCCGCTTGCGGACGGGCGGGCCGTCGGAGTTCGGTGGGGCGGCGGCCTGACCTTCGAACTGAGGCGGAATATCGAGGTCCGCTACCCCCGGGCGAACTGCTTCAGCCGCTTCGTCGACCCGTTGAAGAGATTCTGGTCACCCGGCAGGCTCCCGCTGCCGTTGTCGTACTGCCAGATCGTCCAGGACTTCCACCCCGCGGGCAGTTCCCCCGCCCCGGAGGAGTCGTACCGGGCCAGCCACAGCGCGTGGTTCCCGCCGAAGGCCGGGCTGTTGCCGGTGCAGGTCTTCCACCAGTGGGTGGTCGTGTAGATCACCGGGCGGCGGCTCGTGAGGCGCTTCACCTCGGCGCTGAACGACGTAATCCAGCCGACCATCGCGCTGCGGCTCAGGCCGTAGCACTTCCTCTTCCTGTCGTACGGGTTGTACTCGATGTCGAGCGCCGGCGGCAGCGTCCAGCCGTCCGCGCGCCAGCCGCCCCCGTTGTCCACGAAGTAGCGGGCCTGAGTCTTCCCGGACGACTGGTGGGGCAGCGCGAAGTGGTACGCGCCCCGGATCAGGCCCGCCTCCCGCGAGCCGTTGTACTGCTGGCCGAAGTACGGGTTGCGGTAGGTGGTGGACTCGGTCGCCTTGACGTAGACGAACCGGGCACCCTTCGACTTCACGCTCGACCAGTTCACCTGCTTCTGGTGCGAGGAGACGTCGTGCCCCCTGGGCTGGGCGGCGGCCGAGACGGGGAGCTCGGTGAGAGCGGTTCCCCCCAGGGCGAGGGCCGCGACGGAGGCGGCGAATGCGCGGTGGCGGCGACGGAACGGCTGGAGAGCGATGGCCATACTTCCCCCCGGAATGGCGATTGTGCGACAAAACACCCGGAGATTACTGGAAGATCACCGAATCCCGGTCGATCACCGGCCAATCACCAACTCCGGGTGACGTATGCGTATATGCACCCTCCGGCTCCGCGCTTCCACGTCCCCGTCACCGTCCGCCGCCTGGCAGGATCGCGGCATGGTCGAGCAGCAGGGGAACGCCCGGGGCGAGCGGTGGCGCGGTGTGCCGGACGATGTGGCGCACGCGTGGGACGAACTCGTCACGACGGCCCGCCGGACGGTGGCCGACGGTCTGGTCGTGGGCACCTCGGGAAACGTCTCCGTACGCGTCGGGGACACCGTCCTGGTCACCCCGACGGGAGTGCCGTACGACCGTCTGACCCCGGAGGACGTGACGGGTGTGGACCTCTCCGGCCGGCAGGTCCTCGGCACGCTCCGCCCGACGAGCGAACTCCCCATGCACCTGGCGATCCACGGCACCACCGACGCCCGTGCCGTCGTCCACACCCACGCGGTCCATGCGACGGCCGTCTCCACGCTCGTGGACGAACTGCCGCTGATCCACTACATGTCCGCCGCCCTGGGCGGACCGGTCCGCGTCGCCCCCTACGCGACCTACGGCACCCCGGAGTTGGCCGAGAACATGCTCCGCGCTTTGACAGGGCGCTCCGGTTGTCTCCTCCAGAACCACGGCACGATCACCTACGGGAGCACCCTCTCCGAGGCGTACGACCGCACGGCCCAGCTCGAATGGATGTGCAGAGTCTGGCTGACGGCATCCTCGATCCCGGGCCACACCCCACACCTCCTCACCCCCACCCAACTGACGACAGCCGCCACCCACCTCCGCGACTACGGCCAGCCGACCTAGGGCCCCGCGAACCACCACCCCACCGCTACCCCGGCCCGCTGTTCGTCTCTTCGGTCGCTCCGGTGTGCACGCCCACTGGCCGGAGGCGTGGTCGGCCAGGACACTGGAGGCGTGGGTGCAGTCAAAGCGGCGGTCGCCGCTGTCGGAGTCGCGTTCGCGGCCGGTGCGGCCAGTGTGGCGGCGGGCCGGGTGGCCAGCGACGTCGCCCTGAAGGCGCCGCCGGGCGAACCGCTGCCCACGGAACCCCGGCTGACCGTGCACGCCACCGCCGCCGGCCGCATCGCGCTGACCCGCGCCTTCGCCTCCCAGCGCCCCGGCACCTACGGCCTCACCGGCAACGGCTGCCACGCGGTCGTCGGCACCGTCCTGGACGGCGCCCCGCACGCCCCCGACACGGTCGTACGCCGCCTGGAGCGTGTCACCCACGGCACCCTGGAGCCGGGCGACAAGGTGTGGCTCACCCCCGACCTCCACCTCGGCGACCCGCGCACCGCGCTCGGCCTCGACCACGACGACGTCGAGGTCCCCGGTGAACTCGGCATCCTCCCCGCCTGGTTCGTACCCGGGGACCGGGACGTCTGGGTGATCGCCGTGCACGGCCTCGGCGCCACCCGCGAACACCCCATGAACGTCATGGAGTTCCTGCACCGCCACCACTTCCCGGTGCTCGCCCTCGCCTACCGCGGCGACCCGGGCGCCCCCCGCTCCCCGGACGGCCTGAACCACCTCGGCGAGACCGAGTGGCGAGACGTCGACGCCGCCATCCGCCACGCCGTCCGCCACGGCGCCGAACGGGTGGTCCTGCTCGGCTGGTCCACCGGCGCCACCATGGCCCTGCGCGCCGCCACCCGCTCCCCGCTGCGCGACCGCGTCGCCGGACTCGTCCTGGACTCACCGGTGCTCGACTGGACCGCCACCCTCCGCGCCCTCGCCGCGGCCCGCCGCACCCCCGGTGCCCTGCTGCCCCTCGCGGTCCGCGCCGCCCAGGGCCGCACCGGACTGCGCACCACCCCCACCGGCCAGGACACCGACGCCTCGGGGCTCAGGACACCGACCCTGCTCTTCCACGGCCCCGACGACACCGTCGCCCCCTGGGGCCCCTCCCGGCGCCTCGCCGCCCGCCGCCCCGACCGGGTCACCCTCCGCACGGTCCGCCACGCCCCGCACGGCGCCATGTGGAACGCGGACCCCAAGGAGTACGAGGAGAGCCTGCGTCGCTTCCTGACACCGCTGGTGTAGGCGTGCCGCCGGGGCGGGGGACCGGGCTCGTCGCAGACAGGTACGACCCATTCCGTTTAGCGCTGGACCAACACGATCGCCGCCGATGTCCCCCCGAAGGGACCCGTGCGTTGGCCACCCCTGTCGCCCGCTGTGACATTCCGTTTGGGTTTTCGGACCGTCAACCGGAAGACTGCCCCCGTGACGTCCCGTAATCCGCGCGACTCCAGGCTCCGACTCGTCGGCCCGCGAACCCTGGCCGCCGCTCCCCGAGCAGCAGTGACCCAGCGCCGCCGACCGGCCCCCCGGCCCCCGGAGGGCACACCGCCGCCCGTGGAACTCGCCCGCATGGCCCGCGCCGTCCTCGCGGACGCGGCCCGCGTCGCCCGCTGGGCCGATGCCGTCCTGCGTCCCGGCCGCGAGGGCGCGAGCCCCGACGGCAAGGGCACCCTCTCCGCCGCGACCGCCGAACGGGCCGCGGCCGACCTGGGGCTGACCCCGGCTCAGGTCCGCCACGACTGGGACACGGCACGTCTGGCCGGACTGGTCGAGGTGCACGGCGACAGCGCGCGCCCGGGCTGGCGCCTGCGCGCCTGGAACCGCGACGACAGCGCCGTACTGCGCGGCTGGGTCGCGTTCTTCGACGCCTGGTCCATCGCCTATCCGGAGCCCGAGGACCGGGAGCCGGCGGCGGTCGCCGAGGTCGTCTCGGCCATGCCCCAGGTCCTCTCCTTCCTCCAGCTCTCCGCCGGGCCCGTCCCCGTGGAGCAGCTCCTCGACCTCCTGGACCAGCGGGTCACCGAACTGCGCACCGAGCGCTGCGAAATCCCCTACGGCCCGCAGCCCGGGCCCGGCGCGGAGCCCACGGCCGAGGACACCCCCCTCGCCCCCCTCCTCGACTGGTCCCTGCGCGCCCTCGCCTCCGTCGGCGCCCTCACCTACGGCGACGGCCAGGCCACCCTCACCCCGCTCGGCAGCTGGGCGGTCTGGGTCAAGCTCGAACAGATCTGTGTCGCCGCGCAGAGCCCCGCCGGGAACATCGAGGTCTCCGCCGAGGACATGCTCAGAGGCTGCGCCCAGCTCCGCCCGAACGCGGCCCGCGCCGAGTACCGCGCCTGGCTCGCCGCCCGTCCCGTCGGCGGCGCCGTCACCGAGCTCATCGACGCGGCCCGCGGCGAGGACGCCCTCATCCGGGGACTCGCCTTCGAGGCGCTGCGCGTCGTCGGCGCCCCCGCCGAGCCCGACGTCCGCACCGTCGCCGACGAGACCCCGCTGCGCCCCTACGCCCTGCTGTGGCTCGCCGAGCACGACGGCGCCGACCCTGAGGACGCGCACGAGGTCCTCACCCGCGAGGAGTCCACCTGGCTCTGGGTCGACACGGCCGCCGCCGTCGCCGACCACGGCGAGGCCCCGCTGCTCGTCCGGCATCTGGAGTCGGCGGTGCAGCCCACGGTCCCCGCACTGCTCGCCGAGGTCCGCGCGGTCGGCCACCCCCGCACCGTCCAGGTCCTCGTCGCCCTCGCAGCGGCCCACCCCGACCCGGCCCTCGCCAAGGCCGTCCGCCGCGCCGCGTTCCAGGTGCACACCGGCGGCAGCTGACCCGGGAGGGCGGCGGGAGGCGTCAGCCGCCCGTCTCGGGGGCGTACGTGCCGAAGCTCCACACATTGCCCTCGGCGTCCCGGGCCATGTAGTCCCGGGAGCCGTAGTCCTGGTCCGTCGGGGGCATCAGGATCTCCACGCCGTGCTCCACGGCCCGCCGGTGATGGGCGTCCACGTCGTCCACGACGATGTACACCCCCGCCGGCCCCGCGCCCTTCATCGCGCCGTCGAAGACGCTGCCGCTGCCCTTGGAACCGACCATCACCGCGCCGTTGCCCTGCGTCAGCTCGGCGTGCTGCACGATGCCGTCCTCGCCCTCGTACACCGAGAGCTCGGTGAAGCCCAGCGCCTCCGTGAGCTGCCTGATGGCGGCCTTGGCGTCCGCGTAGAGCAGCGTCGGATAGACGCTCGGGCGTCCGTCGCTCCTGCCCGTCATAGCGATCACGACCTCTCTGTCGTCCGGTCCGTCGTCCGTCCGTCGTCCGTCCGTCGTCCGTCCGTCGTCCGGTTCCTCGTCCGGAAAACGACCCGCTGCCCAGTTTTGCACCGGCCACTGACAACGCCCCGCCGAGCGGGAGTGCGGGCGGGCCCGGTGACCGAGACCACGTGATCCCTTGTCACACGGGCGGAAAACCGCTTGCCACCCCCAGTTAGAATCGGCCCATGGCCATTCTCCTCGCGCATTAGACGGCGGGAACGTCCTCAGCCGCCCACACCCGCCACCCCCACCCGCCCTGGAGTCTGTCCGTGATCTCCGCCTCCGGTATCGAGCTGCGCGCCGGTGCCCGCGTCCTCATCGAGTCCGCCACCTTCCGCATCGCCAAGGGCGACCGCATCGGTCTGGTCGGCCGTAACGGCGCCGGCAAGACCACCCTCACCAAGTGCCTGGCCGGCGAGGGCATCCCGGCCGGCGGCACCATCACCCGCTCCGGCGAGGTCGGCTACCTCCCGCAGGACCCCCGCACCGGCGACCTCGACGTCCTCGCCCGCGACCGCATCCTCTCCGCCCGCGGCCTCGACGTACTGATCCGCAAGATGCGCGAGAACGAACAGCGCATCGCCAACGGCAGCGGCGCCACCCGTGACAAGGCCCTGCGGCAGTACGAGCGCCAGGAGACCGAGTTCCTCACCAAGGGCGGGTACTCCGCCGAGGCCGAGGCCGCCACCATCGCCGCCGCGCTCAACCTGCCCGACCGGGTGCTCGGCCAGCCGCTGCACACCCTCTCCGGCGGTCAGCGCCGCCGTATCGAGCTGGCCCGGATCCTGTTCTCCGACGCCGACACCCTCCTCCTCGACGAGCCGACCAACCACCTCGACGCCGACTCGATCGTCTGGCTGCGGGACTACCTCAAGACCTACCGCGGCGGCTTCATCGTGATCTCCCACGACGTCGACCTGGTCGAGACGGTCGTCAACAAGGTGTTCTACCTGGACGCCAACCGCGCCGAGATCGACGTCTACAACATGGGCTGGAAGCTCTACCAGCAGCAGCGCGAGGCCGACGAGAAGCGCCGCAAGCGCGAGCGGCAGAACGCCGAGAAGAAGGCCGCCGCACTGCATTCGCAGGCCGACAAGATGCGCGCCAAGGCCACCAAGACCGTCGCCGCGCAGAACATGGCCAAGCGCGCCGACAAGCTGCTCGCCGGCCTGGAGGCCGTCCGCGTCTCCGACAAGGTCGCCAAGCTGCGCTTCCCCGAGCCCGCGCCCTGCGGCAAGACCCCGCTCACCGCCGAGGGCCTGTCGAAGTCGTACGGCTCGCTGGAGATCTTCACCGACGTCGACCTGGCCATCGACAAGGGCTCCCGGGTCGTCATCCTCGGCCTCAACGGCGCCGGCAAGACCACCCTGCTCCGCCTCCTCGGCGGCGTCGAGAAGCCCGACACCGGCGAGGTGATCGAGGGCCACGGCCTCAAGCTCGGCTACTACGCGCAGGAGCACGAGACCCTCGACCCCGACCGCACGGTCCTGGAGAACATGCGCTCCGCCTCCCCGGACCTGGACCTGGTCGAGATCCGCAAGACACTCGGCTCGTTCCTGTTCTCCGGCGACGACGTCGACAAGCCCGCCGGGGTCCTCTCCGGCGGCGAGAAGACCCGTCTCGCGCTCGCGACCCTCGTGGTCTCGTCCGCGAACGTCCTGCTCCTCGACGAGCCGACGAACAACCTCGACCCCGCCAGCCGCGAGGAGATCCTCGGCGCCCTGCGCACCTACAAGGGTGCGGTCGTTCTCGTCACCCACGACGAGGGCGCGGTCGAGGCGCTCCAGCCCGAGCGGATCATCCTGCTGCCGGACGGCGTCGAGGACCTGTGGGGCGCCGACTACGCGGATCTCGTCGCGCTCGCTTGATCGAATCGGTTGATCAACTGCCGCTGGATCATTCGGCCCATCGGTGATCCATCATCTGTGTGAGCTCTCCTCGTACCGAGGTGTGTCCTACATCGATTTCACGGCCGAGTCCTTCCTCGCGAAGGGCTCGGCCGTCGCGCATCCCTGACCTGGGGCTTCACGGAACAACCCGTTCGGCCGTACGGACACGACCGGGCGGAATTGCAGGTTCCGCTCGTGGGGACGCGCTCCTGTCGTCAAAACCTTGTCGCACGGACCTTGCCGAATGGGTGGCCAACCCGCCCCAGAGGGGTGATCATGAGGAGACCAGAGCGCACTTCCCATGAGGAGGACCGGGTGGCCGAGACTCTGAAGAAGGGCAGCCGGGTTACCGGCGCCGCGCGCGACAAGCTCGCGGCAGACCTGAAGAAGAAGTACGACTCCGGTGCGAGCATTCGGGCGCTGGCCGAGGAAACCGGCCGCTCGTATGGCTTTGTGCACCGGATGCTCAGCGAGTCGGGCGTCACGCTCCGAGGGCGTGGCGGCGCGACGCGGGGCAAGAAAGCCGCGTCGGCCTGACGCCGCGCGGCCCATCGGCTTCGATGGTGGCCACCCGGTCGGTCGGCTGATCGACCGGGTGGTTACTGTGCAGTCACTTAGCATCGCTTCATCGCTCTGCTGACCGCACCCATCGGAGGCGCCCCATGGCTTCGCTCGAAACGCTGCTCGACCAGGACGGCGTACGGCTCACCGTCGACGACGCGATCGCCACGGTGACGCTGACCAATCCGGCCAAGCGCAACGCGCAGAGCCCCGCTCTGTGGCGGGCGCTCACCGAGGCCGGGCGGTCGGTGCCGGGCTCCGTCCGTGTGGTCGTGCTGCGCGCCGAGGGCAAATCATTCTCCGCCGGACTCAACCGGCAGATGTTCACGCCCGAAGGCATCGAAGGGGAGCCGTCGTTCGTCGATCTCGCGCGCCGTGACGACGCCGGGCTCGACGCGACCATCGCCGAGTACCAGGAGGCGTTCACCTGGTGGCGGCGCAACGACATCGTGTCCGTCGCCGCCGTGCAGGGGCACGCCGTCGGTGCGGGCTTCCAGCTCGCCCTCGCCTGTGATCTGCGCGTCGTCGCCGACGACGTGCAGTTCGCCATGCTCGAAACCAGCCTCGGACTCGTGCCCGACCTCACGGGGACGCACCCGCTGGTGAGCCTCGTCGGGTACGCCCGCGCGCTGGAGATCTGCCTCACCGGGCGGTTCGTCCAGGCGGAGGAGGCCCAGCGGATCGGGCTCGCCAACCTCGCGGTACCCGCCGACCAACTCGACGGCGCGGTGCGCGACCTCGTCGGTGCGCTGGTGACCGCGCCCCGGGACGCGGTCGTCGAGACCAAGGCGCTGCTGCGCGGTGCCCAGGGCCGGGGGTACGACGAGCAGCGGGCCGCCGAGCGGGCGGCCCAGGCCCGGCGGCTGCGCGACCTCGCGGGCGTCGGCGAGTAGACGGCCGGTCCGGGGCCGCCGCCTCGGGGGCCCCGGACGTCGTTCGACGGCAGGGTCCTCGGGGTCAGGTGCCGACCGCTGTGATGAGTACCGCCACCGAAGGGTGGTCCGGCAGGGAGTCGCTCACCGCCGCGCGCACCTCGCGGGCCACGTCCAGGGCGCGGCGCTCCTCCGTCACCGCCAGTTCCACGCGGACATGGCGGCGGGAGAGGGCCGGCCCGGCGGCGATGGCGACCGCGCGAGCGGGACCGTCGGCTCCGCCGAGGCCGCCCAGGACACCGAGACCCCCGAAGACGCCGGTCAGACGGGCGACGCCGGGGACGGAGAGCGCCGCCGCGGCCACCCGGGACTCCTTGTCGTCCCCGACCGCCGCCGTCGAAGCGGCCGCGGAGGACGACGGCCCGGGCGCGGGCCCGGAGGGCCCCGCATCGGTCTCCAGCGGCTTGGGCGACTCCGCGTCGGCCTCCATCAGGTCGGGCGACTCCGCGTCGGCCTCCATCAGGTCGGGCGACTCCGCGTCGGCCTCCATCAGGTCGGGCGACTCCGCGTCGGCCTCCATCAGGTCGGACGGCCCGGTGTCCGTCTCCACCAGGTGCGTCACCCGGAGATCCACCTCGGCCACCGTCAACCCGAGGCGGTCCCCAGCGGCCGCGAACAGGGCCTTCCTCAGCCGGGCCGCCGTGGCCGGTAGGGGCTCGGCGGCCGGACCCGCCGAGGCCGCGAGGTCGGCCGTGACCCGGAGCGGACCGGGCGGCAGGGCACTCGGGGGCGGCGGCACGGCCGTCTCGTGGCCGTACCCGTCCGTGTCCTCGCCCTTCTTCCCGCCGGAGTCGACGGACGAGATGCGGAGCCGGCCGAGGCTCAGCCCGGGCAGGGATCCGGCCGCGCGGCGCAGGGCCGTCCTCGCCGCGCTCTCGGTGATCCACGCGCCGTCGTGCGGGCCGCCCAGGGGGAGCACACGGCCGAGCCCCAGCTGCTGACGCACCGCCTTCGTCCAACCGTCCGCCGTCATTCCTCCAGCCTGCCGCATCCCCGGCGCGCGGTGCCGCAACCGCGCTTACTGTGGGCTGGAGGGGGGACGACCGGAAGGGGCTGACGGCATGACTGACATGACGGAGCGGAACCGGACGGAAGGGCCCGACACCACCAAGGAGTCGCCGCAGGTCGGGCGCAGGGCGACCCGGCGTGGCGGCGGTGATCCGGCGGGCCGGGGGCGTACGACCATCGCCGACGGCGTCGTGGAGAAGATCGCCGGGCTCGCCGCGCGGGAAGTGGTGGGCGTGCACGCCATGGGCAGCGGACTGTCACGGACCTTCGGGGCCGTGCGCGACCGGGTCCCCGGCGGGACCAAGTCCGTGACCCGGGGTGTGAAGGTCGAGGTCGGCGAGGTGCAGACCGCGCTGGACCTGGAGATCGTCGTCGACTACGGGGTGTCGATCAGCGACGTCGCCCGCGATGTGCGCGAGAACGTCATCGCGGCCGTCGAGCGGATGACCGGCCTGGAGGTCGTCGAGGTCAACATCGCCGTCAGCGATGTGAAGCTGCCGGACGAGGAGGACGAGGAGCCGGAGTCCCGGCTGCAGTGAGCGCGGGCTGAGTCGCTAGGAGCGCAGCATGAGCTTGGCCGTGATCGGCATGGTCGCCGGGATGGCGCTGGGCTTCGCCGGATACTTCGGCGGATTCGGAGCCTTCCTGTTGGTGGCCGCGCTGGGCGCCGTCGGCTTCGTCGTCGGCCGGTTCCTGGAGGGGGACCTGGACATGGGCGACTTCTTCCGCCCGCGTGACGACCGACGCCGATGAACCCGGCGGACAGCGGCCGTCCCCCTCAGACGCAGGAGACGCAGGAGACGCGGGAGACCCAGCCGGTAGGGGCCGTGGCGCCGGGTGGGCGAGGGGCGACGCGGATCGCCGACCGGGTGGTCGCGAAGATCGCCGCGCAGGCGGCGCGCGAGGCACTGGCGGCGCCGGCGCCCGCCTCCGCGCCCCCGAACGCCACCGTCGTCGTCGTTCACGCGACCGCGCGCGTCCGCGTCACGCTCGGGCTCCCCTACCCCTCGGACATCGGTGGCCAGTGCGCTGCGGTGCGTCGCCATGTTGCCGAGCGGGTAGGGACGTTGGCGGGAATGCGCGTGACGGAGGTGGCCGTCCAGGTGGAACGGCTGCACCTGGCACACGCACACGACGTGGCACAGGGGAGGACGCGATGAGCGAACCCCACCGCACCGAAGGCACCACGCGACGACTACCCGTCATCGAGAAGGCCGCGGACGAGACGGCGTCGGACGAGACGGTGTCGGACGAGACGAAGCCGGATGAGACGGCGTCGGACGACGTGACCGCAGGCGGCAGGGCGGCAGGCCGTGATCCGGGCCAGGCCGCGTCCGCCTCCGCCTACCACCCGCCACCCGCCCTGAACGGCGAGAAGGGCGAACACGGGGGCGAGGGGCGTTTCTGGTCCACGCGCAGAGTCCCCGCGGGCGTCCTCGCCGTGCTGCTCCTCGCCGGCGCGGGCATCTTCCTGTACGACGTCGTCGCCGTCCGCGCCGACCGGCCCGCCATGGCCTGGCGCCGCTCGCTGGCACGGGAACTCGCCGAGCGCCCCCTCGACGACACCTGGGTGCTCGTCGGCGCCGCGGTCGCCGTGCTCCTCGGCCTCTGGCTGATTGTCCTGGCCGCCACCCCCGGGCTGCGTGACGTCCTGCCGATGCGGCGCGCGCACCCCCACGTACGGGCCGGACTGCACCGGGGCGCCGCCGCGCTGGCCCTGCGCGACCGGGCCATGGAGGTGTCCGGCGTGCAGTCCGTACGGGTCCGGGCGGGACGCAAGCGGGTCGACGTCCGCGCGGTGTCCCACTTCCGGGAACTCGACGACGTACGGGCCGACCTGGACGTCGCGCTCGCCGACGGCATCCGGGGCCTGGGGCTGTCCCGGCCGCCCGCCCTCTCGGTGCATGTCCGCCGCCCCGGCCGGAAGGGGTGACATCCGATGCTGAGGATCGTCAACCGGGTCCTGCTCGGAGTCGTCGGGCTCGTCCTGCTCGTGGTCGGCGGTGCCGTCCTCGCCGTCGGGCTCGGCGCGGACCCGCCCTCCTGGTCGCCCTACGACGGCCGGAAGGACGTGCTGCTCAGCGACGCCGACCGGACGCGCTGGCACGACTCGGGGTGGTGGTGGCCCGCGGTGATCGCCGTGCTCGCCGTCCTCGTCCTGCTCGCCCTGTGGTGGCTCACGGCCGTGTTGCGCCGCCACCGCCTCGCCGAGGTGCTCGTCGACACCGGCGACGGCGAGGGCGCGCTGCTCCGGGGCCGCGCGCTGGAGGGCGTGCTCACCGCCGAGGCGGCCGAATCGGACGGCGTCGAACGCGCTCACGCCCGCCTGACCGGCCGCCGCAACGCCCCCGAGGCCCGGGTCCGCCTCCTCCTGCAGCCCCATGTGAACCCGGGGGACGCCCTGCACACGCTGACGACACAGGCGCTGGCCCACGCCAGGGAGTCGGCGGGACTGGCCGCGCTCCCGGCGGAGGTCCGGCTGCAAGGGGCCAGACACCGTGCGGAAAGGGTCAGTTGACGGTGGTCGTCGACCGTCAGAACCCGTGCCGCATCCCACCGTCGACCGGCAGCATGATCCCCGTCAGATAGGAAGCGGCCGGAGACAGCAGGAACGCCCCCGCGCGCCCGAACTCCTCCGGTCGCCCGTACCGCCGCAACGGAATGCGCGACTCGTGCGCCGCCCGCGTCGCCTCCGGGTCCGCCGACATCCCGTCCAGCTCCCGCACCCGGTCCGTGTCGATACGGGCCGGGAGCAGGCCGACCACCCGGATGCCGCGCGGCCCCAACTCGTCGGACAGCGACTTGGCGAACCCGGCGAGCCCCGGCCGCAGCCCGTTGGAGATGGTCAGCCCGGGGATCGGCTCGTGCACGGACCCGGACAGCACGAAGCCGATCACGCCGCCCTCGCCCAACTCCTCGGCCGCGGCCCGCGCCAGGCGCACCGCCCCCAGGAACACCGATTCGAAGGCGGTGGTCCACTGCTCGTCGGTGGTGTCGGCGACGAACCCGGGCGCCGGGCCGCCCACGCTGACCAGGATGCCGTCGAAGCGCCCGAAGTGGTCACGGGCGGCGGCGATCAGCCGCCCGGCGGCCTCGGGGTCCGCGTTGTCGGCGGCGACACCCACCGCGTGTGCCCCGAGCGCCGCGGCCGCCGCACTGACGCTCTCCTCCTCGCGGCCCGTGACGACCACCCTCGCGCCGTCGGCGACGAGTTCCCGCGCGACGGCGTTGCCCAGTCCGCGGGTCGCCCCGGTGACGATGTAGACACGGTCCTTCAGCCCAAGATCCATGGCCCCTATCCTGCCTTCTTCCCGTCGTAGAGGGCGAGGGCGGTGCCGACGAGACCGACGTGGCTGAACGCCTGCGGGAAGTTCCCCAGCTGACGGCCCGCGACGGGGTCGTACTCCTCCGCGAGCAGGCCCACGTCGTTGACCAGCCCCACCAGTCGTTCGAACAGCTCGCGCGCCTCCCGCGTGCGGCCGGTCAGCTGCAGGGCGTCCGCGAGCCAGAACGAGCAGACGAGGAACGTGGCCTCGCCGCCCGGCAGCCCGTCGACGGAGCCTGTCTCCGCGGTGAGGTGGTCCGCGCTGTAACGGCGGACGAACCCCTCGTGGCACAGCTCCTCACGGATCGCGTCGACCGTGCCGACGACCCGGGGGTCGTCCGGCGGCAGGAAGCCCATGAGGGGGATGAGCAGCAGCGCGGCGTCGAGTTCGCGCGAGCCGTAGGACTGGGTGAACGTGCCCCGGTCGGCGTCGTAGCCGCGTTCGCAGACCTCGCGGTGGATCTCGTCGCGCAGGGCCCGCCAGCCTTCGAGGTCGCCGCCGGTCAGGGTCGGGTCGTCCTCCAGGGTGCGCACGGCCCGGTCGGCGGCGACCCAGCACATCACCTTGGAGTGCGTGAAGTGGCGGCGCGGCCCGCGCACCTCCCACAGACCCTCGTCCGGCTTCCGCCAGGCCGTCCGCAGATACTCCATCAACGCGCACTGCATCCGCCACATGTCCGGCTTGTCGGGCAGGCCCGCACGCCGTGACACGAACACGGAGTCCATGACCTCGCCGTACACGTCCAACTGCAACTGCCGTACGGCGTCGTTGCCGACCCGGACCGGGCGCGAGCCCTCGTACCCGGACAGCCACGGCAGCTCGTACTCGGGGATGCGGCGCTCCCCGGCCAGGCCGTACATGATCTGCAGGTCGGCCGGGTCGCCCGCGGCCGCGCGGAGCAGCCAGTCGCGCCAGGCCTCGGCCTCCTCCTGGTAGCCGCAGGAGAGCAGCGCGCCGAGGGTGAGGGTGGAGTCGCGCAGCCAGCAGTGACGGTAGTCCCAGTTGCGGACGCCGCCGATCTCCTCGGGCAGGGAGGTGGTGGCCGCCGCGACGATGCCACCGGTGGGGGCGTAGGTGAGGGCCTTGAGGGTGATCAGCGAGCGGACCACGGTGTCCCGGTGCGGACCGTCGTACCGGCAGCGCGCCGCCCAGGCCCGCCAGTCGTGGAGGCTCGACCGCAGCGCCTCATAGGGGTCGACCAGACGGGGGCGGGGCTCGTGCGAGGGGTGCCAGGTCAGCACGAACGCGACCTTCTCGCCCGGCTCCACCGTGAACTCCGCGTACGTGGCCCGGTCCTCGCTCCACGACCGCACCCGGGGCTCGCTGCGCAGCCACACCGAGTCGGGGCCGGCGACCGCCACGCGGTGGCCGTCCGACCGGCGCATCCAGGGAACCGCCGAGCCGTAGTCGAACCGCAGGCGCAGGGTGCTGCGCATCGTGACCCGGCCGGACAGGCCCTCCACGATCCGTACGACGTCGGGCGCGCGGTCGCGTTGCGGCATCAGGTCGGTGACGCGTACCGCGCCCTCGTCCGTCTCCCACTCGGTGTCGAGCACGAGCGTGTCGTGCCGGTAGGAGCGCCGCGTACAGGTGCCGCCCTCGTCGGGCGCGATCCTCCAGTGGCCGTTCTCCTCGTCACCGAGCAGCGCGGCGAAGCACGCGGCCGAGTCGAAGCGCGGCAGGCAGAGCCAGTCGATGGAACCGTGGCGACTCACCAGCGCGGCCGTCTGGTGGTCGCCGATCAGGGCGTAGTCCTCGATGTGGGGATGCACGGGGGATCGGGTTCCCGGAGCGGGGGGTGATCAGTCCGGCCAGGGAAAAGAGGGCGAAGCCCGTTTTCCAGGGGCGCGGGGAACTGCGCGACCAGCCACGCACGACCCGCAGACGCGCACGGCGATCGCACCCCCTCCGGTGACGCGCCCCCACCGCCCCTTCCAGCGACGCGCCCCCGTCAGCCCGGTCCCGTCCCCGCCGTCGTCCCTCCCACCCCCGAGAAGATCACCCCGGAGCCGGACGGGGCCTGGTTCAGGACCCAGAGGCCGAGGAGCGTGGCGAGGGCGAAGACGACGAGGACCAGGACGGCCAGCACCAGCCGCCGCCGGCGCTCCCGGCGGAGCCAGTCCCCCCGCGCCGTCCGGTACGCGTCGGGGGCCGCGTGCACGCCGCCCGCCAGCGCGGCGAGCGCCGCGGCCAGCTCCCGCTCGGTGCGGTCCTGACCGGTGTCGTTGCCGGTGGTGTCGTTCATCGCCGGGCCTCCATCGCCTGGGTGAGGGCGGCGAGGCCGCGTGCGGTGTGGGTCTTGACCGAGCCGCAGGAGATGCCCATCGCGGCCGCGATCTCGCTCTCCTTCAGCCCGAGCCAGTGGCGCAGCACCAGCGCCTCCCGCTGTCGGGCGGGCAACTGCTGCAGCGCCCCGATCAGCACCCGCTGGTCGTCGTGGAGCAGCGCGGTGCTCTCGGCGGAGGCGACCGGTTCCTCCACCACCGGGGTCTCCACATGCCGGCGAGCGACCTGGAGGTGCCGTATCCGCATCCGGGTCAGGTTGCAGACCGTGGAGCGGAGGTACGCCTCCGCCGCCTCGGCGTCCCTGAGGCGCCGCCACTTGCGGTAGATCTGGTAGTACGCCTCGGCCACCACGTTCTCGGGGTCGTCCGCGCCCAGCAGCACCGCGAGTCGCAGCATCGAGGAGTAGTGCAGCTCGAACAGCCGGGCGACACCCGCCTCGCGCTCCACGTCGACGGGGTCCGCCGGAGCCGGCACCTGTCCCAGGGGCTCGGTCGCGGTCAGGGGCGCGGAGGCCGCCGGGGCCACCGGCACACGCATGTGCGTTCTGCGTCTCACGGGTTGCTCGCTCCCGTCTCGGGGCGCCGCCTGACGGTCAGGCGGGACGGTAGGTCGGTCGCGTCGGTGCCGCGCGGGACACCGAGCCGTTCGAGGACCGTCGTGCCGACGACGGCGACGGTCAGATTGAGCAGCAGGGCGAGCAGCCCGGCGTAGATCTCCAGCGAGCCGCCGCCCAGGAGCACGATGGACGAGAACCCCTCGCGCACCACCAGGAAGGTGCCGGTCACCATGCCCGCACCCCACCCCGCGAGCAGCGCCCGGGGATGCAGCCGCCCGGTGAACAGGCCGACCGCGACCGCCGGGAAGATCTGCAGGATCCACACCCCGCCGAGCAGTTGGAGGTTGATGGCGTCCTGGTCGCGCAGTCCGAAGACGAACGCCACCGCCCCCACCTTCGCCGTCAGCGACACCACCTTGGCGATGCGCACCTGACGCTTGGGTGTCGCGGTGGGCTGGAAGTACTCGACGTACACGTTGCGGACGAAGCTTGTGGCGGCCGCGATCGACATCACCGCCGCCGGGACCAGCGCGCCCACGGTGATCGCGCCGAACACCAGTCCGGCCAGCGGCCCCGGCATCAACCGGTCCACCAGCATCGGTACGGCCGCCTCGGCACCGCCCTCGGGGGCCCGGACCCCTGCGGCGAGCGCCGCTATCCCGAGGAAGCCGAACAGGGCCAGCAGCCCTGTCCAGGCGGGCAGCGCCACGGCGACCTTGCGGACCGTGCGCGGTCCGTCGGCGGCGAACCCGGCGGTCAGCACGTGCGGGTACATCAGCAGGGCCAGCGCCGAGCCGAGCGCGAGAGTCGCGTAGGCGGGCTGCTGTTCGGGCGCCAGGAGGAGCGCGGACTCCTCGACGCTCGTACCGCCGAGCCGCCGGGCCGCCCCCGTGAAGACCGCGCTCGGGCCGCCGAACCGTTCCAGCACCAGCCAGCACACGGCGGTGAGCGACACGAAGACGGCCACCGCCTTCAGCGCCGAGATCACGGCCGGCGCCCGCAGCCCGTGCCGGTACGTCGCCACCGCGAGCCCCGCGAACAGCGCGACCATCACCAGATCACCGGCCGCGCCCTTCGGGTACACACCCCCGGCCGTCAGCACCGCCCTTATGCCGAGCAGTTGCAACGCCAGGTACGGCATCGTCGCGAGGATCCCGGTCAGCGCCACCACCAGGGCGAGCGGCGCCGAACCGTACCGGCCGCGCACGAAGTCCCCGGCCGTCACGTACCCGTGCCGCCGGGCCACGTCCCACAGCCGGGTCAGCAGGACGAAGGCCAGCGGGCAGACGATCACCGTGTACGGCACCGCGAAGAACGCCGGCGCCCCGTTGCCGTACGCCAGCCCCGGTACGGCGGTGAAGGTGTACGCGGTGAAGATCGTGCCGCCGAGCAGCATCCAGGTCCACACCGGGCCGAGGGCGCGGTCGGCCAGCGCCCAGCCCTCCAACGAGGGCAGCCGGTCGCTGGGGCGCAGCCGGCGCGCGGTGACGGCGAGCAGCGACGCTCCGCCGATCACGGCGAGGAACGTCGCGGTCATGGCAGCGTCCGCCATGGGTCACCGTCCTTGGTGGGCCTGGGCCCGGGTGTACCTCGGCCCTCGCGTGTTGGTTGCGTGGACGGCCGGTTCGGATGACAGGGAATCGGCGCGAAATCTTCTGGAAATTCGCTGTCAACCGATCCCGAGGAGTGGGCAACTCTTGCACAGACCCACAGGAAGCGGGAGAGGAGAGCAGGTCATGGCACGGACCGGTCACCACCGGCTACGGCGCGTCGCGATCGCCGTACTGCTCCTCGCGCCCGCCGCGGGACTGCTCTGGGTCCCCTGGTACGCCGGTGCGGAGCCACGGCTCGCGGGAACGCCGTTCTTCTACTGGTACCAGCTCGCCTGGGTCCCGGGATGCGGCCTCTGTCTGCTCGCCGCGTACGCGCTGACGGACCGGCGGCGCTCCGCCGGGCACCGCGACCGACATCGCTGACCGGCGGCAGCAGCCGCACCGTCCCCCTCTTCCCTTCCGCTTCTTCTGTTCTCTGCCGTACCCCCGTTGAAATCAGGAGCCGCCATGTCTACGTCAGCCATGCCCGAATCCGGTCCCGAGGCGCCGGAAAGATCCCGAATGTCACCGAAATCGATCGCCCTCTGGATAGGCGTCGCCCTCGTCGGAGCGATCGGCTGGGCCGTGCTCGCCCTCTCCCGGGGCGAGGAGATCTCGGCAGTCTGGTTGCTCATGGCGGCCCTCGGCTCGTACGCGATCGGCTACCGCTTCTACTCCCGGTTCATCGCCCGCCGGGTCCTCCAGGTCGACGACACCCGCGCCACGCCGGCCGAACGGCTGGAGGACGGCGTCGACTACCACCCGACCGACAAGCGGGTGCTGTTCGGCCACCACTTCGCGGCCATCGCCGGCGCGGGCCCGCTGGTCGGACCGGTGCTGGCGGCCCAGATGGGCTATCTGCCGGGCACCATCTGGATCATCGCGGGCGTGATCTTCGCCGGTGCGGTACAGGACATGATCGTCCTCTTCCTCTCCATGCGCCGGGACGGCAAGAGCCTCGGCCAGATGGCCCGCGACGAGATCGGCAAGGTCGGCGGCGCCGCCGCGCTGATCGGTGTCTTCGCCATCATGATCATCCTGCTCGCGGTCCTCGCGATGGTCGTCGTCAACGCCCTCGCCGAGTCCGCCTGGGGCACCTTCTCGGTCACCATGACCATCCCGATCGCCCTCTTCATGGGCTTCTACCTGCGCTACCTGCGCCCCGGCCGCGTCGTGGAGACCAGCTTCATCGGGGTGGCCCTCCTCCTGCTCGCCATCCTCGGCGGCGGCTGGATCCAGGACTCCTCGCTCGCCGAGTACTTCGTCTGGAGCCCCGAGACCCTCGTCTTCTGCCTGGTCGGCTACGGCTTCGTCGCCTCCGTGCTCCCCGTGTGGATGCTGCTGGCCCCGCGTGACTACCTCTCCACCTTCATGAAGGTCGGCACCATCGCCCTGATGGCCGTCGGTGTCGTGGTCGCCGCCCCGAACCTGCGCGCCGAGTCGGTCACCGAGTTCGCGCACACGGGTGCCGGACCGGTCTTCGCGGGCTCCCTCTTCCCCTTCCTCTTCATCACGATCGCCTGCGGCGCCCTGTCCGGCTTCCACGCCCTGGTCTCCTCCGGCACCACGCCGAAGCTGATCCAGAAGGAGTCGCAGGTCCGGATGATCGGCTACGGCTCCATGCTCACGGAGTCCTTCGTCGCCGTGATGGCCCTCATCGCCGCCTGTGTCCTCGAACCCGGCCTCTTCTACGCCATGAACTCCCCGGCCGCGCTGCTCGGCCCGACGGTCGACACCGCCGCCGAGGCCGTCAAGAACCTCGGCTTCACCATCACCCCGGAACAGCTCACCGCAGCGGCCAAGGCCGTCGAGGAGGAGACCCTCGTCGGCCGCTCCGGCGGGGCGCCCACCCTGGCCGTGGGCATGTCGGAGATCTTCGCCGGGGTCTTCGGCGGCGCCGGGATGAAGGCCTTCTGGTACCACTTCGCGATCATGTTCGAGGCGCTGTTCATCCTCACCACCGTGGACGCCGGCACCCGCGTCGGGCGCTTCATGCTCCAGGACATGCTGGGCAACGTCTGGAAGCCGATCGGCCGGGTCACCTGGAAGCCGGGCATCTGGATCACCAGCGCCCTGGTCGTCGGCGCCTGGGGCTACTTCCTCTACGCCGGTGTCACCGACCCCCTCGGCGGAATCAAGCAGCTGTTCCCCCTCTTCGGCATCGCGAACCAGCTCCTCGCCGCCGTCGCCCTGGCCGTCACCACCACCGTCCTCATCAAGTCCGGCAAGCTGCGCTGGGCCTGGGTCACCGGCATCCCGCTGGCCTGGGACGTGGCCGTCACCTTCACCGCCGGCTGGCAGAAGATCTTCTCGGACAACCCGGCGATCGGCTTCTTCGCCCTCCGCGACAAGTACGCGGCGGCCATCGACAAGGGCGAACTCCTGCCCGGCGCCACGAACATGGACGACATGCACACGATCGTCACCAACAACACGGTCGACGGCGTGATCATGGCGATCTTCCTGCTGCTCGTCCTCACGGTGCTGGTCAACTGCGCGGTGGTCTGCGTCCGCGCCGTACGGTCCCCGGTGCCCCTGCCGTCGACCGAGGCCCCGTACGTCGAGTCCCGCATCGACGCGGACGACACCGAGAAGCAGTTGGTGGGGGCCGGCCGATGACCGTCCGGAGCTGGGTGCGAGGGGTCCGCTGGTACCTCCGGGAACTCACCGGAGAGGCCGAGTACGACCGCTACTGCGAGCGTCGGCGCCGCCATCACCCGGCAGCGCCGGTCCCGACCCGCCGGGAGTACGACGCCCAGCGGACGTCCTACAGGGAACAGCACCCGGAGGGCCGCTGCTGCTGAGAGCGACGGCTGGTCGCGCAGTTCCCCGCGCCCCTAAAAGACAAAGACCAGGCCCTGCGGGCCTGAAAAGCAGGGGGCGCAGCCCCTGCTTTTCAGGGGCGCGGGGAACTGCGCGAGAAGCCCCACCGGACCCGCACCCGGCAACGCACCCGCAACGCACCCGAACCCACCCCCTCCCACCCCCGGATCCAGAGATGCTGAGACGCCGACCCTCCCTGCTGATCCGTCCCGAACTCGACGACGACCCCCTGCACAGGACGCTGACCGAACTCCGCCCCACCCCCCAGCTCCACGGCCTCGGCGCCGGCCGCACCCGTCCGCCGTGGGAACCCGTCGCCGACCTCCTCCGCACCACCGGCCGCGACTGGGACCGCCGGGCCCACCGCCTCGCCGTACTGGCCCAGCGACTCCCCGCCGCCGTCCCCCAACGCTGGGCTGCCGACCGCCCGGACGACGGCGACGCCCTCACCCTGCGCGCCTTCGTCGAGTCGCACCGCGCCCCGGCCACCGACCGGACCGCCGTCCGCCGCGCCGAACACACCTGCCTCCGCGCCGCCGAGGCCTGCCCCGACGACCCCACGCCCTGGCTGGCGCTGCTGTCCCTGATGGACACCTGTGCCGTACCGGTCAAGGACGCGGTGCCCGTGTGGACTGAGGCAGTCGACCGGGCCCCCTGGCTCCGGACGTCCTACCACCGGCTGCTGCGCTATCTGTCCCCGCGCGGACACGGGACGGTCCCCGACATGATGGACTTCGCCTGGCAGGCGGCCGCCCGCGCACCCCACGGCTCACCGCTGGCCCTGCTCCCGGTGGCGGCCCGCGTCGAACTCATGGCCCACCGCCAGGGCTCGACACCCGTCGACGCCCTCGGCTCGGGCGGCGGGAACTGGAACGAGCCCCGGTCCGTCCACGAGATCGACCTCGCGCTCAAAGGCTGGTTCGACGTCGGCACCGCACCCCACGCCGAGGCCGTCACCGACCTCAACATCCTCGCCTTCGCCCTCACCCGCGCCCACCGCCCGGCCGAGGCCACCCCCGTCTTCGAACGCCTGGGCCGCCATATGACGACCCACCCGTGGGACCTGCTCCCCGAACCGCGCCGCACGTTCGCGTACTGGCGGGAGCGCTCGGCCGAGGGCCGCGGCCGTATCTGAGCCCGGCCGACACCTACACCGGAGTGGGTGCCGTCTCCTTCTCTCCCTCGGCCTCCGCCGCGGCCGCCGCCTCCGCGCGGTCGCGGCGCTCCCGACGGGCCAGGATGACGTAGCCGACGGGAACACCGAGGGCGAAGAGCCACCACTGCAGGGCGTAGGCGTAGTTCAGCGCGGCGTTCTCGTCGCCGGGGCTGCCGAGCTGTTCCGGGGTGTCACCCTTGGGCTCGGGCGCGGTCTGGGCGAGGTAGCCGCCGAGGACCTGGACGCCGAGGCGCTTCGCCTCCCGCTCGCTGTCGATCAGCATGATCTGCCGGTCCGGCAGGCCCTGGAGGTCCTTGATACCGCTCGCCTCGGTCGTCTCGTCGGGCATCAGCCGCCCGGTGACGGTGACCTCGCCGGCGGGGGGCGCGGGGATCTTGGGGAACGCGGTCTGGCTCGGGCCGTTCGCGGGGATCCAGCCCCGGTTGACGAGCAGCACCCTGCCGTCGTCGAGGGCGAACGGGGTCAGCACATGGAAGCCGACCTCGTCGTCGGCGTTGACCCGACGGCGGACGACGACCTCGTCATCGGTGTCGAAGCGGCCCTTCGCGGTCACCGTGCGGTAGCGCTCGGCACTGGTGACGGTGTGCCCGGGGGAGGTCAGCCGCTCCACGGGCACCGGCTTCGCGGCCAGCGCGTCGGCGACGAGCTGGTTCCGCGCGCTGCGCTCCTCGTAACGATGCATCTGCCAAATGCCCAGCCTGACCATGGTCGGGACCAGGACGAGTGCGAGCAGCGCGAGGATCACCCACTGCCGGGACAACAGGAAGCGGTACACCCCACGACCGTACAACTCGGTCGTGGGGTGCGTTCGGGCGGGTGCGCACTCGCAGGTGTTCAGACTCTGTCGACGATGCCCGCCTTCCCCTCGGCGCGTGCGCAGTGGGCGCCGCAGTACCAGTGGCCGTCGACGTCGACGCCCTGGCCGATGATCTGCACCCGGCAGTGCTCGCAGATGGGGGCCATGCGGTGGATTGCGCAGGAGAAGCAGTCGAAGACGTGCACCGCTCCCTGGGCGTGGACCTCGAAGGTCATTCCGTAGTCATTGCCGCAAA
The DNA here is from genome assembly GCF_036322545.1 of Streptomyces sp. SP18BB07. NCBI lineage: Bacteria > Bacillati > Actinomycetota > Actinomycetes > Kitasatosporales > Streptomycetaceae > Streptomyces > Streptomyces sp. SP18BB07. The sequence continues at coordinate 442,436 of NZ_JAQYWT010000363.1, forward strand.
CTTCGCATCTCGCCATGCGCCACAGGGTGAGCCGTCGCCGCCGCGCGGGCGAGCGGACGCTGGGCGAGTCGCCCGGCAATCACCCGTCCGTACGGGTCACTCGTCGGCGGGGGCCACATCGCGGAGCAACTGCCCGAACGCGGCCTCGTCCACCACCGGCGTCCCGTACTGCCGGGCCTTGACGACCTTCGACGTGTTCGAGTCGGGGTCGTTGGTGACGAGCAGACTGGTCACCCGGGACAGACTCGTCGCCACGTGCAGCCCCGCCTCGACCGCGCGGTCCTCCAGTAGATCGCGTTCGACCGACGTGTCCCCGGAGAAGGCGACCCGCATGCCCTGCTTGAGCGGTTTGCCGTCCTCGAACCGCCCCGGGTTGGGATAGGGGCACGCGGGCCGCTTCCGCGAAGGCCGCCAACTGGTGGGCCGGTAACCGCTGTAACCGCCGCCGTAGCCGCCACCGTGGCTCGCCTGCTGCCCGATGCGTGGCGCGGCGGGGCTGTCCCGCCACTCGGTCAGCGGCCGGCACTCGTGCAGCGGCAGCCGTACACCGCTCGCGGCGGCGACCCGCAGACTCGGCCGGAACGCCTCCGCCAGCACCCGCGCGTCGTCCAGCGCGTGGTGCGCCCGCTGCTGCACCACCCCGAAGTGCGCCGCCAGCGACTCCAGCTTGTGGTTGGGCAGCGGCAGCCCCAGCTCCTTCGACAGCGCGATCGTGCACAGCCGTTGCCGTACCGGCGCCTCGGTCTCCGCGCGCGCGTACTCCCGGGCGATCATCGACCAGTCGAACACCGCGTTGTGCGCGACGAGCACGCGGTCCGCGAGCCGCGAGGAGAATTCCTCCGCGATCTCCTTGAACAGCGGTGCCCCTTCAAGTACATCGCTCGTCAGCCCGTGGATCCACACCGGCCCCGGATCCCGCTCCGGGTTCACCAACGTGTACCAGTGGTCCTCGACCTCGCCCCGCGCGTCCAGTCTGTACACGGCCGCGGAGATTATCCGGTCGTCCCGGGCCAGCCCGGTGGTCTCCACGTCCACGACCGCGTACCCCTGGGGATACGCGGCCGGCCAAGGCGCTTGCGACGCTGCGGTCGTGTGGTCTTCGAGCATGGTCCCTGAGGATACGGGCCGGGACTGACAGCTCGTTACCCGGCGCCGACGCGGGTCAAGTGACGGAGCGACAGCTTCCTCCTCGCCCGCCGGTTTGGTGGAGGACGCCAAGAAGCAAGCGCGTACCGCCGTAAATACTTGTCAGTAACAACGTCTAGCCCCCGTCGACCAGCGGTTCTACCGTGCCCCCATGCCGAACCTGCCCGATGTCGTGCTGTGGTCGATACCCGCCTTCGTGCTGCTCACCGTGATCGAGGTGATCAGTGTCCGGATCCATCCGGACGAGGATGCCGCGGGGTACGAGGCGAAGGACGCCGCGACGAGCGTCGGTATGGGGCTCGGGAGTCTCGTCTTCGACGTCCTCTGGAAGATCCCGATCGTCGCCGTCTACACGGCCGTCCACGAGTTGACCCCGCTGCGCGTCCCGGTCCTGTGGTGGACGATCCCGCTGATGCTGCTCGCGCAGGACTTCTTCTACTACTGGTCGCACCGCGGCCACCACGTGATCCGCATCCTCTGGGCCTGTCACGTCGTCCACCACTCCAGCCGGAAGTTCAACCTCACCACCGCCCTCCGGCAGCCCTGGACGACCTGGACGGTGTGGCCCTTCTACGTCCCGCTCATCGCCCTCGGCGTGCACCCGGCCGCGCTCGCGTTCTGCTCGTCCGCCAACCTCGTCTACCAGTTCTGGATCCACACCGAGCGCATCGGGAAGCTGCCCCGCGCCTTCGAGTTCGTCTTCAACACGCCCTCGCACCACCGGGTCCACCACGCCTCCCAGGGCGGTTATCTCGACCGCAACTTCGGCGGCATCCTCATCGTCTGGGACCGGCTCTTCGGGTCGTTCGTCGAGGAGACCGAGCGGCCGGTGTACGGCCTGACGAAGAACATCGACACGTACAACCCGCTGCGGGTCGCCACCCATGAGTACGTCGCCATCGCCAAGGACCTGAAGAGGGCGAGCGGTTGGGGGGAGCGGGCGGGGCGGGTCTTCGGGGGCCCCGGCTGGAAGCCCGCACAGCCGTCCCCGGCCGACCTCTCCGACTCCTTCGGCTCCTCCGGCTCCTCCGACTCCTCCGGTCCTTCCAATTCCTCGGGGTCCTCCTCGCCCTCGCCCTCTCCCTCGAAGACCGTCGCGTGAGGCGGGAGAGAGGGGCCGTCCTCCTCATCGCCTTCGGAGTCGCCGCCGGGGTCGACCTCGGGTCCCTGGCCGTCGGGTTCGACGCGGGGCACGTCGCCGCCAAGCCCCTGCTGATGCCCTTGCTCGCGGCGTACGCGTACACGCGCGGCGCCCCCCGACCGCTGATCGCGGCCCTGCTGTGCGGCTGGGGCGGCGACGTGCTGCTCCTCTCCGACGCCGAACCGGCCTTCCTCGCCGGGATGGGCTCCTTCGCGGTGGGCCACGTCTGTTACCTCGTGCTGTTCGGCGGACCCACCGGACCCACCGCACCCACCGGACCCGGCGCACCCACCGGACCCGGCGAACCCCGCAGGTCCGGGCAGACCGCGTACCGCGTGGCGTTCGGTGCCGCGTACGCCCTCGCCCTGGTCGTCGCCGTCGCGAGCCTGTGGCCCGGTCTGCCGACCGACCTGCGCCTCCCCGTCGCCGGATACAGCGCCCTGTTGACCGCGATGGCGTGGGCCGCTGCCCGGCTCGGGAGCGTCACGGGGCTCGGCGGTGCGCTCTTCGTGGTGTCGGACATGCTCATCGCGACCGGTGTCGCCGAGTGGCCGCAGCCGCCCCGCCCCGACCTGTGGATCATGCTCACCTATCTGGCGGCGCAGTACCTGCTCACCCGAGGGGTCCTCAACACCCTCGGTACGCGCCCCTCGTCCACCCCGGCGGAGGGTGGGGCGTCCCGGCACACGGTCTGACCGGGCCACGCGGCGCACCTCCGCTCCGTCGCCGCCTCACCAGCGGATCGGCAGCGGCAGCGCCGTGAGCAGCGCCGACACCGCGACGACCGCGCCCAGTACGACCACCTCCGCCCGCGCGGGAGCGCAGGCGCCGAGGGGATCGTCGGTCGCGCGGCGCAGCCGCAGTCGTGCCCAGAGGGCCAGCACGGCGACGGCCGTGACGAGCAGGACCTTGGCGAGCAGGGCGCGCCCGTACGCCGTCTCCGTCAGTTGGTCGAGCACCGTGCCCGGCGGCATCCGGCGCAGCGTGCTGCACACCCCGCTGGCGGTGACGGCGGCGAGCAGAACGGCGGCCACGCGCGCGTAGAGGCCCAACAGCGCGGTGCCCGGCCCCGACGAGCGCCACGCGCGCGTGTGCAGGATCCGCAGCACGTGCAGCAGTCCGCCCGCCCACAGGGCCGCGCACGTCAGGTGCACCAAGGTCAGAGCGGTGCCGACCAGCGGATCGTGGTGGTCCGTGCTCGGGTGGGCGCGCAGCGCCTCCGCGACGACGACGACGGCCAGGGGCAGTGCTTGGACGGCCGGGCGACGGGACAGCGCCAGGAGGCCGGCCGCCGCGAAGGCGTTGACCTCCAGCAGGGCGAGTTTGCCGTCCCGCGTCTCGTAGAGGCCGCCCACGTCCATGTCGGCGGGGGAATCCGGCACCAGATTGCCGGTGGCCACGACCGAGGCCAGCCCCAGCGAGGCCACGAGACCGGCCCCCGCCGCCCAGGGCGCCCAACTGCGCGGCGCCCGCCCTGGTGCGTCGGGCACCCGCCGCACCAGCCGTGCCACGAACAACTCGCCCACCGGTACGCACAGCGCCGCCAGCAGCACCGTCCGTAGCAGGGCGATCCCGCCGGTGCCGGGCGCCTCGGCCTCCCCCGTGCCGTCGAGCGCCACCCGCGGCCCGAACAGGGGTATCAGCGCGCCCACGGCCACCAGCACGAGCACCACGACGGCCCGACCGGTCCCCCTCCCCGGCCGCCCGGGTCGCCCCGCGGGCTCGTCAACCCCTGTTCCCGCTCCCGCTCCCGCCCCCGTTTCCGCGCTCGCTTCCGTCTCCTCCGTCGACCGTCTCGTCAGGCTCACCCCGAAAAGTTCACCAGTCGCACCAGACCAGGGCAAGTGCCGGAAACCGACTGGCAGTTCGACATTCCGCCCATCCATACGGCCCGGAGGCCGCGGTGACTCAACGCCAGCGCGCCTCGTCCGCACCCCAACGCCCCGGAGTCCGAGCCCAGTCGCCCGGCCCGCCCTCGAAGGACACCGGCGACAGCGCGTACCGCAGCCGCCCGAGGGGGCTGTCCCGCTCGGCGAGCCAGGCGTCCGGCGCGCAGGGGGCCCCGCTCTCACCGGGGGCCCGCTCGATCCCGTCCGTCAGCCAGGCCGCCGTCCGGGCCAGCGACAGCCGGACGACCCGGCTGTACCCCTGCTCCGCCTGCTCGGTGAGCGCCCGCAGCACGGCCGCCGCCAGCAGATACCCCGTCCCGTGGTCGAGTGCCTGCGCGGGCAGCGCGCCCGGCCGCTCCGCCGTACCCTCGACCGCCGCGATCCCCGTCGCCACCTGCACCAGACTGTCGAACCCCCGCCGCCCGGCCCACGGCCCGTCCGCGCCCCAGGCCGAGAGCTGCGCCACGATCAGCCCGGGACGCCGCTCGACCAGTGCCTCGGCCGACAGCCCGAACCGGTTCAACGCACCCGGCCGGTACCCGGTGACAACGACATCGGCCTCGGCGAGCAGCGTCTCGAACGCCCTTGCGTCGGCGGCCAGATCGAGCGTCGCCGACCGTTTCCCGAAGCCCGTGTCGGCGTGCTGGTCGAGGATCTCGGGCATGCCCGGCGGATCGACGCGCAGCACGTCCGCGCCCAGCAGGGCGAGTGTGCGGGTGGCGACGGGGCCCGCGATGACCCGGGTCAGGTCCAGGACCCGTATTCCGGCGGCGGGCGACAGCGGCGCCTCGGCCGAAGGCAGGAGCGGGAGCACGCGCGCGTGGGCCGTGTCCAGCCGCTCGTGCTGGATCAGCGGCCGGGCCGCCACCGCCCGCGCCTGCTCGTGCGCGGCCCACTCCCGGGGTGTCCGCAGCGCCACCGCCAGGCCCCCGGCCGCGTACACCGCTTCCTCGACCTCCCGGGCGGACCGCTCGGCGAGCACCGCCTCGACCGCGGGCACCTCGGCGCCGGACACCCCCAGCGCCGACAGCAGCCGCTCCCGGTGATGCGGATAGTTCGCGTGCGTCCGCACCCAGCCGTCCGCCGTCCGCCAGAACCGCGACAGCGGCGCGAAGTTGACCGGCGCCCGACCGTCGACCAGCAGATGACGTTCACTCACGAAGGCGGTGCCGACCGCACCGTCGTCCACCCGTACCCGGGGGACCTCGCCGAGCCCGGCCCGGCGCGCGCCCAGCTCGGCCGCCGCCAGCGCGCACACCCCGACGCAGGTCCGCGCCAGCTCCCGTACCGGCAGCCGGGCGTCGAGCACCCCGTCCCGTACGACCGTCGAGACCCTCGACGGCAGAGCGGGATCGCCGCCCAGGGCCGCCCACACACCATCCATGTCAGTCATGATCCGAACCTACGCAACGGAAGGGCCGGGCGGTGCACCACCGCCCGGCCCGACTTCCGTCAAGAGGTTCCTACCGTGAAAGGTTCCTACCTGGTCACCGCGTCCAGCGCGTCCGCGGTGCCGAAGCCGTAGAAGCCGTTGTAGGTTCTCGGCCCCTCGCAGACCGCGTCGGCCTTGCCGTCCCCGTCGATGTCGTACGGGTCGGTGCAGGGCGTGGCGTCGGCCTGGGCGTACAGCAGGGCCTTGACCAGGGCGGCCGGGGCGTGCGGATGGGTCGACTTGATCAGGGCGGCGACGCCCGCGACATGCGGCGACGCCATCGACGTACCGGCCATGTAGCCCCACGTGCCGCCGGGCAGCGGGCCCAGGATCAGACCGCTGGTGGCGGGCGGGGCCGGGGTCTGGAAGCGGGTCGAGTCGCCGCCGGGTGCGGCGATGTCGACGACGCCCAGACCGCGGTTGGAGAAGGACGACTTGATGCCCTTGGCGCCGGTGGAGGCGACCGTGACGACACCCGGCAACTGGGTCGGGATGTCGAGGCACTCGGACGGGTCGATCACCCGGTCCGACGGGGTCGAGTCGTTGGGGGAGACCGGGTCGGTGATCTCGTCGGCCGCGAGGTCGTAGTTCTCGTTGCCGGCCGCGGCGACATTGACCGCGCCCTTCTTCTCCGCGTACCTAGTCGCCCGGCCGAGGGCCTCCACCAGCGCCTTCTGGTCCGGGTCGTGCGTGCAGTTGAAGTACCACGGATCGGTGTAATAGCTGTTGTTGGTGACGTCCACCCCGTGCTCGGCGGCCCACATGAAGCCGCAGACCACGGCCTCCGTGTAGAAGAACCCGGCGGTGGTGGACACCTTGATGCCGGACACCCTGACCCCGGGCGCCACACCCGTGACACCGACACCGTTCTTCGCGGCGGCGATCTCACCGGCCACATGGGTGCCGTGCGCGCTCTCCGTGGGCCCCGGCCGCCAGGCCCCGTCGCTGGTGTCGGGCTTGCCCGTCACACAGTCGACGGAGGCGTCACGGTCGAAGTTCGGCGCGATGTCCGGGTGCGTGTCGTCGACACCCGTGTCGATGACGGCGACCGTGACGTCCCGGCTGCCGAGCGACACCTCGTGGGCCTTGTCGGCCTTGATGGCCGGCAGGTCCCACTGCAACGGCTCCAGCGGGTCCTGCCCGCCCGCCGCCTCGACGTCCGCGATCTCCTCGGCGGTCAGCACCTTGGGGGTGCCCACGTCGGTGGTCGACTGCGCGGGCAGCGGCGCGGTGCGGGTGGCACCGGCCGACTGGACCCCGCGCACCGCACGGATCTCCGCGGCGAAGCCGGGGTTCGAGGAGTGGACGACGACGACACCGATGCGGTCGTACGACGTCACGATCGTGCCGCCGGCCTCCGCGATCGCTTTTTGCACGTGCGCGGAGGGCCCGTGCCCCGCGCGCACGTTGACGACGTAGCTGAGCCCGGTCGCTTCGGCCTGCCCGGCCGAAGCGACCGATCCGTTCGACGCGGCCGCCGAGGCCGTGACGTTCGGTACGACGAACAGCGCGGTCGCCATCGCCATCCCCAGCGGGATCGCGGTCAGACGACGGGAGCGCTCGGGAGGCGTTGTCATGCTGTCTCCAGTTCGTCGTGGCTGCTCGTCGGCTGCGTTACTTGACGGCCTTCAGGGCGTTGACGATGCCGAACCCGTAGAAACCGTTCACGCTGGGGCTGCCTTCGCAAACCGCGTCCTGGACGCCGTCGCCGTTCTGGTCGTACGACGTCGGGCAGGCCTGCTCGTCCGCCTGGGCCTTCAGCAGCTTCTGCAGCTGCTTCGGGGACGCCCACGGGTGGGTGGACTTCAGCAGCGCGGCGACACCGGCGGCGTGCGGGGAGGCCATCGACGTGCCCTGGAGGAAGCCGTACGCGCCGTTCGGCATGGTGGACAGGATGCGGCCGTTCTTCGACGGCGTGTCCGGGATCTGGTAGCGGGCGTCGCCGCCCGGCGCCGCGATGTCGACGACTCCGTTGCCGTACGTGGAGTAGTACGACTTCTCGTTCTTCACGCCCGTCGCGCTGACCGTGACGATGCCCGGCAGTTGGGTCGGGACGTCGAAGCACTCGCTCGGGTCGATGGTGCGCTCGACCGGCGTGGTGTCGTTGGGGCTGGAGGCGTCCAGGATCGCGTCGGAGGCGAGATCGTGGTTGGAGTTGCCGGCCGAGGCCAGGTGCAGGGTGCCCTTCTTCGTGGCGTACTTCTGGGCCCGGTTCACCGCGTCGACGATGGCTTCCTGGTCCGGGTCGTCCACACAGTTGTAGAGCCACGGGTCGACGTAGTAGCTGTTGTTCGTGATCTCCACGCCCTTGTCGGCGGCGAACACGAACGCGCAGACGACACTCTCGGCGTAGAACAGACCGCTCGTTGGGTCGGTCACGTTGATGCTGGAGACCTTCACGCCCGGCGCGACACCGGCGACGCCGACGCCGTTGCGGGCCGCGGCTATCTCACCGGCGACGTGCGTGCCGTGGTAGTCGTTCACGGTGTACGGCCGCCAGGCGCCCTCGCTGGTGTCCGCGACACCGCCGTCGCAGTTGGCGGACTGGGACTTGGAGAAGTTCGGCGCGAGGTCCGGGTGGGTGTCGTCGACGCCGGTGTCGATGACGGCGACCGTGACATTCTTGCTGCCGTCGTCGATCTTCGCGGCCTGGTCGGCGCCGATCGAGCGCAGGTCCCACTGGTCGGCCTCGAGGGGCTCGGCGTCGGGGATGTCCGCCGAGGCGGCCTTCACCTTCGCGGCCTCCGCGTCCGTCAGCATGTCGACGGCGCCCACGTCCGTCGTACCGGCGGGGGTCAGCGGCGAGGTCCGGGTAGCACCGGCGGACTGCACCCCACGCACCGCGCGGATCGTCGCACCGAACGCCGGGTCGGTCGAGTGGACCACGATCACGCCGATCTTGGCGTAGGTGACCACTATCTTGCCGCCGGCCTGGGTTATCGCCTTCTGCACCTTGGCGATCGTGTGCTTGTCCGTCTTCGTGTTCACGACGTACGAGAGGTTCGGGCCCTCCGCGGTCGCGGCGGTGGACTCCGCGAGCGGGGCCGCCGAGGCGACACCCGGCAGGAAACCGAGTGAGGCGGTCAGCGACAGGACGACCGGCACCGCGAGCGCGAGCTGTCGCCTGGAGCGCAGATGAGCCATGTGATCTCCACATCATCTTCAAAGAAACCGGCCCGAGACACACGGGTGCCCGGGCAGGTACATGACGTTGGTGGTGCAGCCCGAAGCTATCCCTGGTCGTCGCCGGCCAGCAATGACTTCATGGGCGGGAGGCCGAAGTAGAGGGGTAACCCTCGAAGTCGCCGCGCCTGAGGGCCCTTTCGGAGCCGGCCGTGCTTCGGCTTCCGCATCGGTTCTCGAAAGAAACCCGCACGGTTGAACCGGTCCTCGTGCGCCGCCGTGACGTTGAGCAGGGAGCCCGAGCACGATCGTGCACCCGTCATCGAAGGAACAGAGCCGACCCCATGTCCGAACCCAGTCCGTCCCCCGATCCGACGGCGAACAAGTCACCATCCACCGTCGCGACCGCGGCTCAGACGCGAGGAGACTCCGTGGCAACCGACGCACCGCCCCCAGCGAAGGCAGAGCATCACCTCCCCTCACCCGAGGAGTTCGCGGCGGTCCATGAGAGCGCCGAGTTCGCCGAACTGCGCCGCTCCTACCGCTCGTTCGCCTTCCCGCTGACCGTGGGCTTCATCACCTGGTACCTGCTGTACGTCCTGCTCTCCAACTACGCGGGCGACTTCATGGGCACCAAGCTCTTCGGCAACATCAACGTCGCCTTCGTCTTCGGCGTCGCCCAGTTCGTCACCACGTTCCTCATCGCCTGGTGGTACTCGCGGCACGCCGCCGCGAAGCTCGACCCCAAGGCCGAGGCGATCAAGTCCCGGATGGAGGGCGGCGCATGAGCCCCGTACAGCAGACGTTCCTCGCGGCCAACGAGGCCAGCGAGCACCGGCCGCTCATCATCACCCTGTTCGCGCTGTTCGTCCTCGCGACCCTCGGCATCACCGTCTGGGCCGGCCGCCAGACCAAGGACGCCGCCGACTTCTACGCGGGCGGCCGCCAGTTCAGCGCCTTCCAGAACGGCCTCGCGGTCTCCGGCGACTACATGTCCGCCGCGTCGTTCCTCGGCATCGCGGGCGCCATCGCCCTCTTCGGCTACGACGGCTTCCTCTACTCCATCGGCTTCCTGGTCGCCTGGCTGGTCGCCCTCCTCCTGGTCGCCGAGCCGCTCCGGAACTCCGGCCGATACACCATGGGCGACGTGCTCGCGTACCGCATGCGCCAGCGCCCCGTCCGCACCGCCGCCGGCACCTCCACGATCGTCGTGTCGATCTTCTACCTGCTGGCCCAGATGGCGGGCGCGGGTGTCCTCGTCTCCCTGCTGCTCGGCATCACCTCCGACGCGGGCAAGATCCTCATCGTCGCCCTCGTCGGCCTCCTGATGATCGTCTACGTCTCCATCGGCGGCATGAAGGGCACCACCTGGGTCCAGATGGTCAAGGCCGTGCTGCTCATCGGCGGCACGCTCCTCATTACGTTCCTGGTGCTGCTGAAGTTCAACTTCAACATCTCCGATCTGCTCGGCACCGCCGCCGAGAACAGCGGCAAGGGCGCCGCCTTCCTGGAGCCCGGCCTGCAGTACGGCGCCACCGGCACTTCCAAGCTGGACTTCATCTCCCTCGGCATCGCCCTGGTCCTCGGCACCGCCGGCCTGCCGCACATCCTGATCCGCTTCTACACGGTGCCCAACGCCAAGGCCGCCCGTAAGTCCGTGAACTGGGCCATCGGCATCATCGGCGGCTTCTACCTGATGACCATCGCCCTCGGCTTCGGCGCCGCCGCGCTGATCTCCCAGGACGAGATCATCGCCTCCAACCCGTCCGGAAACACGGCCGCCCCACTGCTCGCCCTGCATCTGGGCGGCGTCGACTCGGCCTGGGGCGCGATCCTGCTCGCCACGATCTCGGCGGTGGCCTTCGCGACCATCCTCGCCGTGGTCGCCGGCCTCACCCTCGCCTCGTCGTCCTCCTTCGCGCACGACATCTACGCCAACGTCATCCGCAAGGGGCAGGCCTCCGGCGCCGAGGAGGTCCGCGCGGCCCGCTGGGCGACCGTCTTCATCGGCATCGTCTCCATCGGCCTCGGTGCCCTCGCCCGCGACCTGAACGTGGCCGGCCTGGTCGCCCTCGCTTTCGCGGTCGCGGCCTCCGCCAACCTGCCGACCATCCTCTACAGCCTCTTCTGGAAGAAGTTCACCACCCAGGGCGCGCTGTGGTCGATCTACGGCGGTCTGATCGTCGCCGTCGGCCTGGTGCTGTTCTCGCCGGTGGTCTCCGGCGACCCGAAGGCGATGTTCCCGGACGCCGACTTCGCCTGGTTCCCGCTGAAGAACCCGGGCATCATCTCCATCCCGTTCGGCTTCCTCATGGGCTTCCTCGGCACGGTCCTCTCCAAGGAGAAGGCCGACGACGCGAAGTACGCCGAGCTGGAGGTCCGCTCCCTCACGGGCACGGGCGCGCACTAGCTCCGCTGAAAGACCCCGTCACGAGGCTGGGCGCCGTCGTGGCTGGTCGCGCAGTTCCCCGCGCCCCTAAGGGCGCGTCCCGCGCCCGCGTCGCAGGGGCCGTCGTAGAGATCTACGGCGGCCCCTCGCCGCGTCTCGTGCGATCGGGCCGGTGATGTTGTCAGCGCGGTCACGTAGGCTCGCAGATGTCGAACGATTGTGATCCGCCGCGAGGGAGGGGGCCCACGTGCTCATCGACACCTACGGCCGAGTGGCCACCGACCTGAGGGTCTCGCTGACCGACCGGTGCAATCTGCGCTGTACGTACTGCATGCCCGAGGAGGGCCTGCAGTGGCTGGCCAAGCCCGACCTGCTGAGCGACGACGAGATCGTCCGCCTCATCGACATAGCCGTCCGGATCCTGGGCGTCGAGGAGGTCCGCTTCACCGGCGGTGAGCCGCTCCTGCGCCCCGGCCTGGTCGGCATCGTGGAGCGCGTGGCGGCCCTCGCCCCCCGCCCTCAGATGTCCCTGACCACCAACGGCATCGGCCTCAGGCGCACGGCGACGGCCCTGAAGGCGGCCGGCCTGGACCGGGTGAACGTCTCCCTGGACACCCTGCGCCCGGACGTCTTCAAGACTCTCACCCGCCGGGACCGCCACAAGGACGTCCTGGAAGGCCTCGAAGCCGCCCGCGACGCCGGCCTGACCCCGGTCAAGGTCAACTCGGTCCTGATGCCCGGCCTGAACGACGACGAGGCCCCGGACCTCCTCGCCTGGGCCGTCGAGCACGACTACGAGCTGCGCTTCATCGAGCAGATGCCCCTGGACGCCCAGCACGGCTGGAAGCGCGACGGCATGGTGACCGCCGGAGACATCCTGACCTCCCTGCGCACCCGCTTCGACCTCACCCCCGAGGGCCAGGACGAACGCGGCTCGGCCCCGGCCGAACGCTGGCTGGTCGACGGCGGCCCCCACCGCGTGGGCGTCATCGCCTCCGTCACCCGCCCCTTCTGCTCCGCCTGCGACCGCACCCGCCTCACCGCCGACGGCCAGGTCCGCACCTGCCTCTTCGCCCGCGAGGAGACCGATCTGCGTGCCGCGCTGCGCTCCGGCGCCCCGGACGAGGAGATAGCCCGCATCTGGCGGCTGGCGATGTGGGGCAAGAAGGCGGGCGCCGGCCTGGACGACCCGTCGTTCGTCCAGCCGGACAGGCCGATGTCGGCGATCGGGGGCTGAGCGGCCCTACGGCGCTGGCTCCTCCCAGTCGTCCAGCTTCACCACGTCCTTGAGGAACCCCCGCACCCCCAGGAACTGCGACAGGTGCTCCCGGTGCTCCTCGCAGGCGAGCCAGGTCTTGCGGCGCTCGGGCGTGTGCAGCTTCGGGTTGTTCCAGGCGAGCACCCAGACCGCGTCGGCCGAGCAGCCCTTGGCCGAACAGATGGGGGAGGACGGATCCGAGCCGGGGACGTTGAGGATGTTCACACGTCGACCCTAGTCGCAGGAATCAGGCCGGAGAAAAGGCGACGCCGAGCAGCCACGGGGGGAGCTGCCCGGCGTCGGTCTGTCGCTCCGACGGGGGATGCGGAGCGCGTACGAAGTATGTCACGGGTAGGCCTCTGCCCGGCACAGGAACTACATGATTGATCTGAGCTTTTCTTGAGCTTGGCGGGTGGCCGGATTCCGTTTCGCGGGGACGTGCGGACGGCCGGTTGCTCAGGCCCGCTCGCGCGGCTCGCTCCGCCGAGGCCCCGCCGAATCGGCCGCGGAATCCTCCGGGACGGATTCCGCGGGCGGCGCGATCATCGGCCGCATGGGAGCCCTCACGAACGTGGACGGCAGCGAGGGCGCGTTCTCCCGGCCCGCGTTGGCGATCACCACGGCGATGTACGGCAGCACCGCGCCGAGCACCAGCGCGACGACCGCGACGTGCCGTTCGACGTTCCAGAGGACGGCGGCGGCGATCACCGCGAGGGTGCGGACCGACATCGAGATGATGTAGCGACGCTGCCGGCCGCGGACGTCGTCGGCGAGGCCCTGCCGGGCACCTGTGATCCGGAAGACCTCGACGTTGCTCTTCTTCCGCATCGCGTTCCACCACCCGCCTGTATCGGACGCTCACCGGCCCGTGCCCCGCCCGTGTCCGCTACAGGGAACGCGGTCCGGACAAGCCCCACGTTACGCCGCGTCTGCGCCGCCTACGAGACCGGGTCACCTTCCACCAGGAGTGCGCGAAATGCGCCGTAGCGCGTACAGCCGTGCCCGACATGCGGCGTACCGCAGGCGGGCCGACACTGGGCGTAATGCTCACGTCGAGCCGTACGAGGAGGCAGCCATGGGCTGGTTGTGGGCGATCATCGTGGGATTCGTACTGGGCCTGCTGGCCAAGGCGATCCTCCCGGGCAAGCAGCACAGCCCGCTCTGGCTGACGACGATCTTCGGCATGCTGGGCGCCGTCGTCGGCAACGCGATCGCACGAGGCTTCGGGGTCGAGGAGACCTCAGGCATCGACTGGAGCCGCCACATCTTCCAGCTGGTCGCCGCGATCGTCATCGTGGCCCTGGGCGACATGGTGTACATGAAAACCCTGGGCAAGAGAAAACACCGGACCTGAGCCCCGAAAGGGGCGCGGGGAACTGCGCGAGCAACCACACCGAAGCGGCACTCGCCAGCGACCCCACGCCCCTATGGCGCTTAGGCCTAGGCCCCGGTCACCTCGATCGCGGCCAGGTTCTTCTTGCCCCGGCGCAACACCAGCCACCGTCCATGGATCAGCTCTTCCCGGGACGGAACCGCGTCCTCCGCGGTGACCTTCACGTTGTTCACGTAGGCCCCGCCCTCCTTCACGGTCCGCCGCCCCGCGGACTTGCTCGGCACCAGCCCGACCTCCGCGAGGAGATCCACGACCGGAGCCGGCTCGGCCACCTTGACGTGCGGCAGCTCGGAGAGCGCCGCGGCAAGCGTCTTCTCGTCCAGCTCCGCCAGCTCGCCCTGTCCGAACAGCGCACGGGACGCGGCGATCACGGCGGCCGTCTGGGCGGCCCCGTGCACCAGCGTCGTCAGCTCCTCGGCCAGCGCCCGCTGCGCGGCCCGCGCCTGCGGCCGCTCCTCCGTCTGCTTCTCCAACTCCTCAAGCTCCTCACGGGACTTGAAGGACAGGATCCGCATGTAGCGGGTGATGTCCCGGTCGTCCACGTTCAGCCAGAACTGGTAGAACGCGTACGGCGTGGTCATCTCCGGGTCGAGCCAGACGGCGCCGCCCTCGGTCTTGCCGAACTTGGTGCCGTCCGCCTTGGTCATCAGCGGGGTGGCCAGCGCGTGCGCCTCCACGCCGGGCTCCAGCCGGTGGATCAGGTCCAGGCCGGCCGTGAGGTTGCCCCACTGGTCGCTGCCGCCCTGCTGGAGCGTGCAGCCGTACCTCCGGTAGAGCTGGAGGAAGTCCATGCCCTGGAGGATCTGGTAGCTGAACTCGGTGTAGCTGATGCCCTGGTCGGACTCCAGCCGGCGGGCGACGGAGTCCTTCGTCAGCATCTTGTTGACGCGGAAGTGCTTGCCGATGTCCCGCAGGAACTCGATGGCGGACAGGCCCTCGGTCCAGTCGAGGTTGTTGACCATGACGGCCGCGTTCTCGCCCTCGAAGGACAGGAACGGCTCGATCTGACCGCGCAGCTTGCCGACCCAGCCGGCGACGGTCTCCGGGTCGTTCAGCGTGCGCTCCGCCGTCGGGCGGGGGTCGCCGATCAGGCCCGTCGCCCCGCCGACCAGCGCCAGCGGCCGGTGACCGGCCTGCTGGAGCCGGCGCACGGTGAGCACCTGCACCAGATGTCCGACGTGCAGGGACGGCGCGGTCGGGTCGAAACCGCAATAGAACGTGACGGGACCGTCCGCGAGCGCCTTGCGCAAAGCGTCCTCGTCGGTGGACAGGGCGAACAGCCCTCGCCACTTCAGCTCGTCGACGATGTCCGTCACGGTTCTCGTGTCTCCTTGATTGGGCCGTAATCAGGTACGAGGTTATACGCCCTGGCTGACAGAACTCATATTGAAATCCGGCACCCGCAGCGCGGGCATCGCGGCCCTGGTGAAGTAGTCGCTCCACTCGCGCGGCAGCGTCTTCTCCGTGCGCCCCGCCTCCGTGGCCCGGCCCAGCAGGTCCACCGGCGACTCGTTGAAGCGGAAGTTGTTGACCTCGCCCGTGACCTCGCCGTTCTCCACGAGGTAGACGCCGTCGCGGGTCAGGCCGGTCAGCAGCAGCGTCGCCGGGTCGACCTCGCGGATGTACCACAGGCAGGTCAGCAGCAGCCCGCGCTCGGTGTCCGCGACCATCTCCTCCAGGGAGCGGTCCGCGCCGCCGTCCAGGATCAGGTTGCCGATCGTCGGCACCACCGGCAGCCCCGTCAGGCCCGCGCTGTGCCGGGTGGTCGGCAGGTGCGCGATCTCGCCCCCGCTGATCCACTCGGTCGCCGCCAGCGGCAGCCCGTTGTCGAACACCGAGCTGTCGCCGCCGGAGGAGTGGGCCAGCACGAACGGCGCGGACTCCAGGCCCGGCTCGTTCGGGTCGCTGCGCAGGGTCAGCGGCAGCTCGGTCAGCCGCTCGCCGATCCGCGTGCCGCCGCCGGGCTTGCTGAACACGGTCCGGCCCTCGGCGGCGTCCCGCGCCGACGCCGACCACATCTGGTAGATCAGCAGGTCCGCCACGGCCGTCGGCGGCAGCAGCGTCTCGTACCGCCCGGCGGGCAGCGGCACCCGCCGCTCGGCCCAGCCGAGGCGTACGGCCAGCTCCGCGTCCAGGGCCGCCGGATCGACGTCCTTGAAGTCCCGTGTGGAGTGCCCAGCCCAGGCCGAGCGCTTGCGGTCCGGGGACTTGGCGTTCAGCTCCAGCGTCCCGTTCGGCTGGTCGTGGCGCAGCCGCAGCCCGGTGGACGTACCGAGATAGCTCGACACCATCTCGTGGTTGGCGAAGCCGTACAGCTCACGGCCGCCCGCACGCGCGCGTGCGAAGGATTCCCCGAGGGCCGGCGCGAAGTCGGAGAAGACGGCGGAGGAGGTCTCGGCGGGCGAGTCCGTGAAGTCGGGGGAGTGCCGCACCCCCGTGACCAGCGGCTGGGCGTCCTCGGCCGGTCCGGCGCCGCGCGCGGCGGCCTCGGCGGCCCGCACCAGCGGCTCCAGCTCCTCGGGGGTGACGGCGGCCCGTGAGACGACCCCGGAGGCGGTGCCCTCCTTCCCGTCGACGGTGGCTACGACGGTCACCGACCGGCCCCGGGTGACCCCGTTCGTGGTCAGCGCGTTGCCCGCCCAGCGCAGGTTCGCCGTCGAGTACTCGTCGGCGATCACCACACAGCCGTCGGCCCGGGAGAGTTCGAGGGCCCGCTCGACGATCTCGTGCGGCTTGTGCGCCTTGGTGTTCCGCGCGCTCATCGACCGGCCTCCTGCGTGGTGTTCAGAATGTTGACGCCCTTGAAGAGGGCCGAGGGGCAGCCGTGCGACACCGCGGCGACCTGGCCCGGCTGGGCCTTCCCGCAGTTGAACGCCCCGCCCAGGACATAGGTCTGCGGCCCGCCCACGGCCGCCATGGACCCCCAGAAGTCGGTCGTGGTCGCCTGGTAGGCGACGTCCCGCAGCTGCCCGGTGATCCGCCCGTTCTCGATCTTGAAGAACCGCTGTCCGGTGAACTGGAAGTTGTACCGCTGCATGTCGATGGACCAGGACCGGTCCCCGACGACGTAGACACCCCGGTCGACCCCGCCGATCAGATCCTCCGTCGACATCCCCGCCGGATCCGGCTTCAGCGACACATTGGCCATGCGCTGCACCGGCACATGCCCGGGGGAGTCGGCGTAGGCGCATCCGTTCGACCGGCCGAGGCGGGTCAACTTCGCGATGCGGCGGTCGAGTTGGTAGCCGACGAGGGTGCCGTCCCGGACGAGGTCCCAGCTCTGGCCCGCCACGCCCTCGTCGTCGTACCCGATGGTCGCCAGACCGTGCTCGGCGGTGCGGTCACCGGTGACGTTCATCAGCTCGGAGCCGTACCGGAGCTTGTTGAGCTTGTCGAAGGTGGCGAAGGACGTGCCGGCGTACGCGGCCTCGTAGCCGAGCGCGCGGTCCAGTTCGGTGGCGTGGCCGATGGACTCGTGGATGGTCAGCCACAGGTTGGACGGGTCGACGACCAGGTCGTAGACGCCCGCCTCGACGCTCGGTGCCCGCATCTTCTCCGCGAGCAGCTCGGGGATGCGGGCCAGCTCGTCGTCCCAGTCCCAGCCGGTGCCCGTCAGGTACTCCCAGCCGCGCCCGACCGGCGGTGCCAGCGTCCGCATCGAGTCGAACTCGCCGCTGGACTCGTCGACGGACACGGCGGTCAGCGACGGGTGCAGCCGTACCCGCTGCTGGGTGGTCACGGTCCCGGCGGTATCGGCGTAGAACTTGTTCTCGTGCACGGTGAGCAGCGAGGCGTCGACATGGTTGACCCCGTCGGCCGCCAGCAGCCGTGTGCTCCACTCCGTGAGCAGCGCGGTCTTCTCCTCGTCGGGGATGGTGAACGGGTCGATCTCGTAGGAGGAGACCCAGGTCTTCTCCGCGTGCACCGGCTCGTCCGCCAGCTCCACCCGCTCGTCCGACCCGGCGGCCTTGATGACCTGCGCGGACAGCTTGGCCATGGCCACGGCCTGCGAGGCGACCTTCGCGGCGGCGTCCATCGTCAGATCCACCCCGGACGCGAACCCCCAGGTCCCCCCGTGCACCACCCGCACCGCGTACCCGAGGTCGGTGGTGTCCGACGACCCGGCCGGCTTCGCGTCCCTGAGCCGCCAGGACGCACTGCGCACCCGCTCGAACCGGAAGTCGGCGTGATCGGCGCCGAGGGCTCGCGCGCGGGCGAGCGCGGCGTCGGCCAACGCCCTCAGCGGTAGTGCCGTGAAGGCTTCGTCGATGGAATGAGGCACCGAGGTCTCCCTGTTGCCGAACGGTTGTCGTGGCCTGTCGGGTCCGATCATGTCGCGCCCGCGGGCGGCCGGACCACATCTTTCCGGCTGCGGTCGGCGGGCTTTCTGTAGGGACCCGACAGCGACTCCCCCGCGCCACTGTCACAGCTCGAATGCCCGCCGGGGGAAATGGACCGATAGGTTTCGAGGGAAGGCGCCTGCCGTCCAGGCATGCGGGCAGGCGTTCAGACCGCTAAGGAAAGGGTGATCCGTTGAGCCGCTCGGTTCTCGTCACCGGAGGCAACCGGGGCATCGGCCTCGCCATCGCCCGCGCGTTCGCCGACGCCGGCGACAAGGTCGCCATCACCTACCGCTCGGGGGAGCCGCCGGCCGCCCTAACAGAATTGGGCTGCCTGGCCGTCAAGTGCGACATCACCGACCCCGAGCAGGTGGAGCAGGCCTACAAGGAGATCGAGGCCGAGCACGGCCCGGTCGAGGTGCTGATCGCCAACGCCGGCGTCACCAAGGACCAGCTCCTGATGCGCATGTCCGAGGAGGACTTCACCTCGGTCATCGACACCAACCTCACCGGCACCTTCCGCGTCGTCAAGCGCGCCAACCGCGGCATGCTGCGCGCCAAGAAGGGCCGCGTCGTCCTCATTTCCTCGGTCGTGGGCCTCTACGGCTCGCCCGGCCAGGCCAACTACGCCGCCTCCAAGGCCGCCCTGGTCGGCTTCGCGCGCTCCCTCGCCCGTGAGCTGGGCTCGCGCAACATCACCTTCAACGTCGTTGCTCCCGGCTTCGTCGACACCGACATGACCAAGGTGCTCACCGACGAGCAGCGCGCGGGCATCGTGAAGCAGGTGCCGCTCGGTCGTTACGCGCAGCCCGAGGAGATCGCCGCGACGGTGCGGTTCCTCACCTCGGACGACGCCTCGTACATCACTGGAGCCGTCATCCCCGTAGACGGCGGACTGGGAATGGGTCACTGATCACCATGAGCGGAATCCTCGAGGGCAAGCGCGTCCTGATCACCGGTGTGCTGATGGAGTCCTCCATCGCCTTCCACACCGCCAAGCTGGCCCAGGAGCAGGGCGCCGAGATCATCCTCACGGCCTTCCCCCGGCCCACGCTGACCGAGCGCATCGCCAAGAAGCTCCCCAAGCCCACCAAGGTCATCGAGCTCGACGTCACCAACGACGAGCACCTGGGCCGCCTGGCCGACATCGTCGGCGAGGAGCTCGGCGGCCTCGACGGCGTCGTCCACTCCATCGGCTTCGCCCCGCAGGACGCCCTCGGCGGCAACTTCCTGAACACGCCCTTCGAGTCCGTCGCCACCGCGATGCACGTCTCGGCGTACTCCCTGAAGTCGCTGACCATGGCCTGCCTGCCGCTGATGCAGAACGGCGGCTCGGTCGTCGGCCTGACGTTCGACGCGAAGTTCGCCTGGCCGCAGTACGACTGGATGGGTCCGGCCAAGGCGGCCCTGGAGGCCACCAGCCGTTACGTCGCCCGTGACCTGGGCAAGCAGAACATCCGCTGCAACCTCGTCTCCGCCGGCCCTCTCGCCTCCATGGCCGCCAAGTCCATCCCGGGCTTCGGCGAGCTGGCCGCCGTGTGGGACGACCGTTCGCCGCTGGAGTGGGACCTCAAGGACCCCGAGCCGGCCGGCCGCGGTGTCGTCGCGCTGCTCAGTGACTGGTTCCCCAAGACCACCGGCGAGATCATCCACGTGGACGGCGGGCTGCACGCGATCGGCGCCTGAGCGCCACCGCTGAAGGCTCCACCGCGGTTCGAGGGCGCGCATCCATTCGGGTGCGCGCCCTCGCCGTACTCCTGTCCGCCGGGATCATCACTCGTTCGGCTCATCCGGCGGGCCGCCGGGGCCGGGTGCCGCGCACGCTGGACGTACACCGCTCAGCCACTCGGCCGAGGAGGTCCCCCTTGTGCGCATCTCCCGCAGCATCGCCCCAGCTGTCGTCGCCCTGGCTCTCGTCCTCACTCTTCCGTCCGAGTCGGCACCGCACGCGCGCGTGGCGACCGGGGAGCGGCACGCGCGCGTAGTGGTGGACGACAAGCCCGCCCCGTTCGGGGCGGCCTGCCACAGCACCGTCACCGGTTCCCAGGTGGTCGGGTACTGCTTCAACCCCCACGCGGCCGTCGACCACGTCCGGCTGCACATCGAGTGCGCCCGGTGGTGGGACCTCGACAGCGACAGCGCCGCGGTCGAGACGGCGCCCGCGCGGACGGTACGGCTCACCGGGCGCTGCTGGAAGGAAGTCCGCTCGGTGTGGTTCAGCCACCAGCGGGGGGAGGGCTGACGGGTGGTTCACCCACCGGCGGGTGGAGGGCTGACCCGGCCGGGACGGCAGTGGAACGGATAGCCGGCCGCCTCCGCCGCGGCGGTCTCCGCGTCGCCCGCGCGGATCGCGTCCACCAGCCCGGCGTGGTCCATGTACGTCTCCGGGGTCAGCTCCTCGCCCACGTCGCCGCGCAGCCAGTCCCGCAGGACCTCGCCCAGGTCCGCGTAGACCGTCGTCACGACGTCGTTGTGGGACGCGGCGACGACCGCCATGTGGAAGGTCGCGTCGGCGGTCACGAAGGCCTCCGCGTCGCCCGAGGCCCAGGCCTCCTCGCGGCGCGCCAGGAGCGCGTCCAGCTGTTTGAGGTCCCGCTCCGTGCGCCGCTCGGCCGCCAACTTCGCGGCGCTCGACTCCAGGGCGGAGCGCAGCTCGGCGATGTGGCGCGGGTCGGCGTCCGCGAAGCGGCGGTGCATCACGCCCGCGAGCTCGCTGGTCGCGACGACATAGGTGCCGGAGCCCTGGCGGATGTCCAACAGGCCGTTGTGGGCGAGCGCGCGGACGGCCTCGCGGACCGTGTTCCGGGCGACCCCCAGCTCCTCCACGAGCTCGGGCTCGGTGGGGATACGGGAGCCGACCGGCCACTCGCCCGAGGTGATCTGGTTCCGCAGCGCGGCGATGATCTGCTCGGACAGCGCCGATCGGCGGGGATGGCTCAGCGGCATGGCACACCTTCGCACGAAGTGGCCGACCGGGAGCAGCCGGGCCATGGACAACCAATCATCCTATGATTCTATGATGGATGTCATGGTGAGCGAGGAGACCGCGACGACGACATCCGCACCGCTTCGGGCACCGTCCGAAACGCCGGTGCCCGACCGGGCCGGGTCCGAACCCCCGGTGCCGTCCGCGCGCGCGTGGACGACGCGCCTCGTGATCGTCGGCATCGTCCTGACGGCCCTGAACCTCCGCCCCGCCATCACCAGCCTCGGCGCCCTCCTCGAAGAGGTGCGCATCGGGCTCGGCATGAGCGGCAGCGTCGCCGGGCTCCTCACCTCCGTGCCGCCGCTCTGCTTCGCCCTCTTCGGCGTCATGGCGCCCCGGCTCGCCCGCCGGTTCGGTCCGTCCGCCGTCGTCTGCGCGGGCATGGTCGCCATCGCCGGCGGCCTGCTGATACGGCCCTACGCCGGCGGCACGGCCGGATTCGTGGCCGCGAGCGCCCTCGCCCTGATGGGCATCGCCGTCAGCAACGTCCTGATGCCGGTCATCGTCAAGCGCTGGTTCCCGGACCGGGTCGGCTCCATGACGGGCCTCTACTCCATGGCCCTGGCCCTCGGCACGTCCTGCGCAGCGGCCGTCACCGTGCCCATGACCGAGGCGCTGGGCGGGAGTTGGCGGACCGGGCTGACCGTATGGGCGCTGTTGGCGGCGGCGGCCGTGGTGCCGTGGCTCCCGTTGCTCCGGGACCGGGACGCGCGCTCGGCGGAGAACCCCCGGGGAGGATCGCGCTCGGTACGCGGTGCCGGGGGAGCGCCGGGTTCCCCGCGTGGGTCCGGGGGAGCGCCGGGTTCCCCGCGTGGGTCCGGGGGAGCGCCGGGTTCCCCGCGTGGGTCCGGGGGAGCGTCGGGATCGGGGCGCGAGGCGGCGCCCGTGCTGCGGATCACCCGGAGCCGTACCGCCTGGGCGCTCGCCGTGTTCTTCGGCCTCCAGGCGACCGCCGCCTACATCACGATGGGGTGGATGGCGCAGATCTTCCGCGACGCCGGGGTCCCCGCCGGCACGGCGGGGCTGCTGCTGGCCCTCACCATGGTGATGGGCGTGCCGCTGGCCTTCGTGATCCCCAGGCTCGCCACCCGTCTGCCCCACCAGGGGCCGATCGTGGTCGTCCTGGGCGTCTGCGGGCTCCTCGGGTACGGCGGCCTCCACCTCGCTCCGGCGGAGGGCGCCTGGGCGTGGGCGCTGCTGATCGGTATCTCGAACTGCTCCTTCCCACTCGCGCTCACCATGGTCGGCATGCGGGCCAGGACCGGCGCGGGCGTGGTCCAGCTGTCCGCCTTCGCGCAGAGCACGGGCTACCTGATCTCGATCCCCGGCCCGCTCCTCGTCGGCGTCCTCTACCAGCACAGCGGCGGCTGGGGCCTGCCTCTGGCCCTCATGGCCGCCCTGATGCTCCCGCAGATCGCCGCGGGCATCCTGGCGGGCCGCGACCGGCTCGTGGAGGACGAGGCGGCCCGCTGAGGGCATACCCCGGCGGCCTCACCCGGGGTCGCGGGTGCGACACTGGGCGCATGCCAGTGCTCGACCCGAACCCCCAGAACGGCCAGAAGAAGATGCTCCTGGTCTTCGGCTCGTTCCTCGCCATCTTCGTCGTCATCGGGATCATCGCGGCCATCGCGTCACCGTGACCGCCCCGGGGATCATCACCGGACCACCCAGAGGTCGTCACCGTGATCGTCAGGGGTGGGGATAACCCCCCATCCCCTAGGGGGCGGGTCTCAGGGTGAAGTGGGTGGATCACCGGATGGGGCGGAGCGCCCGCGTTCCGTAACGTCGAGATGTGGCCGCAGGGGACCCGCGAGGGCCCACGGAGGACCGGGCCACGAGGACTCGCAGACCACGGAGGCGGCATGTCGGCCCGTACGCACCCCCGGCCCCACCCGGCGACCACCAGCGGCGTCGGCGTCCGGCTGCCCTGGTGGGCGGTCGCCCTGCCCGCCGTCGGCTTCATCACGCTCCTGTTGCTGATCTCCGACCCCGCGCAGGCCCAGGCGGCGAGCGGGGATCCCGTGATCGCCGACCTCGTGGAGCGCATACGGAACGCCCTGTCGAGCCACACACCGTGACGAGCGCCCCGCCCACCGGAACCACCTGTACCGGTGTCGGGTATCCGCACTTCAACTCCCTGCGCCCCGTGGCCTGTTTCGTGCGAAGCTGGGACGCATGAGCGTCGCAGAATCCCGCAGGATTGTCCTCTTCCGGCATGCGAAGGCCGACTGGCCCCAGGTTTCCGACCACGAGCGGCCGCTCGCCGACCGGGGCCGCATGGACGCCGCCGTCGCCGGGCGCAAGCTGGCCGACTCCGGAATCCCCTTCGACCTTGCCCTCTGCTCCACCGCCGTCAGGACCCGCGAGACCTGGAAGCTGGCCGTTCATGAACTGCCCGAACGACCGAAAACGGTCTACGAGGAGCGGATCTACGAGGCCTCGCCCGGCGAGCTGATCGCCCTGCTCAACGAAACCCCGGACGACGCGCAGAACGTCGTGCTGATCGGCCACAACCCCGGCATCCAGGGCCTCGCCGACATCCTCGCCGGCACTTCCGAGGGCGACGCCCGCGAGCGCATGAACCGCCTCGGCTTCCCGGCCGCCGCCTACGCCGTGCTCACCTTCGAGGGCGCCTGGAAGAGCCTGGAGCCGGGCGTGGGCACCCTGGCCGACTACTGGGCGCCGACCGAGTAACTCCGCCGCGTAGCCGATCCAACGGCCACCCCGGCCTCGGCACCCGGCCACCCGGCACAAGCCATCCGGCATCCGGCCACTCGGCACGACGAGGGCCCGGCACCACCTGGTGCCGGGCCCTCGTCGTGTGTCTCGCCCGTTACTCGTCGTGCGTGTCCGCCGCCTCGACCTCTTCACGGGTCACCCCGAGGAGGTACAGCACGGTGTCGAGGAAGGGGAAGTTCACCGCGGTGTGCGCGGCCCTGCGGACGACCGGCTTGGCGTTGAAGGCGACGCCCAGACCGGCCGCGTTGAGCATGTCGAGATCGTTCGCGCCGTCGCCGATCGCCACGGTCTGGGCCAGCGGCACTCCCGCCTCGGCGGCGAACCGGCGCAGCAGCCGCGCCTTGCCCGCCCGGTCCACGATCTCGCCCACGACCTTGCCGGTGAGCCTGCCGTCGACGATCTCCAACGTGTTGGCCTGTGCGAAGTCGAGGCCGAGCCGTTCCTTCAGGTCGTCCGTGACCTGGGTGAACCCGCCCGAGACGACGCCGACTTGGAAGCCGAGCCGCTTCAGCGTGCGGATCAGCGTGCGCGCGCCCGGTGTGAGCCGGACCTCGCTGCGGACCTTCTCCACCACCGAGGCGTCGAGCCCCTCCAGCAGCGCCACGCGCGCGTGCAGCGACTGCTCGAAGTCCAGCTCCCCGCGCATGGCGGCCTCCGTGACCTCCGCGACCTCCTTCTCGCACCCGGCGTGCGCGGCGAAGAGCTCGATCACCTCGTCCTGGATGAGCGTGGAGTCCACGTCCATCACCACCAGCCGCTGGGCCCGGCGGTGCAGGCCCGCCGCGACCACGGCGACGTCCACGCCGAGGGCGACCGACTCGGTGACCAGCGCGGTCCGCAGTGTCTCCGGCTCCGTGCCGGACACGGCGAACTCGACGGCCGTCACCGGGTACTTGGCGAGCCGGAAGATACGGTCGATGTTGCCGCCGGTGGCGGTGATACGGGCGGCGATGCGAGCGGTGGACTCGGCGGTGAGCGGGTGGCCCAGCACGGTGACGTGCGAGCGGCCGAGACCGCGGGGCCGGTTGTCGCCCAGGCCGGAGATGATCTCCGCCTGCATCTTCATCGACTCCGCCCAGCTGTGCACGGTCGCCCGCAGGTCGCCCTCCTGCCCGGCGGGCGGCTCGGTCACGAGCGCGCACAGCACGATCCGGCCACGGGTGACGACCTGCTCGATGTCGACCACGTCGACCGAGTACGCGGCGAGGGTGTCGAACAGCCCGGCGGTGATCCCCGGTCGGTCCTTGCCGAAGATCTTGACGAGGAGAGTGGGGATGTCAGAGGAGGTCTGCGAAGCGCTCATGATGTGCCAACCGTATCCGGCGCCCCGTGCCTTTTGCCCCTGAGGTCCGCCCAGCGGACGGAGAACACTGGGTTACCGGCGGCTGACGCGCACGGGGACCCCGCACGACACCTCAGAGGGCCCGCCTCCCGCGTGCTCCCTGCCCCCGGCCTGCCGGCACCACTACCGCGAGCTCACCGCAGGCCGGAACGCCGGCCGGGCGTGGTCCTGCTCGTGGCTCGGGGGCTTCCGGGGGTCGCCGCCCCGTGCCTGGCCTGACCCTGCCCCTGGCTCGGAGGGGCTCAGCGTGACCCCGCCCCGGTCTGGAGGCTGGCCGCCCTGGTGTGGCTCTGCCCTTCACCCGCAGGCCCGCGCTCGTGTTTCCCCGCCCACGCCTGTCGGGCCCGTCCCTCCGAGGCTCCGCTCGTGTGCCGAGCGCTTGCCATGCGTGGTCCTGCTCGTGGCGCGGGGCCTGCGTGGCCCCACCCCGTCCCGGAGAGCACGTCCCGTGCCTCCTTCGGGGCCCTCACCGTCCGCGTGGTCCACGCGGTGGGGGAGGAGGCGGTGGCGGCCTTTCCTCCGGTGGCGGCGGCGGTGCGGGCCAGGCGCCCGATCCTGATCCTGCCCCCGCCCCAGATCCCGCCCCCGAGCCCGGCCGCTGTCCCGGTCGCCGGGGAGGCGGTGGTGTGAAGCGCCGTGCCACCGTGGGCGCCCCATACACATCCGGCGGCCCCTGCGCCCCTGGGCCCCCTGAACCGCCGGAGCCCCCCGCTCCGCCCGTACCCTGCCCGCCCGCACCCCGGGTTTCCACACCCCGCCGGTCCCCGCCTCGCCCCGTCGGCCCCCGCCCGGCCTCCCCGGCCTCCCCGGCCTCCCCGGCCTCCCCGGGGGCGCGGGTGCCCCGAGCCCCCGGCGCTCCGGGCACCCCCCGCACCCCCCGCAACTCATCCGGCAGTCGCAGGTACGGATTGGTGTCCGGGTTCGGCGGTCGGTACGGCGTACCCGGCGTGTACGGTCCCGAGGAGGAGCCGGAGTCGTAGGTCTCGGCGGTCGTCGTCGCCCAGCCCCCTCCCTCACCCCCGACCCCCCGCGCCAGCGGCGACGCCCGCAGCCCGGCCGCCCGGGTCGCGCAGGCCAGCAGTGCCCCGGCGGCCCCCGCTCCCGCGCCCCACAGTGCGCCCAGTACCAACGCCATCGCCGCCCGCCCCCGCAGCTCCACTCCCGCGTCGAACGCGTCGATGCCGAACACGGCCAGCGACGCGTCCACCGACACCTCCGTCACCCACACGAGCAGTGGCAGTGCCATCGCCGTCGCGAGCCCGAGCCGAAGCGCGCAGCGCCCCATGAAGCCGAGCACGCTCCCGCCCCGTACATCCGCACCGGACGCACCCCCGGCAGGGTCCGCAGCCGCCCCCCGTACGAACGGCGTACGCACGGCGGTCAGGACCCCCGCGTACAACATCATCAGCGCGGCGGCGAGGCCCAACAGCCAGACACGGTTGTCGAGTTCGGCCAGCCGGCCGAGCGTGACGGGCTCGCCCGCGTCGACGCGCAGGAGCTCGTCGAGCGGGTCGGGCAGGAGGTCGGCCAGCGCCCCGGTCGCCCTGCCGTCCCAGGGGACGAGGAGACCGAGGGGGACGCCCAGCCAGACCCCGTTCGGCGCGCCGAGGAGGGCCGCGCCCGCGATCCGCCGGGGGTTCGGGTCGCCGATCGCCGCGTACACCGCCGCCGCGAGCCCGGCCAGGACCGCCACCAGGAGCACGGTGACCACGGCGGACACGGCCGGCCGTACGGTCCGGTGCACCACGTCGAGTCCGGGCGGCAGCGGGGTGCGGCGCGAGGCCAGCAGCGCGATGACCAGCACTCCGAGGCACCAGGTCAGGCCGCCGAGCACGGTCGGCACGGCGTCGACCGTGAAGCCGACCCGGGCGTCGGCGGAGGCCAGGTCGCCCAGCCGGTCCGGCAGCAGCCCGCCGCCGAGGTCACCGAGTTCGCCGAGCCCGGGGATCTCGACGCTGTCCAGGTCGCCGCCGCCCGGAAGTTGGTCGTCGATGCCGAGCCGGCTGCCGTCGAGGGTGATGACGGCGTTCCCGGCCCAGGCCAGCCCGCCCATCAACGCCGCGAACAGCGCGAGCACCGTGCCCGCGCGCGCGAGGAGTTCCCCGGGCGGGACGACAACTCCCGCGCCCCGCAAGGAACGTAGGAAGAACCAGGACAGCAGCAGCGCACCCACGAGGCTGACACCCAGTGGCGTGATCTCGATGGCGGTGGTCGCCTGAGCCCCGTCCAGGCCCATCACGGACACATCGCCCGACGGAGTCACCGACCCACCCGCCCCGAGCGCCACAACCGCCGCTGTCATGGGCCCGAGTTCGCCCGCCGCGTCGGCCTCCAGCAGATGCAGACCGAGCGCCGCCGCACCCGCCATGCCGATCAAAGCCCAGCTCACGGCGGCGATCGCGGAGAACACCACATCCCCCCACGGCACGCGCCTGCCATGGCCAACATTCCGGTCGCTCATGGTCGGACCCCCCGATCCACATCGCGGCGTTGCACCGCTGATGTCCCCCTCGCGGGGGATTACCACTCTCCGGCCCGGTTTCAACCCCGTCAACGGGACGGGGAGATGCCCCCGTACGTTCTCTTCACAAGGCCCGACTTTCGGTCAGGGGGTCGAGCCTGAAATAGTTCCCCCCGATGTTCGACATCCCTAGACTCCCTGTGTTGGGGGTAATTCGGGGGACAACTCAGTGGGGCATGGAGTGCCGGAACTCGTACTGGAATTGAACGGACAAACCTGGACGCTCGATCCGTCCAGGGCATATACCCTCGGACGTGATCCGCAGGGGGACATCGTGTTCGACGACGCCAGGGTGTCCTGGCGTCACGCCACGATCAGCTTCGGCGGCCGTAGTTGGGTGATCGAGGACCACGGCAGCACCAACGGCACCTTCGTGCAGGGGCAGCGGATCCACCAGTTGGAGATCGGCCCCGGCTCGGCCGTACACCTCGGCAACGCGACCGACGGGCCGAGACTCAGCCTCTCCGGCGCCGCCGCGTCCGTCGCACAGCCCCAGCAGCAGCCGTACGCGGCGCAGGGCGCGAGCGCCGGATACGCCGGCCAACAGCCCCCGCAGCAGCAGGCACCGCAGGCGGGCTGGCAGCAGCCGCCGGCGGCACAGGTCCCGCAGCAGCAGGGCTTCCCGCAGCAGGGCCCCGGTGGTGGCGCGGGGGCGCCGCCGGTCTACGGCGACCGCAGCCCGACCACGTTCCACCAGCTGGCCCTCGGCCGCGTCATGCGCATCGGTCGTGCCCTGGAGAACGAACTGGTGGTCTCCGACCTCCAGGTCTCGCGCAACCACGCCGAGTTCCACGCGACGCCCGACGGGCGCTTCGAGATCCGTGACCTCGGCTCGCACAACGGCACGTTCGTCAACGGTATGCCGATCGCCAAGGGTGGCTCGGCGCTCCTCGGCCCGAACGACATCGTCGGCGTCGGTCACTCGACGTTCCGTATCGTCGGCGACCGCCTGGAAGAGTTCGTCGACACCGGTGACGTCTCCTTCTCCGCACGCCATCTGACGGTCACCGTCGACGGCGGCAAGCAGATCCTGAAGGACGTCTCCTTCGGTGTCCCGGAGAAGTCGCTGATCGCGGTCATCGGCCCCTCGGGCTCCGGCAAGTCCACCCTGCTGAAGGCGCTCACGGGCTACCGCCCCGCCAACCAGGGTGACGTCCTCTACGACAACCGGAACCTGTACAAGCAGTTCGCCGAGCTGCGTCAGCGCATCGGTCTGGTCCCGCAGGACGACATCCTGCACAAGGAGCTGACCGTCAAGAAGGCCCTCAAGTACGCGGCCAAGCTGCGCTTCCCCGCCGACACCACGGCGCAGGAGCGCGACGCCCGGATCGACGAGGTGCTGCGCGAGCTCAAGCTCGACATCCACAAGGACAAGAAGGTCACCTCCCTCTCCGGCGGCCAGCGCAAGCGCGTCTCGGTCGCCCTGGAGCTGCTGACCAAGCCGTCGCTGATCTTCCTGGACGAGCCGACCTCCGGCCTCGACCCGGGCATGGACCGCGACGTCATGCAGCTGCTGCGCGGCCTCGCCGACGACGGCCGTACGGTCCTGGTGGTCACCCACTCGGTGGCCGAGCTGGCGATCTGCGACAAGCTGCTGGTGATGGCCCCGGGCGGCGCGGTGGCGTACTTCGGTCCGCCGGAGGAGGCGCTGAACTTCTTCGGCTACGAGACCTGGGCCGACGTCTTCTCCGCCTTCGAGAACTACCGCGACTACGACTGGGCGGGCCGCTGGAAGGGCTCGCAGCACTACCAGATGTACGCCGCGGACATCGACGCCGTCGCCCCGCAGTCGGTGCACATGCCGCCGCCGCAGTCGATGCGTCCGCCGAAGCCACAGGGCTGGTTCTCCCAGCTCGGCACCCTGGTCCGGCGCTATGTCTCCGTCATCGCGTCCGACAAGGGCTTCCTGGCGCTGACGGTGATCCTGCCGGCCGTCCTCGGCGCGGTGAGCCTGCTCATCGACCCGGACAAGGACCTGCTGGTCAGGAAGATCAACCCGGCGACCAACCTGCCCATCCCGAACGGCACCGCCACCACGGTGCTGCTGATCCTCGCGGTGGGCGCGTGCTTCGCGGGCGCCGCCAACTCCGTACGAGAGCTGATCAAGGAACGGGTGATCTACGAGCGGGAGCGGGCCACCGGCCTGTCGCGCTCGGCGTACCTGATGTCCAAGGTGATCGTGCTCGGCGCGGTGACCGTGTTCCAGGGCGCCATGGTCGGCGCGATCGGCTTCTCCAGCCGGACGATCCCGGACGAGGCGCTGATCTTCGGCGACGGCAAGTTCGCCGTGATGCTGGAGCTCTCCATCCCGATCATGGGGCTTGGCTTCACGTCCATGATGTTCGGCCTGGTCATCTCCTCGCTGGTGAAGACCGCCGAGAAGACGATGCCGCTGCTGGTCATGTTCGCGATCGTCCAGGTCGTCTTCACCGGCTGCCTCTTCGCCCTGCACGGCAGCCCCGGCGTCAACGAGTTCTCGTACCTGATGCCGTCGCGGTGGGCGGTCGCCGCCGCCGGTGCCACGCTGGACTTCAACAACATCAGCCCGCCCAAGGAGGCCGGGGACACCGACCCGCTGTGGGACCACACGGCCGGCGCCTACAGCCTCGACATGATCGCCCTGATCGTGCTCGGTGTGATCTGCGGCTTCCTCGTGGCCCGCTTCCTGCGCCGCCACGAGCCCGAGGTCATGCGGAAGTAGTCCACGGGCAGTGACGTACGAAGGGCGGCACCCGCACCGGGTGCCGCCCTTCCGCGTTCTCAGAGGTCCCGCGCGGGCCTCAGTACGCGCTGTTGACGTTGTCGATCGAGCCGTAGCGGTCGGCGGCGTAGTTCGCGGCGGCCGTCAGGTTGGCGACCGGGTCGTACTGGCTCTTCTTCGTGCCCGGGACGTGGTAGGCGTCGAAGGTCGGCTTGATGACCTGCAGCAGACCGATCGACGGGACGCCATTCTGGGCGTTGATGTCCCAGTTGTTGATCGCGTTCGGGTTGCCCGAGGACTCCCGCATGATGTTCTTGTGCAGGCCGTTGTAGGTGCCCGGGATCTTGTGCTTCTTCATGATGTCGAGCGCCTCGCGGATCCAGCCGTCGAGGTTGTTCGGGTACGACTTGGCGGCGGCGGCCTTGACCTGGGCGGCGCGCTTGGCGGACCGGCTCGCGGCCTCCTTCTTGGCGCGCTCCTGCTCGGCCTTCTTCTTCGCGGCAGCGGCGGCGGCCTTCTTGTCGGCGTCGGCGGCCTGGTTCGTCACGCTGGCCTTCGCGGCCGGGGCCGGGTTCTGGCTGAACGCCGCCGGAGCCGCGGACACCGTCTGCGTGGCGGTCTGAGCCTCGGCCGGCACCAGCGAGAACGCGAGGGCGGCGGCACCGAAGGCGGCCACGCCGGCGAACGAGAGCTTGTGGGTCTTGGTCAGCGCGAGACTGTGGCCGGGGATCTTGGCGTTCTTGAGCATGAGTGATGGACCTCTTCGAATAGCGCGGAGGTCGCTCTGCGTGCCAGGTGGGGGACACAGCTCTTCCAGCACAAACGCCGCGGGATGACCCGCGGCGTCGAGCGACAGCAGCAATTCTTAGCGGCCGCAAAATCGCGTGGCAAAGGTGTGACGTACGATGCCGCTTAGTTGCACCGGAAGCGGCAAAACGGGACAGACCACCCCGTCCTTCCCGCTCATACCGCCCGTATGCATCTCCTAGGTTTCTTCGTACGTGATGTGCGCCCTATGGGGGGCCTCACACCGCCCCGACGGTTTGTTCACTGTCAGTTGCGCCAGCAATGCTCTGCGTGAGGCGCCTCTCCGGCAGGATCAGATGCACGTCCCCGAACTCGTGCCACAGATAACGCCCCCCGATCGCGGCCTCGTACGCGCCCTCGATCGCCGCCCGCCCCGCGACCGCCTCCAGCATCAGCAGATGCGAGGCCTCCGGCTCGTGCAGCCCGGTCAGCAGCCCGTCGACCACCCGCACCCCGCGCTCCGGCGTCACCACCAGATCCGTCCAGCCCTCCCGGGCCCGTACGACGCCGTCGGAGCCGGTCGCCGACTCCACGGCCCGCACCGCCGTCGTCCCCACCGCGACGACCCGTCCACCACCCGCCCGCGCCGCGTTGACCAGCCGCGCCGAGGCCTCGGGCACCGCGAACCGCTCCGGATACGGCGGCTCGTGCGCCTCCGCCGACGCGACCCCGGTGTGCAGCGAGACCGGCGCGAACTGCACCCCCCGGCTCACCAGCTCCGCCACCAGCCGAGCCGTGAACGGCCGCCCGGCACTCGGCATCTCCGCGCTCCCCGCCCCGTCCCGCGACGGCAACGCGAACACCGTCTGGTACACGGACAGCGGCTGGTCCCGCTCGGTGTAGGAGTAACGGATGGGCCGCCCGTGCGCCCGCAGCAGTCCGGCCACGCCCGACGAGGACACACGGGCCCACCACAGCCGGTCGCCCCGTGCGCTCAGGGGCTCCTCCAGGACCAGCCGCATGCCACGGGGCAGCCACACCTCCGTCCCCGCCGGACCGCCCGCACGCGCGCGCGTGGTGCCCCGCCCGTCCGGATCCCGCAGCTCGACCGCCCACCGCCCGTCGTCGCCCCGCGTGGAGAAATGCACCGCCACGCGCGCGTGCCCGATCCTCCCGTCCACCGCCGCCGCCAACGTCGGCGAGGTGTTGACCACCAGCAGATCACCCGCGGCCAGCAGCCCCGGCAGCGCCGCGAACGCGTGGTGCGACACCGCCGTCCCCCGCGAGACCAGCAGCCGTACGCCGTCCCGGTCGAGGCCCGCCCCGCGCTGCTCGGCGGGCACGCGCGCGTGCAGCTCCTCCGGCACCCGCACCGTCACCGTCGTCATCGCCCCTCCAGCAGGGACGGCGCCGCGTAGCGGCCACTGGCCGGCCGCTCGTCGAGCAGCCGCAGGAAGGCGGGCACCACACCGGCCGGGGCCGGCCGCGGATCGTCGTCGTCCGGTACGGCCGCCGCATACAGGTCCGTGCCCATGTCCCCGGGATCGACGGCCCACACCCGCAGCCCCGGCTCCTCCACCGCCAGCACCGCCGACAGCTGGTCCAGCGCCGCCTTCGAGGCCCCGTACCCGCCCCACGTCCCGTACGCCTCGGCCGCCGCGTCCGAGCTGACGTCGATCACCGCGCCCACGCCCGAGGCCCGCAGCAGCGGCAGCGCCTCCTGGACCAGCCCCAGCGCCGCGACCACATTGACCTCCAGCGCCCGCCTCAGCCCTTCCAGAGGCAGTTCCTCCAGCCGTACGAGCGGTTCGGCGCCCAGCGCGCTCGCGTTGTTCACCAACAGGTCCACCCCGCCCAACCGCCGTGCGGCCGCCACCAGCTCCGCCCGGTGCCCGGCGTGGGTGACGTCCCCCGCCAACGCCTCCACCCGCGTCCCGTACGCCGACAGCTCCGCCGCGGCCTCCTTCAGGACCCCGGCGGTCCTGGCGTCGAGCACCAGATCCCATCCACGCTCCGCCAGCGCCGCGCCGAGCGCCCGGCCCAGCCCCTTCGACGCCCCCGTGATGATCGCCACCGACATGACATCCGTCCCCTCGTCCTCGACCGCCCCCGAACCCGGCGGCGGTGATCCCAACCTAGGAACCCCACCGCCCCCACCGCCTCGTACGCGGGCCGCAGAGCCCCGGGGCCCTTCGCCCTACGCCACCGGGCCGGGCCCCCGGACGTAGGCCCCGTCCAAGGCCGCCCGACCCGGCCCCCGGGACCTAGGACCGGTCGTAGGCCCCGGGCCTACGACCGAAAGCCCCGGTGAGGCCTCCGGCGGTCCGATCCGCCGTGTCGGACCCCGCCGGTACGGTGAGGTCATGAGTCAAGGTCCACGGTCCGGCCTCGCCACGGTGAGCAGCGCCCTGCTGGCCATGAGCAGGCACCTGGAGGTGCGCGACGTCCTCAAGACGATCGTCGCCTCCGCGCGCGAGCTGCTGGACGCGGAGTACGCCGCGCTCGGCGTCCCCGACGATCACGGGGGCTTCGCGCAGTTCGTAGTCGACGGCGTCAGCGACGCCCAGTGGAAGGCCATCGGCCCGCTCCCGCGCCAGCACGGCATCCTCGCCGCGATGCTCCACCAGGCCACCCCCGAGCGCCTGGCCGACGTCCGCAAGGACCCCCGCTTCGAGGGCTGGCCCAGCGCCCACCCTGACCTGATCGACTTCCTCGGCCTGCCCATCCGCGACGGCGACGAGGTCATCGGCGCCCTCTTCCTCGCCAACAAGAGCTGCCCCAAGCCCGACGGGGGCTGCGGCTTCACCGAGGAGGACGAGGACCTGCTGTCGATCCTCGCCCAGCACGCCGCCATCGCCCTCACCAACGCCCGCCTCTACGAGCGCAGCCGCGAGCTGACCATCGCCGAGGAGCGCTCCCGGCTCGCCCACGAACTGCACGACGCGGTCAGCCAGAAGCTGTTCTCCCTGCGCCTGACCGCCCAGGCCGCCGCCGCCCTCGTCGACCGCGACCCCTCCCGCGCCAAGGGCGAACTGCAGCAGGTCGCCGCCCTCGCCGCCGAAGCCGCGGACGAACTGCGCGCCGCCGTGGTCGAACTGCGCCCCGCGGGGCTCGACGAGGACGGCCTGGTCGCCACCCTGCGCACCCAGGTCCACGTCCTCGACCGCGCCCACAGCGCCCGCGTCACCTTCTCCGGCCGCGGCGCCCGCGCGCTGCCCGCCGCCCAGGAGGAGGCCATGCTGCGCGTGGCGCAGGAGGCCCTGCACAACGCCCTGCGGCACTCGGGCGCCGAGCGGGTCGACGTCACACTGGACCGGCACGGCGGCGGAGCCGTCCTGCGGGTCACCGACGACGGCACCGGCTTCGACACCCAGGCCGTACGCCGCGCGGGACGCCACCTCGGCCTGGTCTCCATGCGCGACCGGGCGAGCGGGGTCGGCGGCCGGCTGACCGTGGAATCGGCGCCCGGAAAGGGCACCACCATCGAGATGGAGGTCCCCGGTGGCTGACGCGATCAAGGTGCTCCTCGTCGACGACCACCAGGTGGTCCGCCGAGGTCTGCGCACCTTCCTGGAGGTGCAGGACGACATCGAGGTCGTGGGTGAGGCCGCCGACGGCGCCGAGGGCGTAGCCCGAGCCGAGGAACTGCGGCCCGACGTCGTCCTCATGGATGTCAAGATGCCCGGCATGGACGGCGTCGAGGCCCTGCGGAAACTCCGCGAACTCGACAACCCCGCGCGCGTGCTCATCGTCACCAGCTTCACCGAGCAGCGCACGGTCGTCCCGGCCCTGCGCGCCGGGGCCGCCGGATACGTCTACAAGGACGTGGACCCCGACGCCCTGGCCGGTGCCATCCGCTCGGTGCACGCCGGGCACATCCTCCTCCAGCCGGAGGTCGCCGACGCCCTGCTGTCCCAGGAGGTGGCCAACTCCGGCCAGGGGAGAGGCGGTTCACTGACGGAGCGGGAGCGGGAGGTGCTCGGCCTGATCGCCGACGGCCGTTCCAACCGTGAGATAGCGCGGGCGCTGGTGCTGTCCGAGAAGACGGTGAAGACCCACGTCTCGAACATCCTGATGAAGCTCGACCTGGCGGACCGGACCCAGGCCGCACTGTGGGCGGTACGCCATGGTGTGACCGGATGATGTGCGGATTGTCCGGCAACATGGAGGGTTCCCCTCCGGGCTGAGATTCATACTGTCGGGTGTATGTCCCCCGGGTGGCGCATCCTGCCGGGACCCCCGCCGTTCTTCAGTGCGTGCTGCGTGCGACCGCCGCAGTGATCGCAAGGAAGGGCTCAAAGTGAAGAACCTGAAGAAGGCCGCCGCTGTCACGATGGTGGCCGGTGGCCTCGTCGCCGCCGGTGCCGGTATGGCCTCCGCCACCGACGGCGGGGCGCACGCCGACGGCAAGGCCATCGGCTCGCCGGGCGTCGTCTCGGGCAACGTCATCCAGGCCCCGGTCCACATCCCCGTGAACGCGGTCGGCAACAGCGTGAACGTCGTCGGCATCCTGAACCCGGCCTTCGGCAACCTGGGTGTCAACCACTGACGTTCCCCGCCCCGGAGCACCAGTGACCACCGGCCTCCCAGGCACCCCCTGGGAGGCCGGTCAGGTTTCGTCCTGTAGTCGTTCCATCGCCTCAATGCGCCGAAGGGGCCGTTCCCGTGGGGCGCGCGTGCCACCGCGGACCCGCCGGGCGTTGATCAGCGCACGGCCCGCAGGGCCGGACACGTACGACGCAGGAGGAACACAGCTCATGCACTTCGCCAAGAAGGCCGCCCTGACCGTCACCGCCGCCGGTCTCGCCGCGGGCGCATCGTCCGGTGCCGCCGTCGCCGACTCGGTCGCCGACAGCGCCGCGGTGGGCTCCCCGGGCGTCGCCTCCGGCCTCGACGTCCAGGTCCCCGTCGACGTCCCCGTCACGGTCACGGGCCTCAGCGCCAACCTCATCGCCGCACTCAACCCGACGTTCGGCAACATCACAGCCAACCACTGAACACGACCGCGCCGGCCATCCAGCCGTCCCAGCTGCGGGCGGTCGTGCCGCTGGGGCGATGGGGGCACCTCCCGCTCGAGCGAAGCCGAGAGTGGGGGAGGGTGGGCGCAGCGGCACCCGGCAAGCGCCGGTGAGCGAAACCCCGCCCCGCCCCGCCGCAGCCGCCGGGCAACACACGGCCAGGGGCCCAGCCCACCCCCCCGACGCCGGGCACCGCCGCCGGGCAACGACGCACCCAGGCCCGGGCGCGCCCACGGCCCCCTACCGTCCCCGCTCCCGCTCCTCCACGAACGCGTTGTACGCCGCCACCTGCGCCCGCCGAGCCGTCCGCTCCACCGGCCGCAGCGCGGCCGTCCGCGAGGCCATCTCGGACGCGCTCACGGCCCCGCCGTGCCCGTTCTCGAACGCCACCGAGATCAGCAGCCCGATCCGTTGCGCCAGCTCCAGCACCCGTACCGCACGCGGCGGATACCCGGGCGCCAACACCTCCCGCCCCCGCTCGGCCCGAGCCCGGTACGCGTCGATCGCCGCCTCCGCCACCGGCCCGGACGCCGCCACGTCCAGCCGCGACAACACCTCCGTCGCCTCCCGGAGCGCCTCCGCCAGCTCCCGCTCGGCCTCCCCGAGCGACGGCACGTCGGCCGGCGGCGCCTCCCGCACCTCCAGGCAGTGCCAGACGACCTCGACGTGCTCGTCGCCCGCCGGCCCGGCCGAGGACACCTCCGGCACCAGCCCCAGCGCACCCCCGTGGCAGACGACCGCCTCCTCCGCCTCCAGCGCCCGCTTGTTGAACTCCGGCGGCCCGCTCAGCCCCAGCGGATGCCCCGGCGCCGGCAGCGCGATCCGCAACCCGGTCACCCCGAGCGCCCGCAACCGCCCCAGCCCGAGCGTCAGCCCCACGGGCCCCGATTCGCCGGGCAACCCCTCCACCCGGTGCACCGCGTCCTCCCCGACGATCGCGAGCACCGCGTCATCCGGCGAGACAAATCCGGCAAGAAGGGCATTTCCCCATGAGGCGAGGCGTCCTGAGCGTGGTTCGGAGAGCATGCCCCCACCCTAAGGACGACCGAGGCGATGGGTGGCCCGACCGGTGGCGTAGATTTCCCTATGGGCTGCGCCCACCCGGCGGTGGCTCCAACCACAGGCGTACGCGACAGCCGAGTCAGGCCGACACTGCAAGGGGAGACAGCGCGCTCATGAGCGATGTTCTGGAGCTGGAGGACGTATCCGTGGTCCGCGAGGGCCGGGCTCTGGTGGACCAGGTCTCCTGGTCGGTCAAGGAGGGCGAGCGCTGGGCCATCCTCGGCCCGAACGGCGCCGGCAAGACCACCCTCCTGAACATCGCGTCCAGTTACCTCTACCCCAGCAAGGGCACCGCCACGATCCTCGGCGACACCCTCGGCAAGGTCGACGTCTTCGAACTGCGCCCCCGCATCGGCATGGCCGGCATCGCCATGGCGGAGAAGCTCCCCCGGCGCCAGACCGTCCTGCAGACCGTGCTGACCGCCGCGTACGGCATGACGGCCACCTGGAACGAGGACTACGAGGAGGTCGACGAACTGCGCGCCCGCGCCTTCCTCGACCGCCTCGGCATGACCGAGTACGTCGACCGCAAGTTCGGCACCCTCTCCGAGGGCGAGCGCAAGCGCACCCTCATCGCCCGCGCCCTGATGGCCGACCCCGAGCTGCTGCTCCTCGACGAGCCCGCCGCCGGTCTCGACCTCGGTGGCCGCGAGGACCTCGTACGCCGCCTCGGCCGCCTCGCCCGCGACCCGATCGCCCCCTCCATGATCATGGTCACCCACCACGTCGAGGAGATCCCCCCGGGCTTCACCCACGTCCTGATGATCCGTCAGGGCAAGGTCCTGGCGGCGGGCCCGCTGGAGCTGGAGCTCACCTCCCGCAACCTCTCCCACTGCTTCGGCCTCCCGCTCGTCGTCGAGCAGCTGGGCGAGCGCTGGACCGCCCACGGTCTGCCGCTCACCTGACCTCCAACTTCTCCCGATCTTCCGCCGGTCGGGTGCGCCCGCGCCACAACAGGGGCCGGGCGCACCCGACTTGGGATCCCTCTGTACGCGATCTTTGACCGTGTGCTCTGTTCGGCGGGCGGATCGCGGTTCTACCATGGCCGTTGTGGACAGCATCGACGCATGGGTGTGGTGGCTGATCGGCGCGGCCGGGCTCGGAATCGCCCTCGTCGTGACCGCGATGCCCGAGTTGGGAATGCTCGCCCTGGGCGCGGTCGCCGGCGCCGTGGTCGCGGGGCTGGGCGGTGGTGTCGTACTCCAGGTCGTCGTCTTCGCGATCGTCTCCGTCGCGCTCATCGCCGTCGTACGCCCCATCGCGGCCCGGCACAGATCGCAGCGGCCGCAACTCGCCACCGGCATCGACGCGTTGAAGGGCAAACACGCCGTCGTCCTGGAACGGGTCGACGGCGCGGGCGGCCGTATCAAGCTGGGCGGCGAGGTCTGGTCGGCCCGGGCGCTCGACACCGGTCAGGCCTTCGAAGTGGGTCAGGAAGTGGACGTGGTCGAGATCGAGGGAGCCACGGCGATCGTCATGTGACCTCGTACGACGTGGTCACGAGGCGATGACGCTGTGGCCTGAACGCCCCACTCGGCAGGCGGTGTTCTGCCAGACTCGACCAGCAAGATCTTCAACAGTCCGAACAGGCATAAGATCTTCAGGAAGCGCCACGGCGGAGAAGGGCACGGGGAGCAACGATGGAACCGATCATCATCGTCCTGATCATTCTGGTGGTGTTGGTCTTCATCGCCCTGATCAAGACCATCCAGGTGATCCCACAGGCCAGCGCGGCCATCGTCGAGCGGTTCGGCCGCTACACGCGCACACTCAACGCGGGCCTCAACATCGTGGTCCCGTTCATCGACTCCATCCGCAACCGCATCGACCTCCGCGAACAGGTCGTACCGTTCCCGCCGCAGCCGGTGATCACCCAGGACAACCTGGTCGTGAACATCGACACGGTCATCTACTACCAGGTCACCGACGCCCGTGCCGCGACCTACGAGGTCGCCAGCTACATCCAGGCGATCGAGCAGCTCACCGTCACCACGCTGCGCAACATCATCGGTGGCATGGACCTGGAGCGGACCCTGACCTCCCGCGAGGAGATCAACGCGGCCCTGCGCGGCGTCCTCGACGAGGCGACCGGCAAGTGGGGCATCCGCGTCAACCGCGTCGAGCTGAAGGCGATCGAGCCGCCCACCTCCATCCAGGACTCGATGGAGAAGCAGATGCGCGCCGACCGTGACAAGCGCGCCGCGATCCTCACCGCCGAAGGTACGCGCCAGGCGGCCATCCTCACCGCCGAGGGCGAGAAGCAGTCCCAGATCCTCCGCGCCGAGGGTGAGGCCAAGGCAGCCGCCCTGCGCGCGGAGGGCGAAGCCCAGGCGGTCCGTACGGTCTTCGAAGCCATCCACGCCGGCGATCCGGACCAGAAGCTCCTCTCCTACCAGTACCTCCAGATGCTCCCCAAGATCGCCGAGGGCGACGCCAACAAGCTCTGGATCGTCCCCAGCGAGATCGGCGACGCCCTCAAGGGCCTCTCCGGCGCCATGGGCAACTTCGGCAACCTGGGCGGCGGCCCCACCGTCCCCCGCCCCGCCGACGGCAACGGCGAACGCCGCGAGAAGCCGGCGATCGACTGAGCGCAGACACGACGACGGGCCCGCCTTCCGAAGAAGGGCGGGCCCAGGCGTTTTCAGGGGCGCGGGGAACTGCGCGACGAGCCACGACGCCGCCGCAGCCCGCAGACAACAGAAGTCGAACGGCGCTGGGAAGCCGGCGTTTCCGGGCGGAGCCCTACGCGGCGCCTTGCGAGAGCCAGGCCGGCAGCGCATCGAAGTCATCGTGGCCCAGCGACAGCAGCATCGCATCGGCCGGCGTCGGCTCGAACGGCTGCCGCAGCAACGGCATACCCGCCTGCTCCGGAGTCCGGTCGGCCTTGCGATGGTTGTCCTCGGCGCAGGAGGCC
This sequence comes from Streptomyces sp. SP18BB07, assembly GCF_036322545.1. Lineage (NCBI taxonomy): Bacteria > Bacillati > Actinomycetota > Actinomycetes > Kitasatosporales > Streptomycetaceae > Streptomyces > Streptomyces sp. SP18BB07. Next base: position 482,577 of record NZ_JAQYWT010000363.1, read on the forward strand.
ACCGTGTTCAGCCAGGTGTCACCACCACCCCGCGACCGCGGCACCACATGGTCGACGGTCGTCGCCCGACGACCGCAGTACGCGCACCTGTGCCTGTCCCGTACCAGCACACCCCGCCTCGACCACGGCGCTTGTCTTCGGAACGGCACCCGCACGTAGCGGCAGAGCCTGATCACCCGGGGCGCCGGTATGTCGACCGCGGTTCCCCGCATGCGCAGCTCGGGGTGGGTCTGCTCGACGACGGCCTTGTCCTGCAGCACCAGCACGACGGCTCGGTTGAGCGTCACCGTCGACAGCGGCTCGAAGCTCGCGTTCAGTACCAGCGTGTCCCGCATCCCAGCCCACCTCCTGTGCCAGCCCACCCCCCGGCGGGCTTGGATCAACTCTGGCCGGGCACGCCGAGATGGACAACGCAATAAAAAATGCCCGTCCCTGATCACTTCCAAGACCAGGGACGGGCAAACGTTCAATGAACGTCCAGCTTCGTTGCTATTCCGCCACGGCGGCGTACTCACCGATGAGTTGCGCGCGGGCCAGGGTGTGGAACCGCAGGTTGAACCCGACCACGGCCGGCGAAGCGTCCGCATCCGGGCCGAGCTTCTCCTGGTCCACGGCGTACACCGTGAACACATACCGGTGGGCCGGATCGCCGGGCGGCGGGGCGGCCCCGCCGAAGTCCTTCGTCCCGTAGTCGTTGCGCACCTGGACGGCGCCCTCGGGCAGTCCCTCGAACTTCCCCGTGCCGGCACCCGTCGGCAACTCCGTCACCGACGCCGGGATGTCGAACACGACCCAGTGCCAGAACCCGCTCCCCGTGGGGGCGTCCGGGTCGTAGCACGTCACGGCGAAGCTCTTGGTCTCCGGCGGGAAACCCTCCCAGCGCAGCTGCGGCGAGGTGTTCCCCTCCGCGTAGACCTGGGCGTCCTTGAGCGTGGAACCCGCCTCGACGTCCTCGCTCGCGACCGTGAAGGACGGCACGACCGGGTGGAAATCGTGGGGGAGCGGCGGCCTCTTCGGCTCGGTCACCTCGATACCTCCTGATGGATCCGGGGTAGATGTGGTTCCAGTCGTACCGAGCCTAGAACCAACTGCGCTTGCTGCCGACCTCGGACAGCCACTGGTTGAGGTACGCCGTCCAGTCCGTGCTCTGGTAGTCGTGCAGACCCACCTTGAAGGAACGGAACGAGTCGCTGCCCTCGCTGAACAGCCCCGGCTTCTTGTCCATCTCCAGCACGACGTCCATCTCGCGCTCGTCGGCGACGAAGCTCAACTCGACCTGGTTCAGGCCGTGGTACTGCTGCGGCGGGTAGAACTCGATCTCCTGGTAGAACGGCAGCTTCTGCCGGGTCCCGCGGATGTGACCGCGCTCCATGTCCGCGTTCTTGAAGCGGAAGCCCAGCTGGATGAAGGCGTCCAGCAGAGCCTGCTGAGCGGGCAGCGGGTGCACGTTGATCGGGTCCAGGTCACCGGAGTCGACCGCGCGCGCGATCTCCAGCTCGGTGCTCACACCGATGTGCATCCCCGGCAGCGTCTGCCCCTGGATGGTGGTGACGGGCGTCTCCCACGGGATCTCCAGCCCGAACGGCACCACGTGGACGGCCTGGGCCTTCAGCTCGAAGGCACCGCCGAGCCGCTGCTTGGTGAACTCGATGTCCTGCTTGTACTCCGCGTCCTGACCCTCGACCTCGACCTTGGCCTGAAGCCCGACGGACAGCGCTTCGATCTGCTGGTCCACGGAGCCGCCCTGGATCCGCACCTCACCCTGGACGACACCGCCCGGGACGACGTTGATCTCGGTCAACACCGTCTCGACCGAAGCGCCACCGGCTCCCAGGCTCGCGAGCAGCCGCTTGAACCCCATGTCTGTTCCTCCCGTCAGGCAAAAGCCTGCGTATCTGCGTGGTTCTGTGTTCTCTGTGGTGTGGATCGCTCTGCGTGGCGCGGAGCCTTGATCCCTACAAACGCAAACCGACGGCACCCGGTTCCGCGTCCTCCCGCTTCCTCACCCTTCCAAGGAGGACGCCCCCACGCCACCCGTCGGCACGCACCCGTCTGGACTACGCTCGTACGCCATGATCGCGAGCCCCGACCGTACGCCCCTCGCCCGCGAGTTCTTCGACCGCCCCGTGCTGGAGGTGGCGCCGGACCTCCTCGGGCGCGTCCTCGTCCGCACCACCCCGGAGGGTCCGATCGAGCTCCGTCTCACGGAGGTCGAGGCCTATGACGGCGCGAACGACCCGGGCTCCCACGCCTATCGCGGTCGCACAGCGCGCAACGGCGTGATGTTCGGTCCGCCCGGACACGTGTACGTCTACTTCACCTACGGCATGTGGCACTGCATGAACCTCGTGTGCGGTCCGGAGGGCCGGGCGAGCGCGGTCCTGCTGCGCGCCGGCGAGATCACCGAAGGGGCCGACCTTGCTCGCAAACGTCGAATCTCGGCCCGAAATGACAAAGAACTGGCCAAAGGCCCGGCCCGCCTGGCCACAGCCCTGGACATCGACCGAGCCCTGGACGGCACGGACGCCTGCACCGCCGAGGCCTCGCCCCTGACCGTTCTGACCGGTTCCCCCGTCGGTCCTGACCAGGTACTCAACGGTCCCCGCACCGGGGTCTCCGGCGACGGCGGGGTCCACCCCTGGCGCTTCTGGATCGCCAACGACCCGACGGTCAGCCCATATCGAGCCCATGTCCCCCGTCGGCGCTCAACTTGACTCGCCCCTGGGCGATCCGTAACGTAGCCCGAGCCGCTTGAACCGGTTACGGCGATCAGCCAGCAGCCGAGAGCGGCCAACCCACTACCTACGACATCCCCTCGGCGGGGGCGAATTAGGCATGCCCTGATTCCAGCCCGCACCACTCAATTATGAGTTGCCGAGGGAATCGGCTAACGTAGTGAATGTCGAAAGGCCGCAAGGGAAACCGCGAGGTCAAAAGACAGCCGAAAGGCAAATCCCCCCGACAGGGAATCGGATCGGAAAACGATCTGATAGAGTCGGAAACGCAAGACAGCAAGACCGAAGGGAAACTGCCCGGAGGAAAGCCTGAGGAAGTAGCTCGGGTGAGTACAAAGGAAGCGTCCGTTCCTTGAGAACTCAACAGCGTGCCAAAAATCAACGCCAGATA